>JAZNZR010000103.1:0-19597 GCA_045595025.1 Oscillospiraceae bacterium | reverse complement strand
GATTTCAAGGGCATGCAGATCCGTACCGCTGGTACTATCGCTTCCCAGTACCTCGAGGCTCTGGGTGCAACTCCCGTTTCCATCCCCACCGGCGAAGTTTATGAAGGCGTTTCCAAGGGCGTTTTCGATGGCTTCACCAATGACTGGCACAACATCGACTGCTTCAAGCTGTTCGAGCCCATTGACTACTGCCTCGACCTCCCCATTTCCTACACCTCCTGCTTCGTTCTCATGAACAAGGACACCTATGCAGGTCTCCCCGCTGATCTCCAGGCTATCATCGACAAGTACTGCGGCAACTACGCAGGCGACATGGCCGGTTACTACTGGGATAGCTGCAACTACTGGGTTGCTGACAAGATGCGTGAAAACGGCGTTGAAGTTTACAAGCCCTCCGAGGAGCTCGCTGCTTGGGCTACCTCTGACGAGATCGTAAACAGCATCCACGAGTGGTACGTTGGCTACCTGAACGAGATGGGTCTCGATGGCCAGGCCATCTATGACAAGAGCATGGAAATCGTTGCTATGGACGCTGCTGCTCACGCTGATGACTGGGCTGCTGAGTTCCACTACAGCGATTGGACCTACACCCCCGACAACTATTAATCAATAGTTTTTCGGAAAATATTTAATTAGCTACTTAATTAGTTACTGATTAAGGCCGGGGTGCTCCGGCACCCCGGCCACCACCAAAAAGTATTTAACGACATTATGTGCGGCAAATGCACAGAGAAAACGTGTTTTTAACGCGTGATTTCCGGTGCTCTATGCCGGAAATCTTATCAGCTTTTGGCTGATCGCAGCAAAGGAAGGCTTATAATATGAAGAAATTTATTAATGGCTACTCCCTCGTAACCAGCAAGGTTTGCTACTACATCTGCTATGTCGGTATGATTCTTATCGCCTGCATGATGGTTATCATGTTTGTTGACTCTATGCTGGGTCTGTTTGCAAACTATCGTATCCTTGGCGTATATGAGGTAGTTCAGTGCATGCTGCTGATCGTCGTATTCACCTCCTGGGCTTATACTCAGACTGTTCATGGACATATCCATGTTACCATGTTTGTGAGCAAGCTGCCTCAGAAGCTTCGCTTCTTCTGCTTCTCTCTCACTTCTCTCATTTCTGTTGGCACCATGGTATTTGCTACCTGGGGCGCAGGCAAAGGTATTCTTGAGAAGGTAGCAAGCCGCGAGATTACCGCGACTCTTATGATTCCCATCTGGCCCCTGTATGTCATTATGACCGTCGTTTTCGGCATGTTCACTCTGGTTCTCCTGGGTGACACCATCAAGAGCGTTGTTGCAATGTTCGACAAGGAAACTGCCGACGAAATTCAGTCCACCTGGGCATAAATCAATCATCAGCATGAAAACAACAAAGGAGCTGTCTTTTGACAGCTCCTTTTTTTGTTGAGTCAGTTTATTGAGTTAGTTTATTCTGTAAGACCCCAGCTGCGCTTGAGAGAAAGTATTCTCTGGTAGCTCTCTTCAATACGCTCAGGGCTGACATTTTCGCTAATAGCCTTCACAGCGGCCTCCGGGTCACCGGGAGCGAGAATCATATCGCAGCCGGCTTCAACAGCCATAACAGCGGCCTGAGCCTCTGTCATTTCTCCCAGCCCCGCCATGGTGAAGGCGTCGGTAATAACAATACCCTCAAAGCCCAGCTCCCCGCGCAAAACTTCCTGTATCACGGTGCTGCTCAATGTGGCGGGGGTTTCTGGGTCGATATCTGTTGCAATGATGTGTCCCAGCATAACAACCTGGCATCCGGCCTCAATTCCGGAAATAAAGGGGAGAAATTCGCATTTTCTCATCTCCTGAAGGCTTTTCTTAGTATATGCCGTGGCGTAATGGCTGTCCTCAAAGGTGTTGCCATGACCGGGAAAGTGTTTGAGAACGCTGATGACCCCTGCACTGTGGTAACCCTCAACGGCGGCTGCAACAAGCTCCGCGCAGCGCTTGGCGTCGGTGGCATAGGACCTGTATCCGATAACGGTGTTCCAATAATTGTTCCATACATCGGCGACGGGTGCGAAATTCATATTAAAACCGAAGGAGCTTATATCATTGCCGATGGTCTGAGCATTCTGAAAAGCCACGCCGGTACCTTTCAGCTGGTATTCATACATGGGCTTGAATTTGGTGGTCACGCCAAGGGCATAGGCGAGCCTTGCAACCTCTCCGCCCTCTTCGTCAAGGCCCAGAAAAATACCTGCGTCAGCGGCGTAGATAGCCTCCATCATACTCCGGACCTCCCCTTCGCTGGGGAAGTTGTCTGAGAGAAAAACAATTCCGCCAACCGGCTTTTCATTGAGAGCTTCCGCCCAAAGCGCCTTATCTCCCGTGCATTTTTCTCCGGTGAGATCCTGTGGAGTGATAAACATCATCTGCCAGACCTTGTCCTCGAGGGTGGGGCGCTGAGGCTCTTCCATAGTGGGGGAGAGGGGCTCAGCACTGGGCGAGGGGGAAGGAGCCGTCTCTGTCGAAGGGCTTGGCGCTGGCTCTTCCCGGGGAGAATGGGGATCGGCCGCGCAGCCGCTCAGTAAAATCGCGAGGGCGATAAGAAAAGGCATTAGTTTTTTGGGAATATTTTTCAATTTTCACCCTCCTTTCTTTGGCTTGTATAGACTTGCGGATGTATTTATAGTATAATCATTAAATCATAATTACAAACTTTTTGCATCACAAATTATATTTTAGTTATTGACAGAGGACAAAAATGCTTCATCTTTTGTTTCCAATAGCCCTTCTGGCTTTTATAGTTATTGTGTTCGGAGCCTTTGCAGCTTCCCGTCAGAATGTTCCTGCGGCGATTACCGGAGATGACGGGAAAAGGATCGGACGCAAGGATTGGCTTATAATGCTGTGCCTGAGCATCTGCTATGGGCTGATCGCTTTTCTGAATCTTGGTACCACCGATAGTCCTGAAAGCTTCTGCCGCTTCAGGGAGCGGGGACAGTATGCTCTTATAGAGCTGAAAAATCCCGAGGGCATAAGCGCGGTTTCCTATTTCACAGGCATTCATACAGGCAACTACTATCTTCAGTTTTCCGAGGACGGAGAAAACTTTGTTGATGTGGGCGTTATGGAGCAGGGCTATGCGGACCTTCTGAAATGGAAGCGATTGGAAACATGGGATTATATCGGCGAAACACGTTTTGTGCGCCTTATTGCGGATGAAGAGGTGTGGCTGGGAGAACTGGCTCTTTACGATATAGACGGCAACAAAATCGAGAGCGATAAGCTGATTATCCCCGATGGCTGCATTCCTCTTTTTGACGAGAGAGATACTGTGCCCGAAAAGTCAACATATCTCAACAGCAGTTATTTTGACGAGATTTACCATGTGCGGACAGCTTATGAGCATCTTGAGTCGGTGTGGCCCTATGAGATAAGCCATCCGCCTCTCGGTAAGCTTATCATTTCCCTTGGCATCAGCATTTTCGGTCTGAATCCTTTCGGCTGGCGTTTCATGGGAACGCTGGTGGGCGTGCTGATGCTTCCCGCATTTTATGTTTTCACTAAGCGCATGTTCGGCGGCATAGCGGTACCCACTCTTGTAAGTCTGCTTTCCGCCACGGATCTGATGCACTTTGCTCAGACAAGAATAGCCACCATAGATTCATATTCCGTTTTCTTTATTCTGCTGATGTACCTTTTCATGTATATCTATCTGCAGTCCGACAGAAGCGGAAGAAAATGGGTGCTGCCTCTAGCATTAAGCGGAATATGTTTTGGTCTCGGAGCCGCAAGCAAATGGACCTGCATATATGCGGGAGCGGGTCTCGGTCTTATCTGGCTTGTTGACAGGATTGAGAGATATGTGTCCGCTGCCGGCTCTTCAGAGGATGAAGAAGAGCGCAGGGCCGCAATAAAAGGCTATTGGCGGGAAAACGTAAAAAATATAGCCATTTGTCTTGTGTTTTTTGTAGCAGTGCCCCTTCTGATTTACTATGTGAGCTATTATGCCTACGGTAAGGCCGAGGGCATGAAGGGCGTGGGTATGTTCTTCCGCAGAGAGTATCTGGACATAGTATTGCAAAATCAGGAGTATATGTTCTCCTATCATTCGGGAGTGGACGCAACCCATCCCTATTCCTCACGCTGGTGGCAGTGGATAATTAACGGAAGACCGATCCTCTATTATCTTGATTACAGCGGCAACGAAAAATCCACCATTGGAGCTTTTCTTAATCCTTTCCTCTGCTGGGGCGGACTGGCGGCTATGATCTCAATGCTTTGGCTCTGGATAAAGGAGAAGGATCGCACTGCAAGATTTATTTTCCTTGGCTATATGGCTCAGCTTCTGCCTTGGGTATTTGTAAGCCGAATCGTCTTTGAATATCATTATTTCCCATCCTCCGTCTTCCTGCTTCTGGCGCTGGGATACGTGCTTGATTCCCTTCGCAGACGCTGCGAAAGCTGGAAATGGCTGCTGCCGGCGGTGGCTGCGGTGAGCATAGTACTTTTCGCTGCCTATTATCCCGTTGTCAGCGGCGCATGGGTCTCAAGAGATTTTGCGGAAAACTGCCTTGGCTGGTTTGCCACATGGCCGTTTTGATGCAATAATTTGTTATACTGTGTGAAACACTTGCAATGAGAGGTATATAATGTTTTTAACTGATTATCATGTTCATTCGGATGTCTCTCAGGATTCCAAAGCCACAATGTTTGAAATGGCGGAAGCTGAGGCAAAAATGGGTATAGAGCAGATGTGCTTCACCAATCATTGCGATATGGTGAACTGGCGCACCTATGAGCCAAATCCCGGCTGTGTGACAAAGCCGGCAGAGAGCCTTGAAAAATATACTGCCCTCCTTCGGGAGCATCCCAAGCTGCCTTTGGATGTGCGCATAGGCCTTGAGTTGGGAGAGCCTCTTTTCAACATTGAGCTTGCAAAACAGCTCGCCTCCACCCCGGGGCTTGATATGGTAATGGGTTCGCTGCATATTCTGCAGGAATACGGTGATTTGTGGTGTGTTAAATTTGAGTCCCCGGAGCATTGCCGCAGAATCTTCGATGTCTATGTGGATGAGCTTATTAAAATGTCGGAGCTGAATTTTTTCGATGTGATGGCTCATATAGGCTACGGCCGCCGCTATATGTGGCAGCAGGGATATGACGAAAAGCTGTCGATGGAGCTTTACGGCGACAAAATTGAGCTTCTTTTGAGGCTTTTGATTGACAACGGCCGTGGAATAGAGATAAACTGTTCTGGTATAAGAGATGGCTGCGGACCCTTTCCCGACCCGGAAGTGCTGCGGCTTTACAAGGCTTTGGGCGGTGAGATAATCACCGTGGGCAGCGATGCCCACAGGCCCTCCGACGCGGCAAAATGCGTGCGGGAGGGCTATGAGATAATAAAAAGCTGCGGCTTTGAATATGTAAGCACATTCAAAAACCGCAAATGCGAATTTGTGAAAATCTGAGGAGGATATTTACCATGATTGCAATTGCTTCCGACCACGGCGGATTTGAACTGAAAAAGGAAATTATGAAGCATCTGGAGGCTAAGGGCTATGCGCTTAAGGACTTCGGAACTTATACCACCGATAGCTGCGATTATCCCATTTACGGCGAGGCGGCTGCAAGAGCCGTTGCTTCCGGCGAATGTGAAAAGGGCATTGTCATCTGCGGCACCGGTATAGGCATTTCCATCAGCGCAAACAAGGTAAAGGGTATCCGCGCCGCTCTCTGCGCCGATTGCTACAGTGCCGAGTATACCCGTCTTCATAACGATGCCAATATCCTGGCTCTGGGCGCCCGCACCACCGGCAGCGGACTTGCTCTGAAAATTGTTGATACCTTCCTGAGCACCGAATTCGAAGGCGGCAGACATGCACGCCGTGTTGCACTTATTTCCGAGATAGAGGATAAGGAAAGAGCATAATTATGGCAAGACCAAGAGCAATTTACCGTGGAAAACGCAAATACGGCTGGGTAATCACCGTTGTGCTTTTCCTGCTGCTCATCGCCTTTATGGCGGGTATGTGGGTTTTCTACGATATGCAAAAGTATATACGGTATGAAAAGGACGGACTGTACCTTGACTTCACCGAGAGCGAGCTTAAAAGCGATGAGGACGAGGAGGATGAATCCAGCGTTCTTGCGCCCCCGGTAACCGACGCGCAGATCGTGGTTTCAATGCCCGATTATTCTCAGATGAAGAGCATGGTAACTTCCCGGCTGAGTGATATCCAGGCTCTCTATGTCTCCAAGGAGAAGATGACGGCTCAGAATCTGGCATACTATCCCTCAATTCTCGCGGAAAGCCAGTATAAATATAACAGCCTCGTTCTGAATATAAAGAGCGAGGATGGCACTCTCCGCTATTACAGCAGTGTGCCCATGGCTGCCAGCTACGGTGTAAACGGCACCGAGAATATCAAGGAAGCCCTCGGCAAGCTCAAGGAGCACGGGCTCTGGCTTGTGGCTGAAGTGAGCTGTCTGGGAGACAGCGCAATGGCCATGCGCAACAGCCCCATAAGTCTGAAAAATGCCAACGGCGGCGTTCTCACCGATGAAAACTGCAGCTGGCTGGATCCCTATAACAGCACCACCAGAGAGTATATTGTGGATACCATGCGTGAGCTGAAGGAAATGGGCTTTGACGAGGTTCTTCTCACCAATGTCTGTCTGCCTGCCAATATGGCTATTGCCTATTCCCAGCCTATGAGTGCAGCACCCGATTCTGTCAGTGCCATATCCGCCATGTGCCGCTATCTCCGTCAGGAGGCCGATGATATCGGCATCTACCTGAGCGCAGAGCTGGACGGTACCGCCCTCAGAGAGGGCAAGAGCAAGGATATGGGACAGGATCCCGAGTTTTTCTTCAAGGTTTTTGACCGCGTCTATGTAAGAACCAATATGGATTATTATGTGACGGATGTCAGCATCGCAAAGGAGCTTTGCTCCGTCTCTTCCAGACTTGTTGTTGCGGTAGAGGGCTTTAACCTGCCCAGCGGCAGCTATTTTGTGAGATAAAAAAAGCCTCCCCACTCGACATTTGAAAATGCCTGTAATATAATGGACAATGGATGATACTAAACATCCATTGTCCGTTTTTTATATTGCTTATACTCTTTTATCAGGAGGTGCAATAATGCCCATATATGAAGAAAAGGGTCTTTTCCGGCTGGATACGGATAATACCTCTTACTGGATGAAGATAAGCCCCTTTGGCCATCTTGAACATCTGCATTATGGCGCTGCGCTCGCGGAGGGCGACAGCAAGCCGCTGGAGCTCAAACGCACAGTGCCTTACGGCAGCGCGGTCTGTTACAGCGAAAATGACCCCAGCTACTGCCTCGATACTCTCTGCCTTGAGTGGTCGGGAGTGGGCAAGGGGGATTACCGCAACAGCCCCTGCGAGATAAAGATGCCCGACGGAAGTTTTGTCACGGATTTTGTGTATAAGGGACATGAGATAATCCAGGGCTGCGTAAGCATGGAATGTCTGCCCACCGCCTATGCCGATGCCGATACCGAGGGAGTGGAAACTCTGCGTATTGATATGGAGGACAGCCTTCATAGCGTGAAAATGAGTCTTTATTACACCGCGTTCCCTCAGGTGAATGTAATAAGCCGCAGATGCGTCGTGACAAATCTTTCGGACAGGGATATTTCCCTTCGCAAGATAATGTCCATGAGTATGGATATGAGCACCGCGCCTTTGGAGATGCATACCTTTGACGGAGGCTGGATAAAGGAGGCACACCACAATGTGCGCAATGTGGAGGCGGGTCTTTATGTGAATTCTTCCTCAACGGGCGCATCCTCCAACCGTCATAACCCCGGATTTCTCCTCAGCGAAAGGGGAGCGGGGGAGGACCACGGCAGAGTATGGGGCTTCAACCTTGTATATTCCGGCAGCCACTATGGGGCGGTTGAGCGCTCCGGCGAGGATTTGGTGCGGGTGATGCTGGGAATAAACCCCAGCTGCTTCGACTGGACGCTGCACCCCGGTGAGAGCTTTGAAACTCCCGAGGCGGTTATGAGCTGCTCTGATAAGGGCTTCAACGGTCTTCGCAGAAATTTCCACCGCTTCGTCAACGGCAATATTGTCCGGGGCGACTGGAAAAATGTGGAGCGGCCTGTGCTTGCCAACAACTGGGAGGCCCATTTTTTTAGATTCACCCACGGAAAGCTGATAAGGCTGGCACGCAGAGCAAAAAAGCTGGGCGTGGAGCTTTTCGTGCTGGATGACGGCTGGTTCGGAAAAAGAAACAACGATCATGCAGGCTTGGGTGATTATAATACCAACCTTAAAAAGCTTCCCCACGGAGTTGAGGGACTTGCAAGGGCTGTCCGCAGAATGGGTATGGACTTCGGTCTCTGGTTCGAGCCGGAGATGGTGAACGAGGATTCGGACTTGTTCAGGAGCCATCCCGATTGGGCGGTGAAGGTGCCGGGAAGAAGCCCCTCCAAGGGACGCAATCAGCTGGTGCTGGATCTTACAAGAGCGGAGGTCCGTGATTATATCGTTGAGAATGTGGGTGCGGTAATGGACTCCACCAAGCTGAAATATGTGAAGTGGGATTATAACCGCCATATTTCCGATGCCTATTCCCCCGGTCTTGAAAATCAGGGAGAGTTCCACCATCGCTATATTCTTGGACTTTATGATGTGTTAAAGCGCCTTTTCCGCAGCCGTCCCCACGTGCTTCTGGAAAGCTGTTCTTCGGGGGGCAACCGCTTTGATCTGGGCATGCTGTGCTTTTCTCCCCAGATTTGGGGCAGTGATAACACCGATCCCATAGAGCGTCTGGATATTCAGGGGGGACTTAGCTATCTCTATCCCCAGTCCACATGGGGCAGCCATGTTTCCGCATCCCCCAGTCAGCAGACCCTGCGCAGCACGCCCCTTTCCACCCGCTTTAATGTGGCGGCCTTCGGCTGTTTTGGCTATGAGCTGGATCTGAGATACCTCTCCCGTGCCGAGCGGCAGGAGGTATGCCACCAGATTGCCTGGTATAAGAAGTACCGCCGCACCTTGCAGTACGGTCAGTTCAGCCGCAGAGAGGGCACAAGAGCCGGTACGGAGATATGGCAGGCAGGCGAAGGGGATAAATGCGTCTGCGCCTATTTCCAGAGAGGGTATAGTGCGGCTCCCGCGGGAGATATTATGCCTGTTGCAGGTCTTGAGAGGGATAAGCTCTATGCCTTCTCGGCAAAGGAGCAGAATGTTTATCTGCGTTCCTTCGGCGAGCTTATAAAGCATCTTCTGCCTTTTTCCCTTAATCCCAGAGGCTTTGTATTCCGCACAGCCGATTCTCTTGTAAATCTTGTGGACGGAACGGAGAAATATACTGCCCGGGGTGACATGCTTATGGAAGGCGTAAGACTGGAAAATCAGTTTTTGGGCACGGGTTACCACCCCAATATAAGAGTTTTGGGAGATTTCGGCTCCAATATATATTCAATAGAAGCAATTGAAGGAGATAAAAAATGAAAGCATACGAAAGACTTTTGAAATATGTTCAGATAAACACCGCCAGCAGCGAAACAAGCGAGACCACCCCTTCCACCCCCTGCCAGTTTGACCTTGCCAATGCGCTGGCAGAAGAGATGCGGGAAATGGGTGTCAGCGAGGTATACGTGGATGAGCATGCCTATGTCTATGGTGTCATCCCCGCCAGCGAGGGTCTTGAAGATGCTATGAGCATCGGCTTCATCGCACATCTTGACACCATTCCCGATTTTCCCGGTGAGAATGTGAAGCCCCGCCTCATCGAAAACTATGACGGCGGCGACATCGTCCTCGGCACAAGCGGCAGAGTTCTTTCTCCCGCGGATTTCCCTCATCTGCCCTCCCTCAAAGGCCGCAGCATAATCGTCACCGACGGCACCACCGTTCTCGGCGCCGATAACAAGGCGGGCGTTGCGGAGATTATGGAGATGGCGGAGATTATCATCAGAGAAAATCTTCCCCATAGCCGCATAGCAATCGGCTTCTGCCCCGATGAGGAGATCGGCCACGGCGCATCCCTTATGGATCTGGAGCGCTTTGGTGCCAAGGTTGCCTATACCGCCGATGGCGGCGCTGAAGGTGGCGTTGAGTATGAAAACTTCAATGCCTGCGGCGCAAAGGTAATTTTCAACGGCTTAAATGTCCATCCCGGCTCTGCCAAGGACACCATGATAAACGCAAGCCTTGTCGCAATGGAGTTCAACGCGATGCTGCCCTCCGGCGATACTCCCAGAGATACCGAGGGCTACGAGGGTTTCTTCCACCTGACAAGCATGGAAGGCGATGTGGAGAAGGCGACCCTCAATTACATCATCCGCGACCACGATGCCGGCTCCTTTGAAGCCCGCAGAGCCTGCCTTGCCCACGCCGCAAAGCTTCTCAACAAAAAATACGGTGAGGGCACCGTCATTCTTGAGATAAAAGAGCATTACCGCAATATGTGCGAGGCTGTTAAGCCCCATTTCCATGTGGTGGAAAACGCTCTTGAAGCCATTAAGGCAGCGGGGCTTGAGCCCAGGGTTGAGCCTATCCGCGGCGGTACCGACGGCGCTCAGCTCACCTTCCGGGGTCTGCCTTGCCCCAATCTGGGAACGGGCGGCTATGCCTACCACGGACCTTATGAGCATATCAGCGTTGAGGGTATGGAGATAAGCACCCGCATCCTGCTCAACATTGTGGAGAGGTATGCAAAGTGAGCGGAAAAGTTATCCTCTTTGATTTTGACGGCACGCTGCTTTATACGATTCCCGATTTGGGAGACGCGGTGAATTACGGCCTTTCCAGATACGGCTATGCCACACATGACTATGATACCATTCAGTCATTCGTTGGCAACGGCGTGAGAAAACTTGTTGAGCGTGCCCTTCCAGAGGGAGAGAAAAACCCCGATTTTGACAAGGTTTTTGCTGCCTTCAACGAATACTATGACCTTCACTGTGTGGATAAAACCGCCCCCTACGAGGGCATTATGGAGATGCTGAAAAACCTCCATGACAGGGGAGAGCGAATGGCCATAGTCACCAATAAATATCAGGCTGCTGCCGAAGAGCTGCGGGCGCGCTTTTTCGGTGAATATATCCCCATAATCGAGGGCGACCTTCCGGGCAGAGAGCGCAAGCCCGATCCCGCCCCGGTTCTTGCAGCCATCAGGGCTCTCGGAGCAGAGGGCGAAAAGGCCGTGTATATAGGCGACAGCGAGGTTGACTATATGACGGCGGCAAATTCCGGCACGGATTTTATTGCCGTCGCCTGGGGCTACCGGGATGTGGATTTCCTCAAAGCCATAGGCGCGGAAAAGATCGCATATACTCCAGCAGATATCCCCAATATGATTTAAGCAGATACCCATCATCTACTGAAAAGGGGGCTTTGCCATGAAGGGCAAAACCGAGCAGGACAGAATCGATAATCGCAACAAATATTTCTTCGGACTCGGCACCGTTGGCCGCGATATGCTCTATAGCCTTGTGAGTATGTATTTCATCTCCTTCGCCACCGAGGCGCTGGATCTCAGCGACTCCGTGATGTGGTGGATGAGCGCTGCCTTCGTTATTCTTGGCGTGTTCGACGCCTTCAATGACCCGGTAACGGGAATAATAGTGGATAATACCCGCACCCGTTGGGGCAAGTTTAAGCCCTGGATAGTCCTTGGCGCCATTTTGGGCGGTATTCTCACCATACTGCTCTTCTCCGACCTTGGTCTTTCCGGACCTGCCTACGTAGTCTTCTTCGTGATAGTCTATGTGCTTTGGGATATAATCTACGGTCTCAACGATATTGCCTATTGGACGCTGATGCCTGCTTTGACTCTCGACCAGAAAAAGAGAGAAAAGATAGGCTCCTTTGCCCGAATCTGCGCCAATGTGGGTATGTATGCCGTGGTTCTCTCCGTCACCGCCCTTACGGATAACTATAGCTCCAAGCGGGGCTTCTTCCTGATGGCTGTGGGCGTTACGATCATCACATGGCTCTTCCTCTGCTTCACCGTTTTCGGTGTTAAGGAGAACAGGATCGCCGCGAAGGACGAGGAGAAAACCCGTTTCAAGGATATTTTGGTGGTGCTGAAGGAAAATGACCAGCTGCGCATCACCGCCATTGCCATGGCTCTTTTTATGATCGGCTACTGCACCACCACGGGCTTTGGCACTTATTACTTCAAATATGTTTTCAAAAATCCCGATATGTACACCGTTTTTGCAGGTGTTCTGGGTGTGAGCCAGCTTGCGGCCCTTTTGCTTTTCCCCAAGTTCTCCAAGCGCTTCAGCCGTCGCCAGCTTTATACCGCCGCCACTATAATGGTTTTCGCAGGCTATGTTATTTTCTTCTGCGGCGATGGCAAAATGGCTGTTGTGGGCGTTGCGGGACTTCTTATCTTCGCGGCTCAGGCCTTTATTCAGCTTCTTATGCTTATGTTCCTTGCCGATACCATTGAATACGGCCAGTGGAAGATAGGCCGCCGTGATGAGGCGGTAACCTTCTCCGTCCAGCCCTTTGTAAACAAGATAGGCGGCGCAATCAGTAAGGGCATAGTCTCTGTGACCCTTATTATCTCCGGTATAAACTCTGCGGTGAATGTTGACGATGTGACGGATACGGGCATTCTCATAGTGAAGCTTGCAATGCTTATCCTGCCCCTTATCAGTATAGTCGCGGGCTTTTTGGTATACCGCAAATACTTCAAAATTGATGATAAGCTCTTTGGAAAAATCGTTTCCGAACTGAAAGAACGGGGAGAAATTAACGCATAAAGAGGAGGGAAGCGACTGTGAAAAAGATACTCGGCGCAAGAATCTGGTCCGTGCTCATACTGGTGGGTCTTTCCGGTCAGTTTGCGTGGACGCTGGAGAACATGTATTTCAACGTGTTTCTCTATAACACCATATCCACAAATCCCGACTACATAGCCGCAATGGTGGCGGCCTCTGCAATCACGGCAACCCTCACCACCCTTATTATGGGTGCTCTCAGTGACCGCGTTGGCAAGCGCAAGGCTTTTATCACCGCGGGCTATATCCTTTGGGGCATCACCACCGCAGCCTTCGGCTTCATAACCCCCGAATCTGCGGGAGCGGTTTTTCCCGCTGCCAATGCCGCTGCAGCCGCCGCAGTTCTCGTGATAATTATGGACTGCCTTATGACCTTCTTCGGCTCTACCGCCAACGATGCCGCTTTTAACGCTTATGTGACGGATAATGTGCCCAACGATAAGCGCGGCAGAACAGAGGGCGTTCTTGCAATATTGCCATTGGTGAGTATGCTTGTAGTCTTCGGACTTTTTGACGGCTATACCCAGAGAGGGGAATGGAAAACCTTCTTCGGCATTTTCGGAATAATGGTCACTCTGGTGGGTATTATTTCCATTTTTATCGTGAAGGATGCTCCCGCGCTGAAGCCTCGCCGGGACAACTATTTCAAAAATCTTCTCTACGGTCTGCGCCCCGGTGTCATCAAATCCCTTCCGGGACTTTATTGGGCAATGCTGGCTCTTTGCGTTTTCTCCATTGCCGTGCAGGTCTTCTTCCCCTATCTGATAATCTATATCCAGACTTATCTGGGAATTACGGACTATGCAATAGTTCTGGGTATTGTCCTTATAATCGCCTCCGTTGTTTCCGTGGCAACGGGCGGCATCGCCGATAAGGTGGGCAAGCTCCGCTTCCTCATTCCCGCAGGCGCTTTGATGCTTGTGGGACTTGTGGCTATGTTTTTCGCCCGGGCTATGGCGGCGGTAATTATCTGCGGCTGTGTTATGATGAGCGGCTATATGATGCTCTCCGCCACCCTCAACGGCATAGTACGCGACCATACTCCCGAGGGCAAGGTGGGACATTTTCAGGGCATCCGCATGATATTTTCCGTTATGCTGCCCATGATAATCGGTCCCTTCATCGGCTCCGCGGTTATCAAGAACAGCCCCGAAACCTATATGGAAATGGGTCAGCTCAAGAGCGTACCCACTCCGGGAATTTTCCTTGCCGCCGCAATAACGCTGCTGTTTGTAATAATTCCCTTTGTCGCTCTTAAAAAACGCGAGAAAAACTAAAATAAGAGGAGGGCTCAAAATGCTTACCCCATGGGGAGAGAAACTGGATAAAAACAACATTCTGCAGGAATACCCCCGTCCTCAGTTCAGAAGAGAAAGCTACCTGAACTTAAACGGTGAATGGGAATATACCCTCTCATCTTCTGCGGATGTTCCCGAGGAATTTCCCGAAACTATTCTGGTACCCTTTTCTCCCGAAAGCGAGCTTTCGGGAAATGTGAGCCGCCCCGCAAAGCGGGATTATATCTGGTATCGCCGCCGCTTCAGCCTTCCCGAGGGCTTCAACAAGGGAAGAGTGCTGCTCCATTTCGGTGCGGTTGACCAGATGGCAACGGTGTTTATAAACGGAAAGGAGCTTATAAGCCATAGAGGCGGCTTCACCCCCTTCTCCGTGGATATAAGCGAGGCTCTTCGCGATAACCGTGTTGAGATAGTTGTGCGGGTGGTGGATGTCACTGATGCGGGCTGGCATTCCCGTGGCAAGCAGTCCTCAAAACGGGGAGGGATTTGGTATACTCCCCAGAGCGGCATCTGGCAGACGGTATGGATGGAGTCCGTTCCTGAGAAGTATATTCAGGGACTTCGCATAATCCCCCATTATGATGAGGCAAAGATAGAATTTTGGGTGGCCGGAGAGGGCGAGGGCAGCCTTACCGTGGAAGGTGAGGAGCATAGCTTCACGGCAGGGGAGCCTGTGGAAATCCCCCTGAAGGAGCTGCACCCCTGGAGCCCCGAAGACCCCTATCTCTATGATTTCAGCATAAAGCTGGGAGAAGACAGTGCGGAAAGCTATTTCGCGATGCGAAAATTCTCCGTGGAACGGGGTGAAAAGGGCAAAAAGCGCCTTTTCCTTAACGGCAAGCCCTATTTCCATAACGGACTTCTGGATCAGGGCTACTGGTCGGACGGTATGCTGACGGCACCCAGTGATGAGGCACTGATATTCGATATAAAAACCGCCAAGGATATGGGCTTCAATATGCTGCGCAAGCATATCAAGCTTGAGAGCCTGCGCTGGTATTATCACTGTGACCGACTTGGTATGCTGGTCTGGCAGGATATGCCCTCCGGCGGCACAAAGTATAATCCCCTTGCCATATCCGCGCCCCTTGTGACAAAGCGCCACAGTAAGGACGATAAATATGCTTTCTTCGGACGCAAGGATGTTGAAGGCAGAGAGCAGTACTACACAGAGCTTCGTGAGATGATAAATGCCCTTTATAACTGCCCCTGTATCGCCATGTGGGTGCCCTTCAACGAGGGTTGGGGACAGTTCGACTCCCAAAAGGCCTGCAATCTCATTCTGAGCATGGATAGAAGCCGCACGATAGACCATGCAAGCGGCTGGCATGACCAGGGCATAAGCGATGTGAAAAGCTGGCATGTCTATTTCAAGCCCTACCGCTATGAAGAAGATAAGCTGGGACGCGCCGTGGTGCTCTCGGAATTCGGAGGCTATAACCACCGCATTCACGGGCATAGCTTCAGCAAAAAGGACTTTGGCTATAAGCGCTATGAAAGCAACAACAGCTATATCCACGCTTTCCGTGAGCTTTATAAGGAGCAGATTTTCCCCGCCTGGCAGCAGGGACTTTCCGCCGCTGTTTATACCCAGCTCAGCGATGTTGAGGATGAGCTCAACGGCCTTATAACTTATAACCGCAGGGTCGTAAAAATCGCCCCTTCCACCGTAAAGGCGATCATAAGCATAGATAAATAAAGCTCCAACGCCTCCCTTAATAAGGGAGGCGTTGCTGCGCTATAAAGCCTTCCCCTTGAGGGGAAGGTGTCTGCCGAAGGCAGACGGATGAGGTGCTATTGTCTCCGACGGCCATATTCTTTTTGTGCCAGCAAAAAGAATATGCACACCCACCGACTTCCCTCCTCGCGGCAAAGCCGCTGCGGTCGGAGGCTAAAAATGTGCCCCCGGCACATTTTCTTAACGCCCCGACCTCTTTGGAAACTCCCCAAGTACGGAGGGTGAAACAGCGATGTGCCACATAATGAGCGCCTAAACCTTAGAGTGCATCCCTCGTTTTCCGCTCGGGACGCTGCTGCCCAGAGCTGCCTGTTCGGCAGCACCAGGGATTGCACCTCGTTATTTTTCCTCTGCACTCAAACAATGCTTGTAGGGGCCGGGCACCTGACCGGCCCTTCTTCGTTGGCGCTGCCTATCAAACCGATACAATCATTATTGTCCCGTTGGCGCAGCATCCATAACATCCCCTATGCTGACACCATATTTAGTGAGTTAAAATAAAAACTTTCCACAATATATTGCGTTTGCCTTGGCTGTATGGTACAATACTCCTGCTGCGTAAAAAAGAGGTGAGAGATATGAGAATAAGCGGCTTTCAAAAACTTACGGCTCTGGATTTCCCCGGAAAGATTGCCTGCACAGTGTTCACTCCCGGCTGCAATTTCCGCTGCGGCTTTTGCCATAATGCCGCCCTTGTAACTGCGGGAGAAATGCCTGAAGATATTAATGCCGAAGAAGTTTTCTCTTATCTCCGAAAACGCCGGGGAATTTTGGACGGCGTGGTACTCACCGGCGGAGAGCCATTGCTGCAGTCCGGTATAGGGGATTTTCTCCGTGAGGTAAAGGCTTTGGGCTATCTGGTAAAGCTGGATACAAACGGCAGCTGCCCCGAAAAACTGGAGGAGCTTTTAAAGGAGTCTCTCGTGGACTATGTGGCCATGGATATCAAAAACTCCCCGGAAAAATATGCCAAAACCTGCGGTGTGAAGCTTCTTGACTGGAGCAAAATTGAAAAATCTATAGACATTATTATGAACCGCGCTCCCGACTACGAATTTCGCACAACCGCCGTCGCCCAGCTTCACAATGATGAGGATTTTTTTGCTATGGGTGAGCTTATAAAGGGTGCAAAGCAATGGTATATCCAGAAATTTGTGGATTCGGGCGCTCTTATAGGCAGCGGATTCAGTGCCCCGACAAAGGGGGAGCTACGGCGCTTTGCGGAAATCGCCTCCTCCTTCGCCGAAAAAGTCGAAATAAGAGGAATGTAAATTTTAACACAATATATTGTGTTTAGTGTTGACAAAATTTACTAAATATGCGATACTTATACTTGCCCGCCTGCGCGTAAACGGGCGATATGAAAATATTGGAGATGCCCTCGGGCTCTATGGAGGTATACGATGTACAGAACACTTAAACGCGACGGCAAGATTGCTGATTTCAAGCTGGAAAAGATCAGTCTTGCCATTATGCTGGCCTTTGATGCCTGCGAGAGACAGTATAACAGCGATGTTATCGACTTTCTTGCTCTGAAGGTAACCGCAGATTTCGAGCCCAAAATAAAGGACAAGCTTATTGCCGTTGAAGACATTCAGGACAGCGTTGAGTCCGTTCTCATCAAGGGCGGCTATGACGATGTTGCCAAGGCATACATTCTCTACCGCAAGCAGCGTGAGAGACTCCGCAATCTGAAGACCACCATGCTGGACTATAAGGACACCGTGGATAACTACCTGAAGGTTGCCGACTGGCGCGTTAAGGAAAACTCCACCGTCACCTATTCCGTAGGCGGTCTTATCCTATCCAACTCCGGCGCTATCACCGCAAACTACTGGCTCAGCGAGATTTATGACCAGGAGGTTGCCGAAGCCCACCGCAACTGCGACATACATATCCACGATCTGAGCATGCTCACCGGCTACTGCGCCGGCTGGAGCCTTAAACAGCTTATTACCGACGGTCTCGGCGGCGTTCCCGGAAAGATCACCTCCAAGCCCGCTGCCCATCTCTCTTCTCTCTGCACCCAGATGGTAAACTTTCTGGGCATTATGCAGAATGAATGGGCGGGCGCACAGGCCTTCTCCAGCTTCGATACCTACCTTGCCCCCTTTGTCAAGGTGGATAATCTCAGCTATAAGCAGGTTCTCCAGTGCATTGAGAGCTTTGTTTTCGGTGTGAACACTCCCTCCCGCTGGGGCACTCAGGCTCCTTTCACCAACATTACTCTTGACTGGACCGTTCCCAAGGACCTTGAAAATATGCCCGCAATCGTAGGCGGCAAGGAAATGGACTTCACCTACGGCGACTGCAAGGCTGAAATGGACATGGTGAACAAGGCCTTTATCGAGTGTATGATAAAGGGCGATGCCAACGGCCGTGGCTTCCAGTATCCCATCCCCACCTATTCCATCACCCGCGACTTTGACTGGTCCGACACGGAGAATAACCGTCTCCTCTTCGAAATGACCGCCAAGTACGGCACTCCCTATTTCTCCAACTATATCAACTCCGATATGGAGCCCAGCGATGTTCGCAGCATGTGCTGCCGCCTGCGCCTTGACCTGAGAGAGCTGCGCAAAAAGTCAGGCGGCTTCTTCGGCAGCGGCGAGAGCACCGGCAGTGTGGGCGTTGTCACCATCAATATGCCCCGAATAGCCTATCAGTCTGCTTCTGAGCAGGAGTTTATGACACGTCTGGATCGCCTCATGGATATCTCCGCCCGCTCTCTGAAGGTGAAGCGCGATGTTATCACCCGCTTCCTTGATGCCGGACTTTATCCCTATACCAAGCATTATCTGGGAACATTCAATAACCACTTCTCCACCATCGGCCTTGTGGGTATGAACGAAGCCGCCCTCAACGCCTGCTGGATAGGCAAGGATATGACCCATACAGAGGCTCAGGAATTCTCCAAGCGTGTTCTCAACCATATGCGCGAAAAGCTCAGCGACTATCAGGAGAAGTACGGCGACCTCTATAACCTTGAGGCCACTCCCGCAGAAAGCACCTCCTTCCGTCTTGCAAAGCACGACAGAAAGGACTTCCCCAACATCATCACCGCTTCCGAGGGCAACACCCCTTACTATACCAACTCCTCTCATCTCCCCGTTGGCTACACCGAGGATATCTTCACCGCTCTGGATGTGCAGGATGAGCTTCAGACTCTCTATACCTCCGGTACCGTTTTCCACGCCTTCCTTGGCGAGAAACTGCCCTCCTGGCAGTCTGCCGCTGCGCTGGTGCGCAAGATCGCGGAAAACTACCGCCTGCCTTATTACACTCTCAGCCCCACCTATTCCGTCTGCCGTGACCACGGTTATCTCCCCGGCGAGCAGTTTGTCTGCCCCCACTGCGGAGCAAATGCTGAGGTTTACAGCCGCATAACCGGCTACTACCGCCCCGTTCAGAACTGGAACGACGGCAAGAGCCAGGAATACCGCCAGCGCAAGACCTATAATATAGCAAACAGCGTGTTCAAGGGCGAGAAGATACGTGCTGAAGAGGCTGCAGAGGCTGCGGAGGCTGTTGCCGCCTATGCCAAGGGTACGATGCTCTTCACCACCAAGACCTGCCCCAACTGCCGTGTCGCCATGGCTTTGCTGGATAAAGCAGAGCTTGGCTATGAAAAGCTGCTGGCTGAGGAAAATGCCGATGCCTGCGCCGCCTTCGGTATAAATCAGGCTCCCACCCTCATCGTCAGCGACGGCGAGAGCTTCAAGAAGTATGCCGGTGTTTCCGATATCCGCGGATATCTGAGAAGCATTGGCGCATAATAAACTAAAACATGTAAGTGCCACAGGGCGCTCATCAAAAGCCCA
>JAZNZR010000102.1:0-4341 GCA_045595025.1 Oscillospiraceae bacterium | reverse complement strand
TTCGTTAAGCCATGATTTTATGGCCCTTGAAACGCCGCAAGGCGTATTTGGAGGGAGGGAAATAAATGTCTGAAATCTACGTCAAGGAGAACGAATCTCTGGACAATGCGCTGAAGAGATTTAAGCGCAGCTGCGCCAAGGCAGGTGTTATGGCCGATCTCCGCAAGAAGGAGTTCTACCAGAGCCCCAGCGTCAAGCGCCGCAAAAAGAGCGAGGCCGCTCGTAAGAACAAGAACAAGCGTTATTATTAATGCTGAAAAAAAGGACCGACATTGTGTCGGTCCTTTTTTATGTTTATTCAAATTCCCAAGGCAGTTCAACCGCCTTAAATTCTATGCTGAGGGCGGGGAGAATTTTTTCGAATATGGCTGAAGTCTCAAAGGCAATGCTGGAGGTGTTCATACAGGGATGGCAGCCGAATATTGCCTCACTCAAAAGCTCCTTATCAAAGACAAGCTGAACTTTTTTATCCTTATCGTTCATAAGGCCAAGCAATGTGGCGGAGCCGCTTTTGACACCCAAAAGGGAAGTGAGATGTTCCTCGGAGGCGAAGCTGAGACGGGAACAGCCAAGCTGTGCGGAAAGATATTTGGTCTTAAAGGGCTTGTTCCCCGGCATTATCAAAAGGTAAAAGTCCGTCTGTTGGCGGTTTGTGAGGAAAAGATTCTTGGCTATAGCGCAGCCCAAAACAGCCTCGGCGGCGCGAAGATCCTCCATAGTCATTGCTATGTCGTGGTCAACACGGGTGAAGGGAACAGAGAGCTTTTCAAGAAACTCATAGCATCTCTCTTCGGCATCTGTGCGGCTTCCCTTTTCGGGGCGGCCTTCATAAAGAATTGACTCATGCATCTTTATTTTTTTCCTTTCTTCCAACATTGTAGGCGCAGAAAATAAGAATAAGAGTGGCGAGGGCAAAAACAGAAAGGGCGTAGTAAGTGGGGACATAGCTTCCGCAGCGGTCGGCAATAATTCCGGGAATGGGGCCGGATATAAAAGAGCCTACCATATAGCTCAGCTGGAAGTTGCTGAGGGAGGAGGGGTAATGACCGGGCGTGGAGAGATCAGCCGCCATACTGGAAAAGCCAACGGTGGAGATTGGCAGTCCAATACCCATAAACAGCATTGAAGCGCAGGCAAGGGGCATAGAGAGTCTTGGGGCAAAGCAGGCCAAAACCTCGCCCATAATAAGAATGGAACAAAAGATAATTGCCGTGCGCCTTCCGCCTATGCGGTCGGCAACCTCGCCGAAAAGCACCTTGCCCATTGTGAGGGCAAGACCCACAAGGGATATGAGGCGGGAAACGGTGCGAAGGTCAGCGCCTTCCGTGGAATAAAGCACGCTCAGATGATTCCAGCCGGTGTTGCCCATTGCGCCAATGAGGAAGGCCGCGCAAAGCACAAGAATAAAGCGTTTCCGCTCATCTCTGGAGCGGGGAGCGTTAATATCGGACTGCTTAAGCTCGGCGGGGCGGGTGTTGATCTGAGGTCCCACAAGGCTCAAGGCAATGAATGTGGCGGCAACAAGGAAGAGCGCTTCAAACCAGAGAGCAGCCCGCAGGGAGAAGTTGGAGATAAAGAAGGTGGCGATGGGAGGCCATACTATTGTGGCAAGTCCTGTTCCTGCGGAGCAAATTCCGAGGGCAAGAGTTTGGTGGGATGTGAAGCTGCGCTTCACCGCGATGGAAACGCTTACAGTGCCTCCAAGACCGTAGCAGAAGCCCAGCATTGCGGCGGCAGCGCAGCAGCTTATAAAGCCCTTGGCAAAACCGAAGCCGAAGAAACTTAGGGCGGCAAGCACGGTCATAAGAATTAAGCTTCTGCGCAGTCCGCATATCTTTATGTACTTTTGAACAAAGGGGATAGCAAGCATGGAGCATAGCGTCCGTATGGTAATAACCGTGGATGCCTGCGTATTGCTGAGACCAATTATCTCTATAAGATAGGGCTGATAAACGGAAAAGGAACTGGTGGTGAGACCAACATTGCAGAAAAGCAAAAGGGTACAGCCCACGCACACCAGCCATGGATTTTTTTGTGTTTTCACAGTTTTTACACTTTCTATTTTCTTGAATTGAGTCGAACTAAGTAATATAATGAATTTATTATATTACTTGGGAGAGCCGTATGCAAGTTACTGAGAAAATATATCTTGGCACATTGAGGGAAATTGACCCGGTGAAAACCTTCGAATGTGGCCAGTGCTTCCGCTGGAACGCCGACGAAAAGGGTGACTACTGGGGCGTAGCCTTCGGCAAAGCCGCAAAGGTCGTCACGGAAAAGGATAAAGTTTACATAATATGCAAAGGCGAAGATTTTGAGAACATATGGTGGGGATATTTTGACCTTGACAGAGACTATGAGTCCATAAGGCTTAGCTTCGATGGGGGAGAGTATCTTGCCCGCTGCGCAGAATTTGGGGCGGGAATCAGAATTCTGCAGCAGGAAAGATGGGAGGCTCTTTGTTCTTTTATCATTTCCCAATGCAACAACATACCCCGCATAAAGGGAATAGTTGAAAAGCTTTGCTGCGCATACGGAGAAAAGATTGAATTTGAGGGAAGGGAACTTTATTCCTTCCCCTCTGCCGAAAAGCTTTCTCTGCTTACCGCGGAGGATCTTGCCCACATACGCAGCGGCTACAGAGCAGCTTATATAGTTGATGCAGCAAAGGCTGTTGCTGAGGGCAGTATAGATCTGGAGTATCTTGCCTGCGCAGACTGCGATACCGCTTTGAAGGGACTTCTTTCCATAAACGGAGTTGGCAAGAAGGTTGCCAGCTGCGCATTGCTTTTCGGACTTGGACATATGGAAGCTTTTCCTATTGATGTATGGATGAAAAGGGCGCTGAAGGAGCACTTTGCCCCGGACTTTGACCCGGCGGTTTTGGGAGAATATGCCGGTCTGGCTCAGCAGTATATCTTCTATTATGCCCGCAGCGGAGAGGGAAAATAAGGCGGTATTTTATTTGATTTTATACTCCAAAAAACTATTGACTTTCCTATTTTTCGTGCTAAAATAAATAAAATTATTAAATTGGGGTGATATCATTTGTCTTACGAATCTTATGCACATCGTTTCATCGGTGAGGGTCTGACTTATGATGACGTTCTTCTCGTTCCTGCGGAAAGCAACGTTCTTCCTTCTCAGATCGATCTTACCACAAGACTGACCAAGAATCTGAAGCTCAACATTCCCATTATGAGCGCCGCTATGGATACTGTTACCGAGTCCCGTATGGCCATTGCTATGGCGCGCGAGGGCGGCATCAATGTTATCCATAAGAATATGACCATCGAGGCTCAGGCTGAGCAGGTTGATCTTGTCAAGCGCAGCGAGAACGGTGTTATCTCCAATCCTTTCTCCCTGACTGCAGAACGCACACTGGCTGAAGCCGAGGCTCTTATGGCCAAGTTCCGCATCTCCGGTGTTCCCGTTGTTGATGAGGAAGGACGCCTTGTTGGTATCATCACCAACCGTGACATGAAGTTTGAGACTGATTACAGCCGTCTTATTGGCGATGTAATGACCAAGTCCAATCTGGTCACCGGTAAGGAAGGCACCACTCTGGAGGAGGCAAAGGCAATCCTCGGAAAGCATAAGATCGAGAAGCTCCCCATTGTAGACGCTGATTACCGTCTCAAGGGACTTATCACCATTAAGGATATTGAAAAGGCTCTTACCTATCCCAACGCCGCAAAGGACAGCCGCGGCCGTCTTCTCTGCGCCGCTGCTCTGGGCGTGACCAATGACCTTCTCGAGCGCGCCAAGGAACTGGCTGATGCCGGTGTTGACGCTTTCGTTCTGGACTCCGCTCACGGCCACAGCGCAAACATTATGCGCAATGTTGGTATTGTTAAGAACGCATTCCCCGACATCCAGCTCATCGCTGGTAACGTTGCAACCGCAGAAGCTACCGAGGCTCTCATCAAGGCCGGCGCTGACTGCGTCAAGGTCGGTATCGGCCCCGGCTCCATCTGCACCACCCGCGTTGTTGCAGGTATCGGTGTTCCCCAGCTGAGCGCTGTTCTTGAAAGCGCAGAAGCTGCCGATAAGTACGGCGTTCCCATCATTGCCGATGGCGGTATCAAGTATTCCGGCGATGTTGTCAAGGCTCTTGCAGCCGGCGGCAGCGTTGTTATGCTTGGTTCTCTGCTGGCAGGCTGCGAAGAGGCTCCCGGCGAGGTCGAGGTATACCAGGGCCGTCAGTTCAAGGTTTACCGCGGCATGGGCTCCCTTGCTGCCATGGCAAACGGTTCCAAGGACCGTTATTTCCAGGAAGGCAACAAGAAGCTCGTTCCCGAAGGTGTTGAAGGCCGTGTGCCTTATCGCGGACCTGTTTCC
>JAZNZR010000101.1:0-7347 GCA_045595025.1 Oscillospiraceae bacterium | reverse complement strand
GTCGAAGATTTTTGAGGTCATACACTAGGACAGTGCAAGGCGGCGGCTTGCAGACGGGCTTTCGCCCTTCAAAAGCCGACAACGCAGCAATGCTGACGGGTATGTCCTCAAAAACGGGTTCGGATTATATCGGTCAGGCTACCGTGGCAAGACAATGATTGTAGGGGCCGGACACCCGGCCGGCCCGCCGTTACCACACCCTTCGTAGGGCGGGGGCTTGCCCCCGCCGCACAAAGCCTTCCCCTTGGGGAAGGTGGCACGGCGAAGCCGTGACGGATGAGGGGGTGCCGCTTGTGCGATATCATTTTCCCTCATCAGTCTCGCATTCGCTCGACAGCTTCCCCCAAGAGAAGCCTTTAAATACCGCACCTACCGTAGGGCGGGATGCCCACATCCCGCCGAAAAAGCCTCCCGGCACATTCGTATAAATATGTTGGATTTTCGTCCGCTAATTTTCAGAAACTGTGGACACGCAATATTTGTATATGGTAAAATATTCTGGCAGAAAACCCAGAATTCATTAAAATACTAATTTCAGAGGTGCTAAGTTATGAAAAGATTCGGTGTGGAAGTTCAGCTTAAAAATGTTCCCTGCCTTGATAAGGAATTTATGCCCATTCTCCGCTTTAACCGGGCTTTTCTCGCCACCGCGAAAAAGCCTGTCTCCGTGGCCGTTGAGCGTGCCGACGGACAGATGGCCAGCTACAACACCTATATCCACGGCACCGAGGATATGTATGAGGCCGACTGCTACTATATCGAGCGCCTTGTAAAGACCATCCTTTGGATGAAGGGCGGCTACAAAGTCTATGTTGCCGGAGATGAAAAGATTTATGAATACCTGAAGAGCACCTATTATGCAGGCGGTCAGCAGGAATTTGACTGGGACTATATGGCCAACATCTTCGAAAAGCCCTTTGAAGTTGTTTTGGTGGACACCGTTCCCGAAGCAAAGGATGCTCCCAAGGCCATGGGCGGCCATCTCGGCGGCTGCCGCATCGGCTTTGATGCGGGCGGAAGCGACCGCAAGGTCAGCGCAGTTGTGGATGGCGAGACCGTTTATTCCGAAGAGGTGGTATGGTTCCCTAAGGTGAATTCCGACCCCGATTACCACTATGAGGGCATCGTTGCCGCGCTGAAGTCCGCTGCCTCCCATATGCCCAGAGTTGACGCCGTCGGCGTTTCCTCCGCAGGTATTTATATCAACAACCGCACCATGTCCGCCTCCCTCTTCCTTCAGGTCCCCAAAGAGCTCTATGAGGAGAAGGTGAAGGATATCTATATCCGTGCCATCACCGATACCTTCGGCGATGTGCCCTACTCCGTTATCAACGACGGCGACGTCAGCGCTCTTGCAGGCGCAATGAGTCTGGGCGAGAACAGCGTTCTGGGTATTGCCATGGGTACCAGCGAGGCTGTTGGCTATGTGGACGGCGAAGGACGCATCACCGGCTGGCTCAACGAGCTGGCATTCGTCCCCGTGGACGCGCATCCCGAGGCAATGCGGGACGAGTGGAGCGGCGACATCGGCTGCGGCGTAAAGTATTTCTCTCAGGACAGCGTTATCAAGCTGGCTCCCAGAGCCGGCATCGAGCTGGACGAGAGCCTCTCTCCCGCCGAAAAGCTTAAGGTCGTGCAGAAGCTGATGGCAGAGGACGACGAGCGCGCCATTAAGGTTTATGACTCCATCGGCGTGTATCTGGGACACACTCTGGCTTACTACTATGAGCTTTACGGCTGCAAGCACGTTCTTCTGCTGGGCCGTGTTATGTCCGGCAAGGGCGGCGACCTTATCCTCGAGCGCGCCAAGGAGGTTCTCGCCGACGAGTACGCCGACATCGCCTCCCTCATCAATCCCTGCCTCCCCGACGAAAAGTTCCGCCGCGTAGGTCAGTCCATGGCCGCCGCCAGCCTTCCCGAAGCCTGAAAAACGATAACCGTGTTATAAGGAGACAATTATGCTTATTAAAAATGCAAAGGTTTTCATCGGCAAAGGTTTTGTTGAGGCCGATGTGGAATTTGATAAGACCATCCTCGCCATAGGCAAGCTCAGCGGCGAGGCGGATATTGACGCAAAGGGCGCTTACCTTGTCCCCGGCTTCGTGGATATCCATACCCACGGCGCAATGGACCAGGATTTCTCCGACGGAGTTACCGAGGGTATATGCGCAATGGCAGATTACTATGCCTCCCACGGTGTTACCAGCTTCCTCGCTACCACAATGACTCTCAAGGAGGAAGTTCTCACTCCCGCAATGAACGTCATCCGCGACTTCAAGCGTGAAAAGGGCGCAAAATGCGCTGGCATCCACCTTGAAGGTCCCTTCCTCGGTTATGCCAAGCGGGGCGCTCAGGCCGCCGAAAACCTTCACGCCCCCGACTGCGACATGTATGACCGTCTCAATGCCGAAAGCGGCGGAATCGTACGCCTCATCACGGTTGCACCCGATGAGCCCGGTGCAATGGAGTTCATAAGCCATGCCAGCAAAACCGCCGCCGTCAGCCTTGGCCACACCTCCTGCAGCTATGAACAGGCTATGGAAGCCTTCGGACGGGGCGCAAGCCATGCAACCCACCTTTTCAACGGCATGGACGGACTCCACCACCGCAAGCCCGGCATCGTTGCCGCAGCTATGGATGCCGGCGCCAGTGTTGAGCTTATCTGCGACGGACTCCATATCCACCCCGCCGTTATCCGCCTTGCCCACCGTCTTTACGGCGACAAGCTGAACCTCATCTCCGATTCTCTCCGCTGCGCAGGCATGCCCGACGGCGACTATATGCTGGGCGGCCAGCCCATCACCGTGAAAAGCGGTAAGGCCACCCTCACCGGCACTGACACCCTTGCGGGCTCCTCCATCTCCATGCTGGATGCAGTGCGCAATGTTGTCTCCTTCGGCCTGCCCCTTGCCGATGCAATCTATTGCGCAAGCACCGCTCCCGCAGACGCAGTGCGCCTTTACGACATCGGACGCATTTCCTGCGGCTGCGCCGCGGATCTGCTTCTGCTTGATGAAAAGCTGGAGCTGAAGGCTGTGTTTGTTGACGGCGAAAGCCAGAAAATATAAATAATGAAAAGCCGCCCCGATATCCCCCACGGTATCGGAGCGGCTTGCCCTGTTTTTGGAGATCTCTTATGGACTACAAAGCAAGAAAACTGAAAAAAGTCATCGATGTGGATGAGCTTTACTCGGTGCATTATTTTGAATATTCCAGCTCCTACTCCTTCATCGGAGAGGACCACGACTTTTGGGAACTGGTGTATGTGGACTCCGGCACAATAGAGATAACTGCCGCCGCACGCAAAAGCGCTCTGGCCAGAGGTCAGGTCATATTCCATCCTCCCGGAGAATTCCATGCCCTTGCTGCCAACGGCTTCGAGGCTCCCAATCTTGTGGTAATCGGCTTCGGCTGCAAAAGCAGCTCAATGGAGTTTTTCAAGAGCTATCAGGGCTTTATGGGGGCTGCCGAGCGTGAACTTCTTGCGCGGGTGGTTGAAGAAAGCCGCCTTGCCTACCTGACCCCTCTCAACGACCCCACCACCAAGAGTCTGCAGCTTTCTCCCGATGCCCCCATCGGCGCTGAGCAGATTATAAGATCATCCCTTGAAGAGCTTTTGCTCCTGCTTTTGAGACGGGGAGAAAGCCTCAGCGGAAGAGAAAGCGGAAAACTTCGGGGCGGCAGCAGCGAGGCAGAGGCTATAAAGGAATACCTTGAAGAGCGTCTGGACCAGCCTCTCAGCGTTGAGCAGATATGCCACGACAATATGATAGGCCGCAGCCAACTCCAGAAGCTTTTTCACGACGAGACCGGCGGCGGCATTATGGAATATTTCTCTGAGCTTAAAATCAAAGCGGCACGCAGAATGATAAGAGAAGGCCGCCTGAACATGACCCAGATTGCCCTCCGCCTGGGATTCCAGTCCGTCCACTATTTTTCACGCCGTTTCAAGCAGTTCACCGGCATGAGTCCCAGCGAATATGCCCAGAGCGTGAAGATGCTGGCTGAGGCGGACAGCAGCCTATCGGACAATCGTACAAATAATTTATAATATTAACTATTTGCTTTTTGCGTCAAATCATATATAATGTAAAAGTTGGAACAAAACATACTACGAGTTTTTGAAAGGAAGATTAGCTTATGTCCATTCTTGTCACCGGCGGCACCGGATATATCGGCAGCCACGCCTGCGTCGAGCTCATCGAGGCCGGCTACGACATAATCGTTGTTGACAATCTCAGCAATTCCTGCGAGGAATCCCTTGTCCGCGTCGAAAAGATCACCGGCAAAACTATCCCCTTTGTCAATACCGAGCTGTGCGATGAGGCAGCAACCGAAGCTGTTTTTGAGAAGTATCCCGACATCGAAGCCGTTATGCATTTTGCAGGTCTCAAGGCTGTTGGCGAGAGCGTCAGCAAGCCCCTTGAGTACTACAGCAACAACCTCATCAGCACCCTCAACCTCCTCAACGTTATGCGCCGCCACGGTGTAAACAACTTCGTATTCTCCTCCTCTGCCACCGTTTACGGCGACCCCGCAAGCGTTCCCATCAACGAGGATTTCCCCACAGGCGGCACCACCAATCCCTACGGCACCACCAAGCTCTTCATCGAGCGCATCCTCATTGACTACTGCAAGGCTGCTCCCGAGCTGAATGTTGCTCTTCTTCGCTACTTTAACCCCATCGGGGCTCACGAGAGCGGACTCATCGGCGAGGATCCCAACGGTATCCCCAACAACCTTGTTCCCTATATCGCACAGGTTGCCGTAGGCAAGCTGGAAAAGCTCCATGTTTACGGTGACGATTATCCCACCAAGGACGGTACCGGCGTGCGCGATTACATCCACGTTGTTGACCTTGCAAAGGGTCATGTTGCCGCCCTGAAAAAGCTGGAGACCGGCTGCGGAATGTTCATCTGCAATCTGGGCACCGGCAACGGCTACAGCGTCCTTGAGGTTCTCCGTGCCTACGAAAAGGCCTGCGGAAAGACCCTTCCCTATGTAATTGACCCCCGCCGTCCCGGCGACATTGCAGAGTGCTTTGCTGATCCCAAGAAGGCCTATGACGAGATGGGCTGGAAGGCAGAGCTTGGCATCGAGGAGATGTGCGCAAGCAGCTGGAAATGGCAGAGTATGAACCCCAATGGCTTCAAGAGCTGACAAAGCGAGAGGAGAAAAGCTATGAATAAACCTGTTCTGGTAGTTATGGCAGCAGGCATGGGCAGCCGTTACGGCGGTCTCAAGCAGATCGACCCCGTCGGCAACCACGGCCAGCTTATTATTGACTATTCCATTTATGACGCGGTCCGTGCCGGCTTTGAAACCGTTGTTTTCGTCATCAAGCACGAGATCGAGGATGCCTTCAAAGAGGCCATCGGCAGCCGCATGGAGAAAATCTGCAATGTCAAGTATGCTTATCAGGAGCTCACCGATCTTCCCGAGGGCTACTCCGTTCCCGAGGGACGCAGCAAGCCCTGGGGCACCTGCCACGCTATCCTTGCCGCACGCAAGGTGGTTGACGGTCCTTTCGCCGTTGTCAACGCCGACGACTACTACGGTCCCGACGCCTTCAAGACCATCTATGACTATCTCAGCACCCACGAAGACAGCGAAGGCTGCTATGAGTTCTCTATGGTGGGCTACCTCCTGGGCAATACCGTCACCGAGCACGGCCACGTTGCACGCGGCGTCTGTGTTGAGGATGAGAACAATTACCTTGTAAGCGTAACCGAGCGCACCCGCATCGAGAAAGAGGGTGAAGATGCCCGCTACACCGAGGATGACGGAAAGACCTGGCAGCCTCTTGCCGGCAACACCATCGTTTCCATGAACCTCTGGGGTCTGAGCGCTTCCTTCATGGCTGAAGCCGAGGCTCGCTTCGGTGCCTTCCTCGACAAGGCTCTTGTTGAAAATCCCCTTAAGGGCGAGTACTTCCTCCCCAGCGTTATCAGCGCTCTCATCGAAGAGGGCAAAGCCCGCGCCAAGGTACTGAGAAGTGCCGACAAGTGGTACGGTGTAACCTATCAGGCAGATAAGCCCGTTGTAGTTGCTGCAATTGCAGAGAAGACCGCCGCAGGCGTCTATCCCGACAAACTTTGGGAGGTATAAGAGAAATGCCCGATGTAGCAAAGAAAATTCTTGACGAAGTTCTGGAAGCCTTTGATTTCGGCGCTCCCGTTGTGGGCGCTGTCCGCTATGGCTGCGGCCACATCAATGACACCTTCTGCGTTCACGCTCAGCCTGTGGACGATTACTGCCGCTGCTTCATTCTCCAGCGTATGAGTTCCGCTGCCTTTAAGCATCCCGAACAGCTTATGAGCAACGTCATCGGCGTAACCGAGTATCTTGCAAAGAAGATCATCGCCGCCGGCGGCGACCGCAGCCGCGAGGCTATGGAAGTTATCCGCCCCCGCAATGGCGAGGATTACTACACCGACTCCGAGGGCGGTGCATGGCGCGTCTTCCCCTTTGTGACCGATATCTACTGCTATCAGTCTGCAGAGACTCCCGCGCTTTTCGAGGCTTCCGCCTATGCCTTCGGTAAGTTCCAGCGTATGCTGGACGGCTACCCCGCCGAGACCCTTTATGAGACCATTCCCCACTTCCATGACACCGAGGATCGTCTCCAGAAACTGAAAGACGCTATCGCTGCCGACAAGGTGGGCCGCGTTGCTGAGGTTGCCGATGAGATCGCCTTTGCTATGGCCCGTGAGAAGGATTGCTCCGTGGCTCTGCAGGCTCAGCGGGACGGCATTTTGCCCCTGCGCGTAACCCATAACGACACCAAGCTCAACAACGTCCTCATTGACAAGAAGACCGGCGAGGGTATGTGCGTTATCGACCTCGACACCACCATGCCCGGCCTCTCCATCAACGACTTCGGCGACTCCATCCGCTTCGGCGCTAACCACTCCGCCGAGGATGAGAAGGATCTCAGCAAGGTCAATTTCGACATCGAGCTTTTCGAGGTTTATACCCGCGGCTTCCTTGCAGGTGCTGCCGGTACTCTCACCGATGCAGAGCTTGAGTACCTGCCCTGGGGCGCAAAGCTTATGACTCTGGAATGCGGCATGCGTTTCCTCACCGACTATCTTGACGGTGACAACTACTTCCGCACCCACTATCCCGAGCAGAACCTGGATCGCTGCCGCACCCAGTTCAAGCTGGTTCGCGACATGGAAGAGCAGTTTGACGCCATGGCAGCTGTTGTCAAAAAGTGTGCTGGTAAGTAAGATACATATTGATTACTATAAAGAGCCCGTGCTCTCCAGCACGGGCTCTTTATATTGTAGAGGCGATTCCTCCATGCCTCCCCTGATAGGGGAGGTGGCCCGAAGGGCCGGAGAG
>JAZNZR010000100.1:0-87802 GCA_045595025.1 Oscillospiraceae bacterium | reverse complement strand
CAAATGGTATCGCTTATGTTGTCAAGGGGGCGGGGGAGGGCTATGCCATCGGGGATCACAAGGCGGCTGAGCTTATGGGCACCGTAAAAATCGATACTGAGCTCCTCAATGCCTTCAGAGATAATAAGAGTTTCAACATTTTCAAGATTGCGGTCCAAAAGCTCAACAGCGCGGACAGGGAGTCCCTCAAGCTCTGCGGGGATGAGAAGGGTGGAGGCATTTTCGCTGAAGGAACAAACAATGAGCTTATCATAGTTTCGTCTTGTATGTAGACGAGCCACGCTCCCGCGGTATAGTTCGTTTTCCTCATGGCAGGAATAAGCGGGAACTCCCACATGACGGACAGTGCGTATGCAAAGGGGATCGGTGGAGACTATCTCGGTGATAACAAAGCTCTGCCCCACATCGTCGATGCAAAGCTGCATGCTGCGGGATAGCTGCTCGCCGTCAACAAAGCTTCCGGCGGGAGCTTCAATGTATTCGCCCCAACATTGTCCGGGAGAGGTATTTATGCTGTGTTCAACAGTATCTCGAAGGAATACCCGACCATGGCATACAATGGCGTCGCCAAAATCCTCGATGAGCAGAGACTTTACGCTGCCTGCACTTGTGAAGTAAAGATGGTATTTGCAAGACATAATTCTTTCTCCTTTCTGGCATTTATACGGCATTAATGCTTTGCTAATGCCATAGTAATACATAACTAATGCCTTGTCAATACCATATTTGAAAATAATTATGCTTGACAAATGTCGCAATAAATCCTATAATGATGCCATAGATAAAAGATATGATGCCCTGAGAAGGCTTTGGAGGAAATGTTATGAGTATAAATCCCGGAATCAGCTGCGCCTTCTATACGGTGAAGCAGCTTGCTGCGCTTTTTGGAAAGAGTGAGGATACCATACGCCGCTGGAAGAACGAGGGCGTTGGTAAAGAGGAGGATAATATAAAGCTTCGCGCTGTGGAGAGGGAGGACGGACTTGGCAGAAAAAATGTACGCCATCTGGTTTTCTCCCGTGAGGCGGTGATTGAGTTTGTGAAGGCCAATCCCTTTCTGATGGATGACGCTCCTCAGCTTAATATGATGATGCAGGCGGAGGGCGCATGGAACGGGGGAGCGATCCCTCTTGGAGGCAGTGTGGCAGAGCCCGAGGAAGATGAGGATGATTTTATCGGCTATTCCGTGGAGAAGCTGCTTCATAAGAACGATGTCCCCGATTTTGAGGACCGCCGTCCCCGGGTGGAGAGACCTCATCCATTTTCGCATATACCCCCATTTCCTGAAGATTTTTTTGATGATGAGCCGGAGGATGAATTTGATGATTTCTTCCGTCCTACCCCGCCGCCCCGTCAGCCCCGGAAATCCCCCACTGAGAGGGCAAAGGAGGAGGCTGATAAGCTTGAGATGCTCTCCTATGTGAAAAATATTCTGGACAAGGAACTCAGGCAGCAGAGAGGGGAGCTTCGGGAACTGTCAGCTGCAATTCGGGAGATGGATAGGACCGATGTGGGAGAGCGCGCCGGCTCAACGCTGCGCAAGGTTTTGTTCGCGAAGAATGATGAGCTTAGAAAGAATATTCGCTATCTGGAGGAATTTTTGGAAATTCTTGCGGAGGAAGAGGACTGATTTTTCGGAAAGGAGAGAGGCAAAATGGCCAGACTGCATCGCAGAGGTATAGGAAAAGTCAATATAGATAAGGCTCTGGGTAAGAATGAATACATTCTTCAGTGCTTTGAGGGATTGGATCTTGCTTATAAAAAGCTCTGGGACGATGCGGTGGAAGGCTCCAAAATGGAGACTGACAGCTATTTCTGGACTCTCAGCCGGCAGGCAACAGAGCGTGTGATGATTCCCATTGTGCGGGAAACGGTTGATGCTATGGATCGCTGCCTACTCAGCGCTATAATGTGTTGGAATGGGGGGCATTTCCCCGCCGGAGAAATAGCTTTGAGGGCAGGGGAGAGCTTCGATAAGTGGCTAAAAGAGGAGTTCATCCCCAGACAGCGACAGCGCTGGCAGGAAAGCGACAGCTTTTTGCTGGATGAGCTGAATGAGTATGTCTGCCGCACGATGGAAGGTGACGGTGTTCACCCGGTGCATCTGCGCTATTTCTCCACGGAAAAGATCTGCTGCAGCGTTTGCGCAGTGATGGAAGAGAGACTTCTCCCGGCGGTAAAAAAGCGCATAGAGAGTTATACGCCTTTGGAAATTCGGGATAGCTCCCTTGCTTTTGTCCGCCGCCGCCGTCTCAGAAAGGGCGTGGACAGCTTCTTTGCACTGAAAAAGGCGGAGGCCGATGAGCGCTATGGCTTTGTGACGGAAATACTGATTGACGAAAATTTTGTACTCAGCCACGCTGAGGCTCTTTTCAGCTCTTTGAGAGGGAGCATGTGGGCGGAGAAATTCCGCCTTCTCGGGGAGGGCTGAAGCGATGCAGCAAATTCCAAGCTGGTATTTTAACTCCATCCAGAGCGGCGGTACATTTTCAACCCGGGCGTCTCTGGAGGATAAGGTGGATAGAGAGGGAAACTTAAAGCCTTTTTACGGAGAAAGCGCCGTGTTTCTTTTGCCGGAGGAGCTCAGATGCGCTCTTGCCCAAGTGCAGGAGGAACTCTACGCTGCCGCAGGAGGGATGCTTATGAAAAAGCCCCTTTCTCAGGAGAATCTTCATATGACGCTCCATGACCTTTGGAACGTATCCGACGGAGAACGCTGCGCTTCCCCGCCTTATGAGGCAGAGGAGGTTTGCCGTATCATTGAGGGCATCCGAAAGGACTTCCCCGAAAGGATAATGATGCGGGCCATAGTGCCTATGAATATGGTGAACACCAGCGTGGTTATGGGTCTTATGCCCGCATCGGAGCCTGATGCTTGGTGTCTTGCGGAAATGCATAAGCGCTTTTCCGCCATTTATCCAAGAACCTACGGTCTTACGCCCCACATAACGCTGGCATATTACTGCCCCGGGGAATACAGGGAGGAGATATGGAAGGGTCTAAAGGATGCTTTTACGGTGAAAGGTTATGCCTTCCCCCTTTACACCAGAGACTTGGTTTTCGTGCGCTTCAAGGATATGGACGACTACGAAACAATATATTGACTTAAAAATTCCCGGCTTGCCTTAAAGCTGGGAATTTTAAGTTCATATAAATAAGGTATTATGCAGATATTTCTTGCCTTTTGAATTTCGCTGTGATATTATATATGCTCGACTGCTATGCCAAGGAAGTAAACTGCAATGATCAAAAAATGGCGCATCAGAATACCCGCTCTTACGGGCAATAAAACCCGCAGAGCATATATATACATACCCGATGAGGCTTTTGAGGACGCGGAGGCACGCTTCCCCGTGCTCTATATGTTTGACGGCCACAATGTTTTCTTCGATTCCGACGCAACCTACGGCAAAAGCTGGGGTATGGCCGAATATGTGGAGGAGACACAGCTGCCGATGATAATAGTGGGCGTTGAGTGCAACCATTCCCCCGATAACGGACGACTCTCCGAGTATTCCCCCTTCACCTTCAGAAATGATGAGGTTGGTCATGTCCATGGCAGAGGCTTCACTTATATGGAGTGGCTGGTAAACCGCTTCAAGCCCCTTATTGACAGAAAGTACCCCACCATTCCCGACAGGGAGCATACCTTTATTGCTGGCAGCAGCATGGGCGGACTTATGAGCCTCTTCGCTGTTACCGTTTATAATCATGTTTTTTCCCGGGCGGCATGCCTTTCTCCCTCTGTGTGGTTTGCAACCAGACGGCTTGACGAAATGCTCCGCAGCGCGGATATAGCCCCCGATACCGTTATATACATGGACTATGGCGCAAATGAGTTTGGTAATCATTCCAATATGCGCCGCCGCTTTGCCACTGTTGCCGGCATACTTATGGAAAAGGGCGCCAATGTCAACTGCCGCATAGTTCCCGATGGATACCACTGCGAGGCAAGCTGGGAAAAGCAGATTCCCTTCTTTATGGATACACTTTTTTACGAATTATAAAAATAGAAATATTACAGGAAAAGACAAAAAAGAAAGAGAGCAATAAGCTATAATGGAAATGCAGTATTTTAAGAGCTACAGCGAGGCTCTTGGCCGTGATATGGAATGCAAGGTTTACGGCCACGCAGGACTTCCCGTTCTGTTCATCCCCTGCCAGGACGGAAGATTTTATGATTTTGAAAACTACAAGATGACCGATGCCTGGGCTCCCTGGATAGAGAGCGGAGAGGTAATGGTGGTGGCCATCGATACTATAGATAAGGAAACCTGGAGCGACAAATTCGGCGATAGCTACTGGCGTATCCGCCGCCACGAGGAATGGGTCAGCTACATAGTAAATGAAGTCGCGCCTTTCATAAGCAGCCTTTCTAAGGAGCGCAACGACTGGGATGAGTATCCCGGCATCACCGTATTTGGCTGTTCTCTGGGTGCCACCCATGCCGCAAACCTCTATTTCCGTTTCCCCGAGACCTTCACCGGGATGCTGGCTCTCAGCGGAATTTATACCGCTGAATACGGTTTCGGCAGCTATATGGACGAGCTGGTTTATGCCAACTCTCCCGTTCACTACCTTGAAAATATGCCTTCCGACCATCCATATATAGAGAAGATAAACCGCAATTACGGCATCATCTGCGCCGGTCAGGGTCCCTGGGAAGTTCCCGAGACCAGCTTCAAGCTCCGGGATATTTTCTTCCGCAAGGGCATTAATGTCTGGGTGGATATGTGGGGTCACGATGTGGAGCACGATTGGCCCTGGTGGTATAAGCAGGTTGCCTACTTTGTACCCAAGCTTCTTGAAAGCTGAGCAATTAAATTACCGTATAAAAATTAAAACAAACAAAAAGAAATATACAAAAAACGAAAAACGAAAACAAAATAACGAAAGAGTGGAAAATCAAAAATGAAAAATTTTATCTTTATTTCCCCCAACTTCCCCACCAACTACTGGCAGTTTTGCCGCGAACTGAAAAACAACGGCCTTAATGTCCTCGGTATTGGTGAGGCTCCCTATGATGAGCTCACTCAGGAGCTGCGCGACAGCCTCAACGAGTACTACAAGGTCTCCAGCCTCGAAAATTATGACGAGGTTTACCGCGCTGTTGCATTTTTCACCTTCAAGCACGGCCGTATCGACTGGCTTGAAAGCAACAACGAATACTGGCTGGAGCGGGACGCTATGCTCCGCAGCGACTTCAACATCTGCTCCGGCTTCAAGAGCGAGGATATGCCCCGCATTAAGTATAAGAGCAAGATGAAGCGCTACTACACCAAGGCCGGCATTCCCGTTGCCCGCTATCATCTGGTGAGCGATCTGGCAGGCTGCCAGCGCTTTATCAAGAAGGTGGGCTATCCCGTGTGCGCCAAGCCCGATAACGGTGTAGGCGCTGCCAACACCTATAAAATCAAGTGCGCCGAGGATCTTGTCCGCTTTATGGAGGATAAGCCCGAAGGTGTTCCCTATATCATGGAAGAGTTCGTGTATGCCGAGGTCAATTCCTACGACGCTATTATCGACTCCAATGGCGAGCCCATTTTCGAAACCGGAAATGTTACCCCCAACTCCGTTATGGATATCGTAAACAATAACGATAACTCCATTTATTACATAGTCCGTGACCTGCCCGAGGATACCCTCAAGGCCGGACGCGACACCGTAAAGGCATTCGGTGTAAAAAGCCGCTTTGTCCATTTTGAGTTCTTCCGCCTCACTCAGGATATGGAAGGTCTCGGCAAGGCAGGCCAGGTTATAGCTCTCGAGGTAAATATGCGTCCCTGCGGCGGCTTTACCCCCGATATGATAAACTTTGCCCACTCCACCAATGTCTATAAAATCTGGGCAGATATGATTGCCTACGACTCCACTCTGATGCCCCAGGGCGACCACAGCTTCTGCGCATTCGCAGGACGCCGCGACGGCAAGGACTTCATTTTGGATGATGAAGCTCTCAAGGAGAAGTATGCATCCAATATGAAGATGATCGACCGCATCCCCGATGCTCTCTCCGGAGCAATGGGCAACCGTATGTTCGTTGCCAATTTCCCCACCAAGGAAGAGATGGATGCTTTCTACGCAGACGCACTTGCAAGCAAGTAAGCGAAGGGCGATATAAAAAATCCCGTGTGCTTTTCAGCACACGGGATTTTTCTATTTTTGCTTATGCCTCAACAGGTTCTTCAGCGGAGGGAGCTTTTTTCCTTCCGGCAAAGGTGGTGGCCATCATAATCAGAGCGCAGATAATGGAGAGTGTAAGTCCCGCGCCCATGAGGGTATAGCTGAACATATAGAGGTTGCCGTGGCGCTGGACATAGTATTCCATATAACCGGCAACGCCGAGGGAGGCGAGATAAACCACCCAAAGTATAATGTGGTAGGCCTTGAGCCGGTTAAACTTCACGGAGCGAGCGCTGAGGAAAACGAAGGAGAATACCACCATAACCGCCGCAAATATCTGCATAAGGCTTACAAAACCGTTGGAGCGGAGGAAAAGGGCATCATAGCGGGTGGAGTCCATAAGTATCTCAGTAGAAAAGTAAATAACGGTGAAAACAAGGAAGGTCATTCCGTGAGCGTGCTTACCGTTTTTGAGAAGGAGAGTGGGCAGATAGAAGAAAACGATGAGCAGCACAACGAATAATGCCGCTGCAATGAGAGCCTGAATAAAGAATGTGGCAAAGCGCCATTCCGTAGCGCCGGAGCTGACATTGATAACAGCGGAGCCTATGGGCAGACGGCGGTTGGCCTCGTTTTCAATGAAAACCTTACCTCTGTCGGCAAAGTTGAAGAGGAAGCTGAGTCTTCCGAGGGCGATTGCAAGAGCAGCGCCGGGGGCAAAGATATCAAGCAGCTTTCCGATGGAGGGAGCCAGACCTAGGGCCCAGATTATAAGAGCGGCAAGAAGGCAGCCGATAACGATTCCTATGAGGGAGAAGCCCCCGATGGAAAAATCGGCAAAGGCGTGGGCAAAGCTCTTGTACTGGTCGGTGCGGCAATACCAGTGGATAATGCGCCCGATGACAAGGCCGAATATCATGGCTATGGGAAGCATTATTGCAAGGGGTGTGGAATAGCCGGGCTTGCTTGCAGCAAGGGCGAAGCAGACGGCTATTGCCGCAACAACGGCCAGCACCAATATAATAGACGACCAGTTTATAACAAAGTCATCGAAGATAAATGCAATTTTGTTCATATAAAAACCTCTCAATCAGGAATGGCGGTGGCGAAATAAACTATGTCGCTTATATGGCGCTGACTGCCGTAGTCACTGCTGTTTATTACCTCGTCATTCATAATTATTGTCACGGTCTGGCCACCGTCAAGAGCGTAGGCTTTTTGGCAGCCTATGCTTGCCAAGGTGGCGGAAAACTCCCTGACAGTTATACCGGAGTAATAGGGACGCTCGCGGTTGACGGAAACAAGAAGATAATGCTTGTCACCAAGCTGCGCGATAGCGCCGCGGGAGTAATGGTCGTCTATTTCTCCGACCACATAGGAGGAGGGAGCCACATCTACGCCGTTATCAACAAGGATGGGACCAAAAGCGAAGGAGAAGAGAATGTCGTTTTCTTTGATATAGGCCTTGGCTTTGTCCTCGTCAAACATCGTATCCTTGGCTATGAAATGAAAATCGCCCTTGGAATCAATAAACAGGTTATCCATATATCTGCTGCGCAGGCGATAGAGCTCGCGCTGATAAACAACGATGCCCAGATCACGGGTGGAGTAGAAATCTCCGCTCATGGCAACAACGGCGTTTACGGTGGTAGCCATGTCTGAGGGCTGGTATCTGATGTTTTCGCTAAAGCTGTTATCGGCAAAGTAGCGGCGGAACTGGCTGGCGTCAGCTATTTTCACCTCGGAAAATGTATAGCATTTGCCGCCGATGAGCTGCTTCCATGTAATGACAAGGATTGTGTCGTCAAGATAATACCTGATCTCGGTGCCTGGCATAACCTCGGTGTTTGCGGCAAAGAGGGTGCTTTGTCCGTCCAAAAGCTCAGAGGCCTCGGCAACGATGCTCTCAAGCTCATCGGGGGAGGCTGCTGTGCCGAAAAGTGACTGGTCAGGCTCGGGAGCAACAACGGTATCTTCAGGCAAAAAATAGGTTTTTTTAATAGGGATAATTCCGTCCAGCGCCTCGGCCGAGGAATTGTTAACATACATTTCGAACTTGCTCATTATAGCGGGCTTGCTGGATTCAAGGAGATGGCTGTTATCGTTTCCGCTTGCCACAAGGAAAACTGTTAGAAGCAGAGCAATCAGCAGCACCGAGATTATAATGCAAAAAGCTGAAATGAATTTGGAAAGTTTTGTCATATTCTCAGCTGCCGCCTTTCTTAGTAAGCGGTGTTGCCAGAGAGTATGGCGAAGAGGGAGTTATCGGCCATAATCTTCCACTCGCCGGAAATATACTGCATATTGATGGTTATATCCTTGCTTACATAGTGGTCTTCCACATTTGTAAGAAGCTCAGCGGTTACCTCTTCAAGGGCGCGCATTGCAACTTCGGGGAGATAGTTTCCATCCTCAGCCAAAACCTCTTCGGCACGGATGGCGGCTTCAACATACTGGGCAAGGCGGGCGCTGGTTGCTTCCTGCTGGAGTGCGGTAAGGGAGGGAAGATCCAGATAAGTTACGGTGAAGCTCTGGCTTGCGTTTATGCTGTCGCTTACGCATTCGCTCTTAACCTCATAGGAGAAGCTGTTCTGGAGAGCTTCATAGAGCATGGCACCGAGATTATCCTGAGGCTTGCTGCCAAGACCCAGCTCGCTGTCGCCAACCATAAGCTTTTCAGCTTCGGAATACTCACCGGAGAGCACAAGAGAGAGGAATTCCTCTGCCTTGCCGGAGGGATCGGCACCCTCAGACATGATGACAGGCTTGGAGGATACTGCAAAAATGCTTATGAGAATTGTGGCAACAATGGCGAAAGCAGCCACCAGACCAAGCACAACGGAAGCAACCACTCGTGCCTTGTTGGGAGCGCTGTCATTGTCGGCGGGCTTTTTCTTAAGTCGGGCAACAAGACCCAGAGCAACGGCCAGCAATGCGCAGCCGAGAAGGCAGGCAAGAAAACGCAGCGCGCTGCTTGCGTTGGCCTGTGTTTCCTTAAGGAAGGCAGCCTCCTGAGCGGCTTTTTCTTCCTCGGCTCTCTTTGCTGCCTCGGCTTCCGCCTCCTGCTGGGCAAGCTTATCAAGGGCTGCCTGATGGGCGGCCTGCTCGGCTTCTTCCTTGCGGGCGGCCTCTTCCTCGGCGGTTTTTCTCACGGAGGTGTTGTTCTCCGTGTATTCGCACATAAGAGCGGCGAAATCGCCCAGAATCTTTTTGCCCAGACGGCAGTTAGTAGTGAGTATGCTTATGATAATGGGATCTTCCATATCAACAAAGCCCACACAGTTTATGATGGTATCTTTTCCTTCGGTGGTCTGACTGTATTTCTGACCGATGTCAAAATCGCCTACTATCTGCTCGAAGTATTCTCCGGCGTTGGCGTGAAGCAGGTGATCCATAACACCGGGGAAGCGCTCGGGCTCGGCAAAGAGGGTTTTGAGGCAATGCGTCAGCTGCTCGGCAGTGAAGCTGTCGGCAGTTGGGAGATATGTGTCAACGGTCTGGGGATCAATACCCAGATAGGGACAAATGGCGCGGCGATAATCCTCGTCCGAACCGATGCCGGAAATAAGGATCTTGGCCTTGTCTATGTCATCGCTGCAGATGACGGAATGGATAAGGGTTCTGTAATCGTAGCCGCCTATGGTGGTGTCCCAGCTGATTTCCTCATTATGAAGCATTTCGGAATAGTACATAGTCAGGGGCAAAGAGTACATGCTGCCGCCGGCAACAAGCTCATATCCGTGGAGATAGTGCTCCTCACCCGTAACGGTATTGTAGTATCCTATTGCAACGGACTCATCCTCAACCTGTGCGGCAGCCAAAAACTCATTCACAAGGCTGTCCCAATCCAGCTCGGTTCTGGGGACGGAGCCGTCGTTATCTATGAGTGAACCGACGAGGTCAGTGCTGCTGGTGGGGGAGGCAAAAACGGGAATGCAGCCCAGCATCACAGCAATCATTAGCAAAACGCAAAATATTCTTTTCACGGTATTCCTCCAAAAAAGAGTATATGTCAAGATATTTTATCACCTTATTTATATTTACGCAATACTTGAAGGCGAATAAGGGGCATTTGTTTGTCATATCCTGTTTTACATTCCTCTGGGAATGTGCTATATTTTTGTTATTAATATACCGGTAAGGCAGGTGAGCGGGCTATGGACAAAGAAGTGATAATAGAAACAACGGGGCTAAATAACTGCGGAGGACGCTGCTTGCTCCGTGCCCATGTTAAAGACGGCAAAATAATGCGTATGAGCACCCAAAGCGCCGGAGAGGCGGGGGAGGGCGTTCCTCTCACTGCTTGCCCCAAGGGACTCAGATGCCACGAAACCTTCCTCAGCCCCGAAAGAATAACTCAGCCTATGAAGCGAGTTGGTAAGCGGGGCGAAGGACGCTTTATGCCCATAAGCTGGGATGAGGCTCTTGATATCATTGCGGGAGAATGGATGCGCATACGGGATACTTACGGTCCGGGCTCCAGATATGTGAATTATGCCACGGGAATGGAAGGACTTATATCCGGCTGCGGCCTTGCCCGCAGACTTCTCGCTCTGGACGGGGGATATCTTGGACGGTATAACTCCTATTCTTCCGCCTGCATCACCCAAATGTCCAAGCTTATGTACGGCACAACTGTAACGGGCAACAGCCCGGAGAGCTGGCTTGACAGCTCTCTGATAATCCTCTGGGGTCATAATCCTGCGGAAAGCCGCTTTGACTGCGCCAGTATGTATTATTTGGAAAAGGCAAAGACAAAAGGGATACCCATAGTTGTGGTGGATCCCCGCCGCAGCGCAACGGTGGAAAGGCTTTCCGCCGAATGGATTCCAATACGCCCCGCCACCGATGCTGCCATGCTGGACGCAATGGCTTATGTTATATACAGCGAGGGGCTGCATGATCAGGCTTTTCTTGACCGCTGCTGTATTGGATTTGACGGAGAGCATATGCCCGAAGGAGTAGACGGCAAGGAATCTTATCTGAGCTATCTTCTGGGAGAAAAAGACGGCATTGCCAAAACTCCCCAATGGGCGGAGCAAATATGCGCTGTGCCTGCGGAGAAAATCAGAGCCCTCGCCCTGCGCTATGCCGGGGCAAAGCCTGCCGCCCTCATTCAGGGGCTTGGAGCTCAGCGCCACGCCTACGGAGAGCAAAGCGCCCGGGGCGGAATACTGCTGGCCTGTATGACGGGAAATGTGGGTGTATGGGGCGGCTGGGCTTGCGGCAACGGCTTTTATAAAGGCCACGAAAACCCATCTTTCCCAAGTGCTCCAAATCCCTTCCCAATGTCTATTCCCGCTTTTTGCTGGACAGAGGCGGTTTTGCGGGGCGGCGGGATGGGGGCAATCGACGGAGTCAAAGGGGGAGAAAAGCTTCCCTGCAACATAAAGATGATTATCAATCTTGCGGGCAACTGCCTTGTAAATCAGCACAGCGACATTAACCGCACGGCGGAAATACTGCGGGATACATCAAAGTGCGAATTTATTCTCTGCTCCGACCTTTTTATGACCGCAAGTGCACGTTTTGCGGATATTCTCCTGCCGGGAGTTTCCCCCCTTGAGCAGAATAATATCGCCATGCCCTGGCAGTATGGCGACTTTCTGGGCTTTGCCAGAAAGATAGTAGAAAGTCCGGGGCAGTGCCGTTTTGAATATGACTGGCTCTGGGAATTGGCGGAAAGGCTGGGCCTGGGAGAGACCTTCTCCGAGGGCAGAAGCGCCGACGAATGGCTTGAATATATTTATAACGATTTGCGGAAAAGGGAGCGGGAGCTGCCTCCCTACGAGGAATTTTCCAAAGGCGGAATATTCACGTATAAGGACAATAAGCCCTTTACTGCTTTTGAAAAACAGCGCCTCGATATTGAAAATAATCCCTTCCCCACAGCAAGCGGAAAAATAGAGCTGTTCTCGAAAAAGGTTTACATAACGGAGTATAAAGATTTCTTCCCTGCCATTCCCCGCTATGTTGAACCTCCGGAGGGAGCCGGAGATGCCCTTGCGGAGAAATACCCTCTTCAGCTTATCGGCTGGCACACAATGCGAAGAGCCCACAGCATTCATGATAATAACCCCGCGTTGGAAAAGATAGAGCCGCGCCGAGTTTGGATAAATCCCAAAGATGCCCAAAAGAGGGGGATAAATGAAGGGGACACGGTAATTATCAGGAATGACAGAGGCACTATACGCATAAAAGCCCATATCACAGATAAAATTATGGAGGGCGTAACAGCTCTTCCTCAGGGGGCGTGGTATAGCCCCAATGAGCAGGGAGAGGATGAGGGCGGCTGCATCAATACCCTTACAAGCTTAAGACCTACACCCTATGCCCGTGGAAATCCCCAGCATACGAATTTGGTGGAAGTTGAAAAATGTATAGATTAGTTTACATAATATAAAAATGCTCCGTGTATTCTCACGGAGCATTTTTATATTATTTTTTCATAACGCAGCTTTCGAGAGCGGCGCGGATAAGTCTGCGTGCGCAGGAGTGGCTGTCGTATTGGCTTATTTCGCCTTTTCGCATGGCCTTGAGAATATTGCGGAAGGCTATGGGCGTTCCGGGCATAACAATGTCGTTTCCTGCGGCGCAGGCTTTTGCGTCGAGAGATTCGTGATGACCCGTTCCGAACCAGTCCGTCATAACAATGCCCTCGAAGCCCCATTCGTTGCGGAGCACCTTTGTGAGAAGGTCGTGGTTGTTGGCGGCATAAACGCCGTTGATTTTGTTGTAGCTGCTCATAAGAGCTTTTGCTCCGCCTTCCTCAACGGCTATACGAAAGCCCTTGAGATAGATTTCGCGCAAGGTTCGCTCGTCCAGATTGCTGGAGGAACGGTTTCTGGAATTTTCAAGATTGTTGCAGGCGAAGTGCTTTATAGTTGCGTAGCAACCCTCGCAGCTTTGGGCACCTCTGACAAGTGCAGCGGCTGTTTTTCCGCTGAGAACGGGATCTTCGGAGCAATATTCGAAGTTTCTGCCGCAAAGAACATTGCGATGAATGTTCAGGGCGGGAGCGAGCCAGAATACAATGCCGTATTCCAGCATCTCTATTCCGGTGGCTTTTCCCAGTTCCTCAATGAGAGGAAGGTTCCAGGTCTGGGCAACCAGAGTCTGGCAGGGCCATGCGGTGCAGAAATGGTAATAATCCTCGCCATTACCCTTGGGGGTGGGATTCATTATACGGGTGAACAGGCTGCGCTTGCCCAGCGTTACGGATTCGGGCAGAGCCTGGGGGGAGAAGAAATTCTGGCGGGGAGGGGGAGAGCAAAGCTGAAGGTTAATGCCCTGAGGTCCGTCGGACATAGGCATATTGTCAATACCCTTTTTGAGAAGGGCGGAGGTGGAGGAGCCTGCTGCACCGAAGGCGGTGTTGTGGCAGGGACCCACATAGCCGTTGCCCACAAGCAGCTTTGCAATGTCTCTGTCGGTGAGAGAGGCCATTATTGCGTCGATTTCGGGACTTTCCACCATCTTGGGTGGCTGGTAGCTGTGCTCAAGGGTGCTTATGGAGGAGGCGGAGACCCAAAGTCTTGCTGTTTCGGGTATGCTGCGCTCACGATGGGGCGGGATTATAAAATCAAGTTCGTCCTTCATAGGACAGACAGCGGTGCATTTTTCTGTGACGGCAGTTTCGTCGAGGGTAACTACGGCTGCGGGAAGAAGCTTATCGGATGCAGTGCCGATATAAACTATGTAGTCGCCCTTTTCAAGGATGAAGGAAGAACTTTCGGCATCGTAGGAGGTGCACTGACGCAGATCAAAGCTAAGGCAAAGCTGCTGGCTGCGCCAAGGCTCTATAAGAGCGGTTTTGGTGTAGGTGATAAGGCTTTTGGGCTCTTTGGGAAGCCTGCCCTCCGGAGCGGAAACGTAAAGCTGAATAACTTCCTTGGCAGCCATACTGCCGGTGTTCTGAATGTTGGCATAAATGCTGATCCGGCTACCTTCTGCGGTGGCGGCACCGGGAGTAAGGGAAAAACTGCTGTAGCCAAGACCGTGGCCGAAGGCGTAGCGGGGAGTGATACCCATAGCGTCAAACCAACGGTAACCCACATAAATTCCCTCAAGATAATCTTCCTCCCGCTGTCTGCCGCCAATGGTGGAGAAAATATCGTGGGAGGGATAATTTTCGTAATTATAAGCCCAGGTGTCGGTGAGCTTGCCTCCGGGGCTTACTGCGCCGCTGAGTACATCGAAAAGTCCGTTGCCTGCCTCCATGCCGCCCTGCATCATATACAAGATGGCATCGATACCGCATTCATCGGCAAAATTGAGATCCATTACGGAGCCGATATTCAAAACAAGAACAACCTTCGGATAACTTGCGCAGAGTGAGCAGAGAAAGTCCTTTTCACTGTCGGTAATATAATAATCTCCCTGCACCGTGCGGCGGTCGCCGCCCTCGCCCGCGTGGCGGGTAAGAATATAAACGGCGGTGTCGGTGCCGCTTGCGATTGCTTCCTCGGGAATTACCGGCCTGCCTCCGGAAGGAATGAAGGGATGGCTTGCAACATATTCCATGCGCCCGAAAACGCCGAGGCGCCTTGTGGCCTTCAGTACGGAGCGGGTGTAGGCCTCCTTTTCTTCCTCATAGAGCTTGTCGAACTCATCGAGCCAATGGGAGGAAACAACTTCCCAGCCGCCGTTTATAAAGCCCTGTTCGGGAGAAATTCTGTAGCGGGGATTATTCTCTCCGCTGCCTGAGCCGCCGTAAGAGCCGTGGCGCACACCGGCTCCATAAAGGGCAACCTTGCCTCCCCGAAGGGGCAGCGCACCCTTGTTTTCAAGAAGCACCATTCCCTCGCCGCATACCTTTCTGGCAAGGGCGGCATGGCGAAGCTCTCTTTCGGTAACGGTGGTATCTTTTGTTGCACGGATTATTCTTTCCATACTTATCCGCCTTTCGGGAAGAAATTAAAGCTTATTTTTATAATAACCGTTTGCAGTATAGATGGCGCCGCAGGGATTATGAGCCATAACTCTGTCCTTTGCCACAAGCACAGTAGCAAGAGCCTTTGAATGCTTCAGGAAGAGAGAGTCGTGTCCAACGCAGAGACCGAGGACAATGTTAAAGTCGGTTTCCGCGTCGTTGAGCAGTTCGGCCTGACCAATGGGATTGCACATAGGCTCATAGCCGCCGGGATTGATTTTGTGGTCGGCGGGCATACCGAAATCCTCTTTGTCTATGCCGCCAACTTTGCATACGGCGCTGACTACCTCAAAGCCCTTGCTGCGGAGCAGGTTTTCCACAGTTTTGGCTTCGCTGCGAAAACCGGCGCAAAAGCCAAGACCGATTTTCTTGTAGCCCATTTTCTCACAGAGAACCAAAGTCTCCTTCAGCCTTGGCCACTGGCAGTAGCCCTCCGCCTCAACTCTTGCGCAGGCTGAAAAAAAGTCCATATAGGGCTCATATTCGCTGATTATTTCGGCCATTCTCTTTTCGTTGAGAACGGGGCAATTTTTGGGGTATCTGCCTACCTCGGGTTTTTCACATGTATGAAGGGTGCAGCTGGAACAGGTGTACATGATATTACCTCCGATGATTATTTTTAACAGGAAAATGTTAGCACAGCCACGATAGTTTTGTCAAACAAGCCCGAAGCACTTTTTGCGAGAAAAATGGGCAATTTGGAACGAAAAAAGGCGTTTTATCTTGCGAAAAAGCACAAAAAGGTATATTATAATTGCGGAGGCGATGAATAATGGCAAAGTCACCCAATCAGAAGCTTAAGATAGTCTACCTTATGGATTATCTCGAAAGCCACAGCGATGAAAACCATCCTGTGAGCATTGCGGCTATAATCAAGCATCTGGAGAGCTACGGGGTTTCTGCGGAGCGGAAGAGCCTTTATGATGATATTGAGGCTCTGCGCACCTACGGAATGGATATCATACAGCAGAAAGGACCGGGCGGCGGTTATTATCTGGGATCCCGTGATTTTGAACTGCCGGAGCTGAAGCTGCTTGTGGACAGCGTTCAGTCATCCAGATTTATTACCGGCAAAAAATCCATGGCTCTTATAAAGAAGGTTGAGTCTCTTGCCAGCATTTATGAGGCGGGGGCGCTCCATCGTCAGGTGTATGTTTCCAACCGCATTAAGACCATGAACGAGAGCATCTACTATAATGTGGACAAAATACACAGTGCGATTGCTTCCGACAGGCAGATAAATTTCAAATATTTTGAGTATTCCGTTTCCAAGGAGCGCACTTTCCGCAAAGGCGGACGGGAATACGCGGTGAGCCCTTATGCCCTCACTTGGAACAATGAGAACTATTACCTGATTGCATTTGACAGCGAATCTTCTCAAACACGCCACTATCGCGTGGATAAGATGACCTCCATACGCATCAGCGAAAAGGTACGGGAGGGGAAAGAGGTGCTGGGCGGAATTAATATGGCGGAATACACGGAGAAGGTTTTCGGAATGTTTTCCGGAAAAGCCGAAAAGGTCCGGCTTAGCTGCGAAAACCATCTTGCAGGCGCTGTGATAGACCGTTTCGGCAAGGATATTATTATAGTTTCCACCGATAATGAGCGCTTCACCGTCACGGTGGAGGTTGTTCCCTCGCCCCAGTTTCTGGCATGGGTCTTCGGCTTCGAGGGCGGAATGAAAATAGTCTCTCCCGCTTCCGTGGCGGAAAAGATGAGCCGCCTTCTGAAGGAGTCTCTGGCTATGTATGAGAGTGAGGAAGCAAAGTGAACGAACACATAAGAGTTGCCAATAAAGGCTATCTGTTTGAAAATTTCAGACTTTTTCATCTCAAGGATCGCCGCGCCCAGCAGGTGGAGACCCATTATCACGAATTTGATAAGGCGCTGGTGTTTTATTCCGGAAATGTTGACTATATCATAGAGGGCGTAACCTATAGTCTTGAGCCGGGAGATATTCTCTTTGTGCCTCATAATGCAATCCATAAACCTATGATAAGCTCCGAAAGTGACTATGAGCGAGCGGTTTTCTGGATTCGCCCCGGTTATCTTGAGGAACAAAGCAGGGAAGGAGCCAGACTGGACAGCTGTTTTCGGCTTAGCGCAGAGAGAAGGGCCTGCCTTTATCACCCCAACGGAGAGTCTTTACCCAGAATAAAAAGACTTATCGGTGGGCTTGAAAAGGCTCTGGGAGAGGAGCGCTTTGGAAGCGCGATACTTTCGGATACGATTTTCCTGCAGATAATGATAGAATTCAACCGCTGCGTTCTGGAAGAGAGCAGCGGCGAGGCGGGAGATATAGATCCCAAGATAGACGAAGCCCTCAGCTATATAAACCGCCATCTTTCCGATGAACTGAGCGTGGATTTCCTTGCGGGAAAGTGTTATCTGAGCCGCTATTATTTTATGCGCAGGTTCAAAGAGTCCACGGGCTATACCGTCCATAATTATATTTGCCAGAAGAGGCTGACCGCTGCGGCAGGACTTCTGGACAGCGGAATGGGAGTTACGGAGGCAGCCATGAAGGTGGGTTTTTCCGAATATTCATCTTTCCTTCGCTCCTTCAAAAAGCTTTACGGGCAAACTCCCAGCGAGTATTTGCTTCGCAGAGAGGCTCTTGACAGTTCTTACGGTGAATAAATTAGACTTTTTTGCAAAAAACAATTTACAATATATGAAAAAAATATTATAATACATCGTTGTTAATAAACTTGATTGCAAATGAGGTATCATAAATGAGCAGACTTATCGGTACTGTATCCCGTGGAATAAGAACTCCCATTGTCCGTCAGGGCGATGACATTGTTGAGGTAGTAGTATCCTCCGTTCTTCAGGCTGTCCGTGAAAACGGCATTGAGGTTCACGACAAGGATATCGTTGCCGTAACCGAATCCGTTGTTGCCCGCGCACAGGGAAATTATGCCGGCATCAGCGATATTTCCAAGGATGTCAGAGCAAAGACCGGCGGCAAGACCGTTGGCGTAACCTTCCCCATCCTCAGCCGCAACCGTTTTGCAAACTGCCTTATGGGCATTGCCGGCGGCTGTGAAAAGGTTGTTCTGATGCTCTCCTATCCCTCCGACGAGGTGGGCAATCATCTCGTAAGCATCGATGCTGTCGATGAAGCAGGCATTGACCCCTACCGTGATGTTCTCAGCCTTGAGCAGTTCCGCGCAGCCTTCGGCAAAGTGGTCCATCCCTTCACCGGTGTTGACTATGTTGAGTATTATTCCGAGCTGGTACGCAAGATGGGTGCAGAGGTTGAGGTTATCTTCGCAAACCGCGTTCAGGCTATTGCCGACTATGCCGACTGCGTTATAACCTGCGATATTCATTCCCGCCAGAGAAGCAAGCGCCTTCTTAAAGCTGCGGGCGTTAAGACCGTTCTCGGCCTTGACGATCTTCTCACCGAGAGCGTTGACGGCAGCGGCTTTAACCCCCAGTACGGTCTTCTTGGCTCCAACAAGGCCACTGATGACAGTGTCAAACTCTTCCCCGTGGACTGCATGGCTATTGCAGATGCCATCGGCAAGCGCATGAGCGAAGCCACCGGCAAGAAGGTGGAAGCAATGGTTTACGGCGACGGCGCATTCAAGGATCCCGCAGGCAAGATCTGGGAACTGGCTGACCCCGTTGTCTCCCCCGGTTATACCGACGGACTTATCGGAACTCCCAACGAGCTGAAGCTGAAGTATCTTGCCGATAACGATTTTGGCGACCTTAGGGGCGAGGAGCTTAAAAAGGCCATTTCCGAGCGCATCAAGGCCAAGGACGGCGCAAGCCTCGTAGGCAATATGGTCTCCGAGGGCACCACCCCCAGAAACCTCACCGACCTTATCGGCTCTCTCTGCGACCTGACCTCCGGCTCCGGTGACAAGGGAACTCCCGTTATCTTCATTCAGGGTTATTTCGATAACTACACCAACGACTGATAACTAAATAAAAGGGCTCTCACGGGAGAGCCCTTTTATTTTTAAATCTTAACTTTATCTTCATTGAAATACATTTTTCGATTTGTTATACTGAGCTTATGATTTATAAAACTGGAAAAATGGAGCAGTGCCAATGAAAACTCAGGAATGTGCAGCAAAGCTGAAAAAAGAAATAGCAAAAATATTCGTGGGCAAAAGCGAGCAGGTTGAACTTATAACCATGAGCGTTTTTGCGGGAGGCCACGTGCTTTTGGATGACCTTCCCGGAAGCGGCAAGACCACCCTTATAAAAACAATGAGCCGTGCTTTGGGCTGCGACTTCAAGCGCATTCAGTTCACTCCCGACCTTCTTCCCTCGGACATTATAGGCATGACTATCTATGACCGGGCAAGCGCCACTTTCAAGCAGGTCAAAGGCCCTGTATTTACCAATATACTTCTGGCCGACGAGATAAACCGCGCCATTCCCAGAACTCAGGCAGCTCTGCTGGAAGCCATGGAGGAGCAGCAGGTCACCATTGATAATGATACCATCCCTCTCTCCGAGCCTTTCTTTGTTATGGCCACACAGAATCCCGTTGAAAGAGAGAGCACCTTCCAGCTTCCCGCCGCCCAGATGGATAGATTTTTTGTCCGTCTTTCTCTGGGCTTCCCCGACAGAGAGGAGGAGGCGAAGATGCTGACGGAGCTTGGCGACACCATTGATTTTTCTGTGGTGGAAAGAGTTTCCTCTCCCGAGGAACTCATGGAGATACGCCGGGAAATACAGAGCGTTTACGTGAGCGACAATATAAGGGAATACATAGTTGATCTTGTCCACCGAAGCCGTGAGCATAAGCTGCTTAAGGCCGGCGCTTCTCCCCGTGCTTCCCGCTGTCTCTATCAGGGCGGCAAGAGCTATGCGGCAATTCATGGCAGGGACTATGTAACACCGGAGGATATAGCTGCCATTTTCCTTCCCATAATGAGCCACCGCGTAATGCTTTCCAACGAAGCGCGCTATACAAAAAAGAGTGAGGCGGATATTCTCGCCTCCATTTTGGAGGAGACCCCCGTGCCTCCCGGAAAGGCAAAGATGTTTGATGAAGCAGCCGGGAAGTAATTTAGTTTCGTGGTTCGGTCTGGGCTTTCTGGCGGCACTGATTCTGGTGGCTGCCTATTTTGAGATGGCAAAGCTTGAACTTTTTTTGATTCTTGTTTTCATTCTCGGCCTTGTTGCGTTTGTCTGGGGCAGACTTTCCCTGAAAAATATAGAGCTTCAATGCGATGAGGAAGACTGCTGCGGTTTCCCGGGGGAGGTGCTGGAGGCGGATTTCGGTCTGCGCAACAAAAAAATGCTCCCCCTCATATGGCTTGATATGAGCCTTCCCATCGGGAAAAAAACCTGCATCGCGCCCAAGTCCGATAATGAACTTCCGGAGGATGACAGCGAGGAAAAGCCCTCAGCAAGGGAGCTTCGCAGCACCTTTATTTGGCTGATGCCTCATCAGAGGCTTAGCTGGAAGCAGAAAGCGCTGGCTGTCCACCGGGGAGTATGCGCAGTGGAGGAAGCGAGGCTCCATTCGGGAGACGGTTTTGGGCTTTGCACCCAAACGAAAAAGCAGAAGCTGCCCTGCCGCTTAAGATATGTTGTATACCCGAAGATTGTGCCCGTTGATGTGTCTCCCATTTTGAACAATATGAGCGAGATGGAGAGTGCCAAAAACGGCTTTTATACCGACCGTACCCTTTTGGAAAATACCCGGGATTACCGGGAAGGAGACAGCTTTAAGAATATAAACTGGCGACTTCTTGCCCGCAAGGACGAGGTGCAGGTGAATGAGTATGAAAAACTCACCATGCGCCGGGTCTGCTTTATGCCGGATATGTTTTCCTTCACCCATATCGAGGAGATACTTGAGGAAAATGAGCGCCGCGAAGAGCGGGTTACGGAAGAGGAGGAACTGGAGGATATGTTCTCCCTTCTTGCCTCCCTAATCGTTAAACTCCATGAGCGGGGAGTTCTCTGCTCTCTTGTAATTCCATCTATTGGGGAAAGGGAAGAGAGGCTTATAATACCCGAAAATGCGGAAACTCAGGTCATGGAGCTCCTGGGCGCGCTGGCGGAAATAGAGTATGACTCTGAGAATACTCACATTCCAACAGATGCGGTGATGATGAAGCGTCATAAGCTTGGACAGATTTATGTCCTTTCAAAAAATCTTCAGCGCAGTATTCTCAGCAAGGATGTTATGGAGGCCGAGGAACTTTCCGCCATAAGCATTTTGAGCGAGAGTCCCGCTCTCAATGAAGTCGGGAGAAGTATTTTAACTAAGACGGATTTTGAAGCAATATGAAACGATTTACAGAGATATTAAGCGGCAGCGCAGCCGTGCTTTTCCAAGTGGCGCTGACGGGATGGATGTTTGCTCTTTCCAGAATAAATTTCGATTTTATTTCTATGGAGCTGAATTATTTCGTCCTTTCAGCGGTGCTGCTCTGCGCCTATTATCTTAATCTCATCATAATGCGCAAGGGTATAGCAGCCCCTCTTTTTATTATTATTGAAATAGCTATGGTGGCTGCAGGTGTCTTTGCCTTTATCCATAGCATTGAGACGGAGCCCTATGAACTTCGCACCGTAATAATCAACTGCATTATCTATTGCATAGGCTTTGCTGTTGCCGCCTTTATCTCATGGAACCCGACAAATCAAAACGGTGTGCTGCTGCGTTTTGATGCTCTTGCCATAATGATAGTCATTATACTGGTGCTGGATCACTTCATCGGCATGCCGGCCGCGAGGGGCTGTCTGAATATGTGCTACGTAAGCCTTGTCCTCACCCTTATGTCCGCGGTATCCATTAAGGCGGGCGCTCTCGGGGGAAGGGGCAGCGCGGTAGAAGGCAACGGTGTTTTGGGCAGAGTTTTGCTTATAATTCTGGCGGGAATAATGGCTCTTATTGCACTTCTGGCGGTGATTTACGCATCCAGCGGAGTCAAGAGCTTTTCGGAGTTTCTTCTTTCCTTGATAAAAACCTGCCTGAATGCCTTGAAGAGCGCTTTTATGTTTCTCTATGGTCTTCTGGAAAAATTTGTTCTTTGGCTCAGCCAATTTTCAAAGGACATTGAGATGGAGGCAACCGGTATGCCTCAGGGTGTGGGCAATCCCGATATAGAAGCAGTTCAGCAAATGGATATAAGCGTGCCGGGCTGGATATATGCCCTCCTTGCAGCCATTGCTCTTGCGGTGCTCGTGAGTATTCTCTTCAGACTAAGAAAGCTGAAAACCGCAAAGCTTCGCCCGCAGGCAGCAGTGGTGATCAAAGTTCAGCGCCGGAGCGGGCTTGCGGATGCCCTGAGAGAGCTTTGGGACAAGATAAAAGCTGCCCTTGCTTTCAAGTGGAACTGCCTGCGTTATCGCAAAAGTCCCGCGGGACTTCTGGCATGGTGCGAGAAAAGAGGCAAGGAGGAGTTTGCCCGCCTTGAAGGGGAAAGCGGAGAAGTGTATTTACTTCGCATAGCCCAATTGATTGGCGGTGAGAGCGGGAAAGCGCTATCCACGCTTGCCTGCGCTGTGGAACGCAGCTTCTATTCTCCCCGAAGCGAGGATGTTTCCAAAGAGCTTTTCCGTGAAGTGAGAAAAGTGAAATTCAAAGTAAGCAAATAAAAAAATCAGCCGTTTTAATACGGCTGATTTTTTGTTTATCCCTCTTCGTGGAGCTTTTCCAGCTCGTCAACGATGCTGCCGAAATACTCAAGAGCCTCGTTAACGGGTTTGGGAGTGGACATATCCACACCTGCGATTTTCAGAAGACTGATAGGATCGGCGCTGCCGCCGGAGGAGAGGAAACGCTTATAATCCGCAACGGCACTCTCACCCTCGCGGATGATGCGGTTTGCTATTGCAACGGCGGCGGAGAAGCCGGTTGCATACTGGAAAACATAGTAGTTATAGAAGAAATGGGGAATGCGGGCCCACTCCAGAGCTATGCCCTCGTCGGATACCATATCGGGACCGAAATAGAGCTTGTTGAGAGCCAGATATTCGCGGCAGAGCACATCAGCGGTGAGAGCAACGCCCTGCTCGCTGAGTCTGCCCATTATAAGCTCAAACTCGGCAAACATAGTCTGGCGGTAGATGGTGCCCTTGAATTCGTCAAGGAAGTGGTTGAGGAGATATTTTCTGGTGTTCTTGTCAGTGGTCTTGCTCAGCAGGTGGTGCATAAGAAGCACCTCGTTGCAGGTGGAGGCAACCTCCGCAACGAAAATTACATAGGTACTGGTGCATACAGGCTGATTCTGAGTGCTCAGATAGCTGTGGAGGGCGTGACCCATCTCGTGAGCGAGAGTGAACATGGTTGCCAGATTGTCCTTGTAGTTCATAAGAACATAAGGATGGGGGCGTCCGCCGCCGGTGGAGTAGGCACCGGTGCGCTTGCCTTCATTTTCATAAAGGTCAATCCAGCGGTTATCGAAACCTTCCTTCAGCATCGTAACATAGTCGTCACCCAAAATCTGAAGTGCCTCCAGAACCGTCTCCTTGGCCTCCTCAATACTGATGTCATGGGCGGCATCGGCAACAAGGGGAGGATAAACGTCGCACATATGCAGCTCGTCCAAACCCAGCATCTTTTTGCGGAGAGAAACATAGTGATACATCTTGTCCATGTTGTTGTGGACAGCTTCTATAAGGTTGTGGTAGACCTCAACGGGAACCTCGGTTCGGTCAAGAGCGGCCTCAAGGGTGTTGGGGTATTTTCTGGCGTTGGCGTAAAAACGCAGCTGCTTGAACTGAGCATCCACAGTGGCAGCAATGGTGTTTTTGAACTGGGCGAGGCGGTCATAGTATGTGTCGAAAACTCTTTTGCGGAAATCCCTATCGGAGCTTTCCATAAGGGCGGTGAGAGTGCCGTTGGTAAGAGCGTGCTGCTTGCCCTCGCCATCCTCCACGCTGGGGAACTTAAGCTCTGCGTTGCGGAAAATGCTGCCTATCTCATCGGGAGCGGAGCTCATCTGCTTTGCTGCGGCAAGAAGCTGCTCCAGCTCGGGAGTGAGGGTATGCTCGCGCATACGGCGGATTTTCTCCAGAGGACGGCGGTAAACCTCAAGCTCAGGCTCAGCAGCAAAAAACGCCTCCAGAGTTTCGCCGGGAATATCCATTATCTCAGGGTCTGAGAAGGCAGAGGCGCTGTAAGCGGTAACATGGCTGTTCCTGGCCTTGCTGATAAGATCCTGATAAAAGCTGTTTGCGGTATCCTGATCGCAGCTGCAGCTTGCATAGCGATAAAGCTTTCCAAGGCGCACGGCTATATCGTCTTCAAGGCGCAGATACTCAAGAAGCACCTTGGCAGAGCTTCCCAGACGGCCTTTATATGCTCCAAGCATGGCAGGAAAAGCCTTTTGCGCTTCGTATTCCTCCAGCCAGGCCTGGTCGCTTTCAAACAGATGGGAGAGATCCCAGGTGTTTTCAACGGGAACTTCGCTTCTTTTCAATATGGGTTTTGATGCCATTTGCTTTACCTCCGCTTTTTCGAATTAAAACATTACTGCGCTATTATAGCACAGTGAAATAAAAGGCGCAATCGTAATAAGCCCAATATTGACCTTATTTTATTAAGAAACGGTAAAAAATATATTTTTCGCCTTGACAAAATACCCTTGGAGAGAAAGATAATATGGTATATCTTGCTGTTTGGGATGAAATATGAAAAAGGAATTTGACAAAAATCAAAAACTTACTGCAGTGCTTGCTATAGTGATCTTTGTGTTCGTTATGGCGGTTTTAACATGGCTGATAGGCGGTCCGGTGCTCCGTTTCGCGGGAGAGCCGGAAAGATTCCGCCTTTGGGTGGAGCATACGGGCTCCGCAGCGCCCCTTGCATATATGGGTCTTGTAATAGCCCAGATACTGGTGGCCTTGATACCGGGTGAGCCTTTGGAGATAGCGGGAGGCTATGCTTTCGGCGCGGTGGGAGGTACACTGCTGTGCCTTCTCGGTGCAACGCTGGGAAGCATACTGGTTTTTGCCCTTGTAAGGAAATTCGGGGTGAAACTTTTTGAAGTGTTTTTCCCTATTGAAAAGCTGCGCTCCCTCCGATTCCTCCGCTCCTCAAAAAAGCGCGACCTGCTCTTTCTCATCGTTTTTATGATACCGGGAACACCCAAGGATCTTCTTTGCTACTTTGCCGGGCTTACGGATATCCGCTTTGGGGTCTGGCTTATTATCTGTTCTTTGGGCAGACTGCCAAGCATAGTCACCTCCACCTTGGGGGGAGATGCCCTTGGCACGGAAAAATATATTATGGCAGCTGTTGTTTTCGCAGCAACTCTGGCCGTAAGTGCGGCTGGTCTGGCGGTCTATAAAAGACTGGGCAGAAGTGAAGAGGAAGGATAAAGTATTAGATTTTTTTATCACACAATAACAATTCGTTATTTATGACAATATAAGAAATAATAATAGCCAATTAATTGTGCAATATTGACAAAGTGCTTCCGGAGTGCTAATTTGTAAGTATCCCAAGAACATTTTGCGCGAAAGGAGCGGACAAAAAATGGGTAGCAAACATGCAATGGAAAGAGAGCACGAAGCCGAGATGGAACTGGAAGAAGCTCTTGATGATCCCAAGCTCAGTCCCGAGGAGCGAAAGGTAATTGAAGACCAGCTCGTTATGATACGTGCAAAATATAAGGATATGATGAATGAGCTGCTGGCATAGTCTGCCATTCTGAAATCTTTCCGGAGCGGGTACGGATTAAAAAACTCAAGCTCACAGGCTAAAGAATAGAAGAAGTGCGTGTGTCCCGACCGTCTTTCAGGCGGCCGGGGCATGTGCTTTTTTTATAATTTAATTGACGAAAGAAGCAATAGGCTTTATAATATCTTAACACTTGTTTTTGCTGAAACCTGAGCGCTGAAATCCGCCCGACGATGCGTGTTTGGATTATGCTAAAGACAAAAGAGGAGGAAATACTATGAAAAAAGGAAATGCATGGGCGTTGCTGCCAATCGGCGTGTTTTTGGTAATTTACCTTGGTTTGGGAATAACCTTTGAATACATAATGGGAATTTCCATGGGATTTTATAATATTCCCATTGTTGTTGCCTTCCTCGTTGCAATTCTGGTTGCCTGCATCCAGAACAGAGGTCTGAAGTTTGATGATAAGCTTGTTCTGATGGGAAAGGGCATTGGTGACAAGAACATTGTTACCATGATTCTCATCTTCATGGCAGCAGGCATTTTTGTCGGTGTTGTAGGCAGAAGCTCCGCTGAAAGCGTTGCATACTTTATGCTCAGCATAATCCCCGCCCGCTTTGCAGTTGCTGTTTTGTTCATAGTCAGCTGCTTTGTTTCCACTGCTATGGGCACCTCCGTCGGCACCATCACTCTTATTGCTCCCATCGCCATTGCAGTCGGCAATGCAACGGGCTTCAGCCTGCCCCTCTGCCTCGGCACCGTTATGGGCGGCGCTATGTTCGGCGATAACCTCTCCTTCATATCCGATACCACCATCGCAGCCTGCAACGGTCAGGGCTGCCAGATGAAGGATAAGTTCCGGGAGAACTTCTGGATCGCTCTCCCCGCTGCTGTTGTCACTCTTATAATCATTGTTGCCCTCACCTTCAACGGTGCAGGCGAGATTGAACTTAAGGAGTATAATCTCATTCAGATTATCCCCTATGTTCTTGTTCTTGCAGGCGGCATTATCGGCATCAACGTATTCATCGTTCTGCTTGTGGGCATTGTTTCCGGCTCTGTTATTATGCTTGCAACCGGCGGTGTGGATAGTTTCTACAGCCTTCTCGGCGGTATGGGCAGCGGCGCTGCAGGTATGTTCGAGACCACTATGGTGGCAATTCTGGTTGCCGCAATGTGCGCTCTTATCCGTGAGTTCGGCGGCTTTGACGCTCTGCTCAACGGCATCCGCCGCGTATTTAAGGGCAAGAAAAACGGTCAGCTCGGTATGGGTCTTCTTGTTGGCGCAATGGATATTGCCACTGCCAACAACACTGTTGCAATCGTTATGGCCAACCCCATTGCCAAGGAAATGGCTGAAAGCTACGGTGTAAGCGCAAGAAAGACCGCATCCATTCTGGATACCTTCTCCTGCGTGTTCCAGGGTGTTATCCCCTACGGTGCACAGATGCTGGTTGCAATTGCTGCTGCCGATACTCTCGGCTACAGTGTAAGCGCATTCCAGGTCATTCCCTTCCTTTTCTATCCCTTCGTGCTGCTCATCAGCTCTCTGGTGTTTATCTACATTATCCCCGAGAAAAAGAATAAGTAAGCATAAAAAAGCTCCCCTGATGGGGAGCTTTTTTATTTGGCTTTATTTGATTCAGCGGTTGTAGAACTCCTCAACAGCGCCAAAGAAAGCGTCGATATTTGCCCAGGGAGACTGGGGAGGAATGTCGCAGCCGGTGGAGATGCAGAAGTTGGGAGCATAGCTGCAGCTCTCGAGAACATTGAGGGTTGCCTCGCGTACGGACTCGGGGGTGCCGTTGCAGATCTGACCGGCGGGGTCAACGTTGCCCATAACGAGAACATCGGCGGGAGCATGGGGGATCATCTCGGTGAGGGGAACAGCGTTGCCGAAGTGATAAGCCATTGCGCCGCAGGAGAAGATGGAATCGGTCATCAGGTTGATGTTGTTGCCGCAGTTGTGGTAAACAAAGAGGAAGTTCTCGTCCTGAACAGCGTCAACGATCTCCTTAACATAGGGAGCGGAGAACTCTGCGCAGAGGTTGGGGGAGAGCATACCGGCAAGGGGCTCAGCCATAACAACGCCGTTTGCGCCGACAGCCTTGTAAGCCTTGATGTAGTCGATGAGGAAGTCGGTGCACTTTCTCAGAACAGTGTGAACCATATCGGGTTCAGCATAGCAAAGAATCATGGCCTCGCTGACATCGAGGAGACGGCCTGCAAGAGAGTAAGGTCCGATAACGCCTGCAAAGATGGGGCGGTCGGTGATGAGTTCCTTGGCCTGGCGGATAGCTTCGATGTAGATGCCGGTGCGGGCAGCGCCGATTTCGGGGATGGCGAGCTCTTCAGCCTCGTCCTCATCGGTAACGATGGAGCCGACGACAGTGGGAACTTCGTCATCGGAGAAACGGACGGTGGAACCGAAAGCCTCGGCCTCAACAGAAAGGTCCATAAGGCTGACAGCTGCGGCAGTGTCAACGCGGTCAGCAATCATCTTCATGCCCTTTGCCTGACTTTCAGCGCTGGAGATGAGTTCGCGAACGGTGATTCCCATGAGCTGGACGGAGGGGAAGGAGAGAACGGGGGTGGCCTTTTTCTTAGCGGTGGCGATCATCTGATCTTTCCATGCGTACATGTTCATAGTGTGTGTTCCTTTCATTGAGCCCGCAGGCATTTATTTTACTTTATCAGTATATTTTTTAACGACGCAGAAGTATATAACTTTTTCTACTTTTTTGTAATAATTTTTTCTAATAAATAAAAATTCCCGAAAATCACGAAATTTTCGGGATTTTTTAAACCTTATTTTTTGCCGAAAAGGGAGAAGCCCTTTTTGACATTTTCTGTGCGGTAGCCTTTGACGGTGAAGCCCATGTCTTCAACGGCGGCGCGGACGGCGGCCTCGTCGGGAGAGTCGGAAACGGTGAATTCGGTGATGCCGTCTTTAGCAGAGGAAGAGATGCTGCGGGGAGCGGTAAGAGCCTTGACAGCGTTATTGACGCGGCTTTCGCACATGGGGCAGTGCATGCCCTCAACTTCCATTATAACCTTAACCATTGCTGAAACCTCCATGAGTTGTATATGGATAATTTTATCAAAGTTAAAAATAACTGTCAAGAAAAGCGGCTTTGGAATGTCTTGACTATTGCGAAAATGCCTTGAAACTGGTATAATTTTTCTACTAATGTTTCTGAAAGGAGACTGCAAATGGAACATGATGCAAGACTTGGCCTTCTGCGCCTCAGACTGGACAGAATGACCCAGCTTGAAGCCGCTATGGGAGATCTTATTGTTCAGCGCATTGAACTGGGCGTAAAGGTGCGCGAGCTGGAGGCGGTTAAAAACTCAATTCAGAGCAAGGCTCAGGGCGGAAGCCTGGCCCACTTCTTCTATGATGTTGTGTATCACCGCGGAGAGATGATGGCGCTGGAAGATGCCATAAGAGTCAGCACTGCCGGTGTTAAATATGACATTGCAGTTAAGGAATATAACTATGTCTGTTCTCTCATAGAGCGTTTTCAGGCAGAGCGCGATACCCATAACTACAGCTATCAGGAATATGATGAAGCCAGAAGCAGAAAAATTGCCCATTTCAAGAGCATGGGCAAGGAAAACGTGGAAGAGCTTATTGATCTTGAAGAGCGCATAGAGGGTTATGCAAAACAGCTGCGTGAGATAGGCGAAGCCGCCGCCGTTGGCGAGAGAGCTCTTGCCGGGGCGGGAGAGCTTATTGACGGTCTTAACTCCAGCGATAGCCTCGGTGTTTTCAAGTTTGAAGGAGAGAGAACTGCCGAGGAATGGATAGCTATTTTCGATGAGGCACAGGGCTGGATAGAAAAGCTCCAGATAGAGCTTCGTGACTTCAAGACCGAGCTTGCCGATGTTACCATTAATTCCGATATCAGACGCCAGAGCGATGATTATCTGAAGTTTGCCGATACCTTCCTTGACCATCTTTTCTCCGACTGGGCAATTCAGAAGCAGAGAGCGGAGACAAGATATTATGTGGAGGACCTACGCGACAGTATTCAGGCGATGCTGGCTCAGCTTTCTCTGGAATCGGGAATTGCACAGCGCGCCAAGGCAAGAGCTGAGGCAAGATACGACGATATGCTGAAGGCGGCCATTGTTATCCGCAGTGCAAAGCCGGAAGATGCGGAGCAGCTGGAAGTCCTCAATGCTGAATTCAACGGAGCGGGGGAGACCACTCTTGAAAATATAAAAGCCTCTCTGGAATTCAATAAGGGCGAAGTTGTCATTGTTGCCGAGGAGGCAGGCGTTCTCAGCGGATTTTTGTGTCTGCAGCTTAAGAAGTCATTTTGCTATGATACCTATATGCCCGAGATAAGCGAGGTCTATGTTCGCCCCCAGCAGAGGAAAAAGGGTCTTGCAAGCGCAATGATAGCTTACGCAGAGAGCCTTTGCGCCAAGAGCTATCCCGCAAAGGAAATCAGCGTTATCACCGGTGCAGGCAACAGCGTTGCCCAGACCGTGTATGAGCGCATTGGTTTCAGAGATGTCGGCGAGAAGCATCTCCTGAAAGAGCTTGCCCACTGAAATTAAATAAAACAAAAAGGCACGTAAGGGGATTCGTCCCACTTTCGTGCCTTTTGTCTGTTATATGCCTTGGGATTGGGGCTTTTTCTGGTTACAGGATTAATTCCGTTCCAGCTTCCGCGCCTGAGAGCGTCCGATTCCCGTTTTGCCTTCTTGGAAAGCTTCTCGTAGGGGATGAATTTTTCCATAGATTATCTCCTTTTCTTTTGATTTCATCCCGATTATAGCATAAAGGTCAGAGAAAGTCAAATGATTATGACTATGGTTTGACAAAAGGGATTAATGTGTTAATATATAGAGAAAGATAAAGACAGTGAGGACAAATATATGGATAGTTATATTCAGAAGAGATCAGAGCGCATAAAGACACTGCAGATCACCATTGTTATCAAATATTCCCTCTGTGTGTTTCTGCTTATGTCTCTGCCCCTTTGGATATCTGCGATGTTTGCCCAGCCAAAGCCTGAGACATGGCAGCAGGCGGAGGTCGTATGCTCCGAGGTGAGAGAGGAAGAAGGCAGAAATTACTCCTACGGTGTTATTGAGGCTGAGACGGGAGAAAGCTATTTGTTTGAAAATAATATCATCACTTATGAGCAGCTTAATGAAGCGGTGGAAAGCGGCGATAATTGCAGCATCGTTTATGCTTCAAGCTCAGAGGGTATTCTTATTGGAAAAGCCATAAGCGTGGAAGGCAGCAGCATAATTGATGAAGAATTCGCTGCGGAAAAATGGGCACAGAGCCGCAAAACCGGCTATATGACCATTGCAGGTATAGTCGTAGCTGCGCTGATAGCTCTTTTGCTTATTGACAGAATCTGGTGCAAGAGCGATAAACAGGAAATCAAACAGCTTAAGGCTGAAATAGCAAAGCGCGAAAGCAAGAAGGCCGAGCGCAGGGCGTGATATAAAAAAGAGCGGTACACGTGTACCGCTCTTTTTTTATTTCATATATGGTGAATCCGCAAGCATTTCTTGATAGCTGCTGTAAAACAGCGTATCGATAGAATCGCCGTTGTCCAAACTTTTTATAACATCTGCATATGTTTTTGAGAAGGCTTTTGCACCAGCTTCGCTCATATGAACGCTGTCATAAAAGCTGTAAGAATCAGACAAGATGGAATATCTATTTCGCAGCAAATTAAAATCTAAAAATTCGCAACCGTGCTCCTGAGAGAAATTTTCCATATACTCATAGAAGTCATCGCAACCGGAAGAATTGTATAAATAAGCGTCTGAGACAGGCACAACCACGATGCTGCACTTAATCTGAAAATCTTTACACATCTGGATGAGCTGCTCAAGCCTTTCCACATTTTCGGGCAGGTAATTAGTGTGGATAGAAACATCGGGCGCATCATCAAGTGTGATTGCATTAGATTCCATAGGGTAGAATCCACGGTTTTCGTAGCGAAGTTGTTTGCTCATGTCGCCATGAAGCAGGTCCAACCATTGGGCAAGACCTGCAGTCAGGAGACGCGAATAAATATTGAGCCAATCGTTGATGCTCACATATTCAAGCATAAAGCGCAGGGCTTCACCAAGAGAATCCATGCGCATAACCGTGAATGTGGTACCCTCGGCATATTCGGTTTTTTCATCGCGATAAAGAGCGTTGTGAGCAACTTCGATTACAACATGCTTGACCGGATTGCGTGCAAGCTCCTTTTCCAGCATATATATTCGGGAGTCCCAATCCATCATCTGGCAGGAAAGATTATAACTTGAGTTGCCAAGTTCGGCATCGACAATGCTTGGGCAATATGCGGTAACGCCGTGGGATGCACCCAAAAATAAATAATCTATCTCTCCGGCAAGGCTTTCTCTTAAATTACCATCCCGATATGAGCGCAATTCGTAATGATATACAGGATACATGATAATGCTTGAGAGAATAACCAAAACCAGAAGGAAACAGAGGAGGGACAGGATAAACTTTTTAGAAATTCGCATACATAAATCCTCCTGTTCCCCAATTTGCTCTGACGCCAAAGATACAGATTATCAAAACTACGCACGACAAAATAACCATTCTTATGGGTATCGGAATTTTGCTAAAACAATCCCTGACCGAGCGTTTTCCCTGAATCACAGAGAAAACAAACATAATCACAATGCCGAGAATAGCCATGGCCACCTGCAAAAGGGTTTCCGGATTACCAAAATCAATAAATGGCAACAACTCAGCAAGGGAATCGGAAGAAATATTTGAAGTGAATATATTCGTTAGAAGTCCAATTCCGTCGGATAAAGTTCCAACCTCAGGTAATACTTTGATAAAGGTTACAAGGACAAATGTTCTGATAATACGGAATACATTCCAGGCCTGCGATTGTTCAGGGATGTGGAGTTTGCGGTTTATGGACTGATATACAGGTTCCATCCACATGGAGAATATAATAAACAAACCATTTACCAGACCCCATGCAATGTATGCCCAACTTGCGCCATGCCATATGCCGGTTGCAAGCCAGACAACAACCAACGCGATGGATGCAGGAAGGGTGTCGCTGAAGTGTTTGCCGAATTTTTCGCGGCTTTTTTTTGCGAGGCGACGGCTCCATGTTGACATTCCAATGGCAAAATAGATGTATCGCTTAAACCAGGCGCCCAGGCTTATGTGCCATCTGCGCCAGTATTCTGCAATGGATCTGGAAAAATATGGACGGTCAAAGTTCTCGGGAAGTTTAATTCCCATTACTTCGCACATGCCGCACATAATGTCCATGTAACCGGAAAAGTCCGCATATATCTGAATGCTATACATGAATGCGCCGATCAGTGTGGTTACACCGGAATAGATTCCGTAGTTGACAAATACATCTGCAACATATACGGAAAGCAAATCCGCAATAACCATTTTTTTAAAGAAGCCCCAAATCAAACGCTGAAATCCTCTGGAGTAATTTGTGTATGAGGGGGTGTGTGGGGTGAAAAGCTCTTTGGATATCTCGTCATATTGGCTGATTGGACCTTGGGTCATCTGCGGGAAGAAAGACACAAAAAGCAACACTTTGAAGTAATTTTTTTCTGCGTCAATATTTTCCCAATATACATCCACAAGGTATCCAATAGCCTGAAAAGTATAAAAGGAGATTCCCAAAGGAACGATCAGAGAGAAAGAGTTGTTTATTGAACCAAGGGCAAAAACAGAAGAAACGGAGTTTATTTGATCTATAAAAAAGTGAAGATATTTGAAAATGCACAGCAATCCCAGATTGACCAAAAGTGCAGCCAACATTATCCGTTTTTTCTTTTTTTTATTATGAGCCTTGATCTTGCTCTTTTCCTCTTTTGATAGGACTTCCTTGTTCTGGCGCAAAAACAACTTCTGCTTATCGCTGACATTTTGCATCCAGTATGTTGCACCATATACTGTTATTGAGGTGGTAAATACGTAAATGCTGTTTTTTATTCCGCAGCATAAATAAAAGAACAAACTGGCAACCAGCAATACTACCCACTGAAACTTTTTGGGCACTATGAAGTAGGCGCACAGCACGACCACCATGAACAGTATGAATTCAAGGGATGTGATTGACATATAAAAACCTCACATTGAATTTGGGAGTTTTAGTCCTCCTGAATTGCCTGAATCATATCCCAAATGGCGTGAATGCTGTTAAAGTTTTCGTTGCGCATCCACTTAGGTCCTATTTCGATGTCAAATTCATCGCATATAGTGGTAATCAGTGTAAGTATGCTCAGAGAGTCATATACCTTGCCATCAATCAGGTTGGTTTCTGTTTCGTAATCTACATCGGGATCAATATCCATCATTATTTCAAGAAGTTTATCCATAGCTTATATCTCCTTTGTATACTTAAATAGCGTTTTTTAATTTCTGCCTGTCAATTTTTCCGTTGGCATTCAAGGGTAATTGTTCCATAACAATAACCTTGGCGGGAAGCATATAATCAGATAATTTTTCGCGGAGCAATCTTCTGATATCAATACCATTCAGTTGAGCGTCTTGAGCGAGCTGACAGAAAAGAACAATTTTGCGTTTGTCGCTGTCATAAACGCAGCAGCACCTGTGAACCTCTTCCAGCGCACCGGCAATTGTTTCGATCTCACCCAATTCAATGCGGTGACCCATATGTTTAATCTGCAGATCCGTACGGGATGCAAAAATCAAGTTGCCCTGCTCGTCATACTGCGCCAAATCGCCGGTTTTGAAACAGCGAACGGGGCCGCTGCCAAAATCGCGGTAGACGAAACAGTTTTTCGTCTTTTCGGGATCGTGGAAGTATTCAAGTGCGATGGCATCGCTGCAGATATAGAGCTCACCGATTTCGTTGGGCTGTGTGACAATGTGATCTCCGTTAAGGAGATAAATACTGCAGTTGCAAAGAGGTTTTCCCATTGGTAAAGTGTCCGTATCCAGGAAAGGTCCAGTAACTTCATAATAGCAGCAAACTCCGGCAAGTTCGGATTGACCATACAGATTTACATACTGGATGTCAGGCAAAGCTGCTCTCCACTTGTTGAGATGCTTCATTGGCATAACTTCGCCAACAAAAAATATTTTTTTCAAAGTTGTTGGTTTTACATAAGAGAAAGGATTAAGTTGAGAAACCAGGGAAAGAACAGTGGGAACCCATGATGCAAAGCTAACCTGATGTTCGTTAAGGTAATCGATCAAATCTGGAGGAAGTGTGAAGAGGGTGCTTGGCAATATGTCCAGTGTGCAGCCAAGCTGCACCATCATGTATATATCCTTCGCGGAGGCATCAAAGTAAAAAGGTGTCTGGTTGCCGATGATTTCATCGGGAGAAAAGTCAAAAGTTTCGTTATATGCCTGAACAAAACTCAGCAAAGCCTTGTGGCTTTTCAAGACGCCTTTAGGAATTCCGGTAGAGCCGGAGGTGTATACCATGTATGCAGGATCATCTCCGCCTACATTTGGAATGGATACCAAATCATCGGATATGTCATTTTGGGTAATGTAAGTTCCGCTGAAGGCAACGGATGATAGCATATCATGCATTCCCGGTGTGCCAAGAATTATTTTAAGATCTGCATCCTCAAAAATATGTCGTTTTTTTTCGGGGGGCATGTCTGGGTCGATTGGTATATAAAAATTACCGCTGAAGAGAACAGCAAAAAAGAATATCAGCGTATCTGCGTTGCGCTCGGCTATAACTCCAATGGGAGAGTTCATAAGTCCGTGCTGCTTAATGACCGCGCCAATTTTTTTAGCCTGAATGCAAAGCTCGGCAAAGGTCACTTTTCGCTCTCTATCAACGATTGCAATTTTTTGTGGGTGAGTTTCTACTGCCCTTTGAAGAAGTTCCAGTATATTACGCATAGTATCACCATTATTTTTTGTAGTTTAAATAGAATACCATATTAACATTTAGTAGTAAAGAAATAATTTGATTTTACAAGTGTTACGCCTATTAATGCATATCAAAAATACCAATATGAAAAGTCTAATATGAAATAACAAATGGCCATCTGAGTGCCCTCTGTGAAACCGATTGACGAATTAAAAGATAAATATTATATTGAAAGTGGATATAACAAGGCAAGGACGGCTATTTAATGATCAAATATGAAATTGAAGGCGGAAATCTGCCTGTTCTTATCTGCTATCCCGAGGCTGGTGAAACCCTGTGCACGGAAAGCGGCGCGATGAGCTGGATGTCGCCCAACATGCGTATGGATACCAATACAGGCGGTGGGCTTAAGAAGATGTTTGGCAGAATGCTCTCCGGCGAATCCCTCTTTCTGAACGAGTATACCGCGGAAGGCGGCAGAGGCATGATAGCCTTTGCATCCAGTTTCCCCGGAAGCATCATTCCTTATCAGGTGACTCCCGGCAATGGCATCATTGTGCAAAAGCGAGGCTTTCTGGCAATGGAAAAGGGCTTGGAGGCTTCTGTTTGTTTTCAGAAAAAACTGGGTAAGGGCTTTTTTGGCGGCGAAGGCTTCATTATGCAAAAAATCGTTGGCAACGGACTTGTGTTTCTGGAAATCGACGGTTACACCAAGATCTATGAGCTTGGAGCGGGTCAAAGCATAGTGGTGGATACAGGTTATCTTGCCGCAATGAGCGAGAGCTGCACCATGGAAGTTGAAGCTGTCAAGGGAGCAAAGAACGTTTTCCTTGGCGGTGAAGGACTTTTCAACACCCGCATAACCGGACCCGGCAGAGTTTATATTCAGTCCATGCCTGTTATCAACACCGCGCAGCGCCTCACTCCCTATTTGAACCTTTCGGGAGGAGATTCGTCCGGCTCAAACGGAATAAATATAAAGTTTGGGGAATGAAAGAGATAAAACCGTTCAGGAATTTTCCTGAACGGTTTTTTGCCTTTATATATTGCGGTGTGAAAATTTTTATGCGGTTTTGTCTTGAAGCTTCTGATTTGCGGATATAAGCTTAATTATTCGGGGTCTATTGTATCTTTGCATTATAACGAATATTGCGTCAAAGCCTGCGGCCAAAACACTTGTCACAGCAAAAGCCGCAAATGCTCCGAAGGCTATGGCGGCAAGCATGGGTAAAAAACTCAGGATGATAATAACTTCATGCACAAGCTCTGCCTGACAGGTGGCGCCGGCAATTTCTTCCCATGAATGTATTTTCGCGTCAAAGCTGCCGGGGTCATAAGTACCCATTCGACCTTTCCACTTTTTTACCCTGAGCTTATTATAAAGCCGCAGTTCAAATTCGCTTACTTTGAACCATGCTGCGTTGTAATCTGCTTTGTTATGCAGCAAAAGATTGATAATATATCCCACCAGCAAGCGCATTATAAAGTGATAGGCGGTGGTGCCTGCAGTGATTGCCAATATACGCAGCAAAGAGCGCGGAGCAATGATATATAAAATGATAAAGAGAAGGGTCAGCAAAGCGGAAACCAATGCGGATATTTTCATAGTTTTAGCCATATAATCACCTGCTTTGGTGATTATTATATCATATACAGTGCTGAAAAGACAGGGGTAAAACGCCCCTGTCTTTCTTTTATCCCGCCGCGTCCAGCATTTTTTCGATGAAAATTCCGTATCCCCTTGTCGGATCATTCACAAGAACATGGGTGACGGCACCGATAATTTTACCCCTTTGCAAAATGGGGCTGCCGCTCATACCCTGAACTATTCCGCCGGTGAGGGTGAGAAGCTCCGGGTCAGTGACGCAGAGCATCATTCCACGCACATCATCGTTTCCCCGATAGACCCTGCATATTTCCACGCTGTATTCATTTACCTCATCCCCACGCACATTGGAAAGAATTGTGGCTTCGCCAAGCACCACCTCTGAAGGGGAAGCCACCCCCATCGGGGCACCGATGGAGAAGGCGGAAGAACTGCAGTGGCCGAATATTCCGCAGAGGCTGTTGCTTTCAAGCTTGCCCAAAATCCTTGTTTTGTCGATTTTGCCCCGAAGCTCACCGGGGCTGCCCTCTGCCCCCCGGACAACATCCGTCACCTCAGCGTCCAGTATGCTTCCGCTGCCGATGGGCACAAGTTCACCGGATTTGAGGTCATTTATTCCGTGGCCGAGAGCGCCGTAGCATCCGCTGGCCGGGTCATAAAAAGTAACCGTGCCTATTCCGTTGACTCCGTCACGGAGCCAGAGCCCAAGCTGCCAGCTTCCGTCGGCGGTCTGCGCCGGAGTTATGGAAAAACGGATTTCTTTTCCGTTTCGGTTTGCAGTAATGCTGACGGGTTTTCCATCGAAGTTTGCTGCCGCCGAAAGAAACTCCGCAGCGGTATCCACCTTTCTGCCGTTAACAGATGTAATAAGGTCTCCCGCGCAAAGCCCCGCGCTGCGCGCGGGACTTTTTTTGCCCTCTGCGCACTCCACCTCGTTTGTGTCAGCAACTAAAACGCCATTCATCTGAATTTCAATTCCCACAGTTTCACCCACGGGCACAAGTTCCGAAGCCTCCAGAGCCAATGCCTCTGCCGTCGGAAAAAGCGCTGCGACCAGTAAAAAAGCGGGAAGTATTTTTCTTGTTTTATTCATAATCCTTATCCTCCCCTGATTGCCGCGATTTTTTCGCAGAGCCTTACTGAAAAATTCAGGCTAAATTCATTATGGCTTGAAGGGACGAAAAAACACTCAGCAAATCTTTGCTTTCCTGAGATAATTTTTTATAGTTGAAAATATATTTTTAATATTGAATTTTTGAGGGGAGAGCAGGCAATGATGAAAGTGCTTAGACTGGGGGATATAGGCCCACAGGTCCAGCTGCTGCAGCTGGCTTTGAGAAGAGCGGGAACATTTACGGGGAACACAACGGGAACATTTGGGCAGCAGACAAAAAATGCCCTTATAGCTTTTCAGCGCCGCAGCGGTCTTGCTGCTGACGGCATAGCGGGAGCAAGGACCCACAGAGCCCTTGAAAGCTATTATACGGGCAACGCAAGACACACTGTGCAGCCGGGAGACAGCTTTTACCGAATCGCGATGAGATATGGCAGCAGCGTTCAGGCGATTACAACAGCCAATCCATCGGTTTCGGCAACAGCTTTAAGACCGGGACAGGTGCTTACCGTGCCGCTGAATTTTCCCGTAGTTCCAACGACCATAGATTATTGCAGCGAAACGGTAAATTTTGCCTGCCGGGGTCTTGCGGCGCGCTATCCTTTTATAACATTGGGGGAGATAGGGCGCAGCGTTATGGGCAAAAGCCTTTGGAGCCTTACTCTGGGAAACGGAGAAAACAGAGTGCTGTATAATGCCGCCCACCATGCCAATGAATGGATAACCGTGCCAATTCTGCTGCGTTTTTGCGAGGAACTTGCCCTCGCCTTCGCCCGCGGTGGGGAGCTTTACGGCGAAAGCGCTAGGGAGCTTTTGACCCGCAGCACCCTGCGTATAATTCCCGCTCTGGATATTGATGCAATCGACCTTGTAAGCGGAGATCTGAAAAGCGGGCCATACTATGAGAGAGCGGCGGATATAGCTGCGGATTACCCGGGAATAAGCTTTCCCGGGGGCTGGAAGGCGAACATTGAGGGTGTCGACCTGAATCTGCAGTATCCTGCCGGATGGGAGCAGGCAAGGGAAATAAAGTATTCTCAAGGCTTCACATCTCCCGCGCCAAGGGATTTTGTGGGGCGAGCCCCTCTTGCAGCACCGGAATCAAGGGCAATGTATGATTCAACCCTCGCCTTTGATCCCTCCCTTACTCTGTCCTACCATAGTCAGGGCGAGGTTATCTATTGGAAGTTTTTGGACTATGAGCCGGCGGGGAGCAGAGCCATTGCGGAGGAGCTTGGAGATGCAAGCGGATATTTTGTTGAGGAAACTCCCTATGCATCCGGCTTTGCAGGTTATAAGGACTGGTTCATTCAAAATTTCAACAGACCCGGCTACACCGTAGAGGTGGGGCTTGGTACAAACCCCCTGCCAATCTCCGATTTTGATAGAATTTATAAAGATAATCTTGGAATTCTTGTTCTTGGGATGAGTCTTTCCGCAAGCATTCTTTAGGATGCGCTCCCGCGTGATTTATGGGGAAAACGCTTTCTCTTGTGTATTTTATGCAAAAATCAGTGATTTAATTGATAAAAGTAACAAAATGTCAATAGTTTAACACGATAAATCAGTAAAACTTGCAATATTTTTTATAAAACTTTCATTTTTAGGCTTGCAATTCCAACTTGGAGGATATATAATTCGGTTATAATGAATTTTCTAAAATGAAAACTTTCATTTTCTGTAAAAACTTCTAAGGAGGAAACAACATGAAAAAGATTATTGCTCTCGTTCTGGTTCTCTGCTTTGCTGTTGGCCTGTGTGCCTGCGGCGGCAGCACTGAGCTGACCTTCACCACCGGCGGCACTTCCGGTACCTATTATGGATACGGCAGCGCCCTTGCCCAGTACATAAGCAACAACACTGATGTTGCTGTAACCGCAATCGCAGGCAACGGCTCCAAAGCCAATCTTGAGCTTATGGATGTTGGCGATGCTCAGCTGGGCTTTGTTCAGAACGATGTTGCCTCTTACGCATATAACGGCACCAATATTTTCGCTGATGCCGAACCCATTACCTGCTTCCGCGCAGTTGCTGCACTTTACACCGAGACTGTACAGATAGTCACCTGCAATCCCGAGATCAAGACCGTTGCCGATCTGGAAGGCAAGAGCGTTTCCATCGGTTCCGCCGGTTCCGGAGTTTACTTCAACGCAATCGATGTTCTGGGCGCTTATGACCTGACCGAAGGCGATATCGATGCTCAGTATCTTTCCTTTGCCGATTCTGCCGATGCTCTCAAGGACGGCAAGATTGATGCAGCCTTCATCGTAGCCGGTGAGCCCACCGCTGCTGTCACCGAGCTTTGCGCAACCACCGCTGCTTACCTCGTTGAGCTTGACGATGCTCACATTGCAAAGCTGATGGAAACCAGCGCTCTCTACGCAAAGTACACCATTCCCGCAGGCACCTACAAGGGAATTGATAAGGATACTCTCACCGTTGGCGTTAAGGCTACCATCGTTGCCAATGCGGATGTTCCCGAAGATGTTGTTTATGACATCGTATCCACCATTTTTGAAAACAAGGACGATATAACCGCTGCCTATGCAAAGGGCGCAGTTCTGGATCTTGACTTCGCCTCTGTTTGCGGCATTCCCTACCACAGCGGCGCTGCCAAGTACTTCGCAGAAAAGGGCATCACTGTCGATACTGCCGACTAAATCATCCCTTTACCCTTAAAGAGTTTATAGAGGCTGCGGCGCTTAATCGGGCGCCGCAGCCAATGTCATTTTATTGCTCTTCGTTAAGAGCCCGTTAATCTCAGCAAAGGAGGCCCACTGATGGCGATATTCAGAAAAAAATCAGTTGAGGACCGCAATAAAAACGTAAATATTCCGGATACCGAATTGGATGTTGAAGCTGTTATGCGAAAGTATGACAGAGAGAGCAATACCCGCATCTGGACAGGAAAGGCCGCCATAGCGATACGCATATTCATGGCTCTGTTTTCTGCATTTTGCATCTATGTCACTCTCGGTCCCGCAATGCTTGAACAGGCAAGACTCACAAGCTTTGTTGGTCTTATAATTGTTATAGGCTATCTCAATTACCCCGCCAGCAAAAAGCATGTCCGGGCAAACCATATTCCCTGGTATGACATAGTCATTATGGTGCTTGGAGCGGGAGCCTTCTTCTATTATGCCTTCAATGCAATGGACATAGTAAAGCTCAGCTACGGCGGTGTTGCAAAAAATCCTGCTCTGCTGGTTATAGGCATTATCGGAATACTCGCTATTGTGGAGCTTTGCCGCCGAAGTGTTGGTCTGCCCATCCTTTTTGTTGCCGGCTTTTTCGTGCTCTATGCCTTTATCGGTAAGAATCTTTCCATCCGACGTGTTGTATATGAGCTTTTCTACGGCGAAAACGGAGTTCTCACAACTCCCGTCAACGTCTGCAGCAAGTACATAGTTATATTTATCATTTTCGGAGCATTCCTTGAAAAAACGGGAATTGCCGAATACTTTATAAGCCTTGCCAATAAGCTCTTCGGTGCTGCTGCGGGCGGCCCTGCAAAGGTTGCCGTTGTGTCCTCCGCCCTTTGCGGAATGGTAAGCGGATCTTCCGTCGGCAATACCGTTACAACCGGTTCCATCACCATTCCCATGATGAAGGATAACGGCTATAAGCCTGAATTTGCCGGAGCAGTTGAAGCGGCAGCTTCCACCGGCGGTCAGATAATGCCGCCGATTATGGGCGCTGCGGCCTTCCTTATGGCTGAATTTACGGGCGTTGCTTATTCCAGCATAATAGTCAAGGCAATTCTGCCCGCAGTGCTCTATTTTGCGGGAATATTCATCGCTGTGCATCTTGAGGCAAAGAAGCTTGGTCTTAAGGGCATATCCAAGGAGAGCCTGCCCAAAGCGTGGGCTTTGATTAAGAAAAGCTACCTGCTTCTGCCTCTTATTATTCTTGTTTATCTCGTAACCAGCGGACGCAATACCATGGCATTTTCCGCTGCAACCGCAATTTTTGCTGCCATTGTTGTATGCTTCGTTGTTAAGGAAAACCATTCCGGCGGAAAAGCGGTTGTCCGCACCCTCGGCAAGTTTGTTGAAGCCCTAGAGTCCGGTGCAAAAAGCTGCATCTCCGTTGCCTCCGCCTGCGCTGTTGCAGGTATCATCACCGGCTGCATAACCGTTACCGGACTTGCCTCCAACATAATCAATGCAGTTGTAAATGTTGCCGGCAACAATATATTCATCGGCCTCTTCCTCACTATGCTCTGCTGCATAGTATTGGGTATGGGCGTTCCCACCACCGCAAACTACTGCATAATGGCTTCCACCTGCGCACCTATTCTTGTTAAGCTTGGTGTGGACAGCCTTGCAGCTCATTTCTTCGTATTCTATTTCGGCATCGTTGCCGATATAACTCCTCCCGTTGCTCTTGCCGCCTATGCGGGAAGCGCTATCGCAAAGGCCAATCCAATGAAGACGGGCATTAATGCAACGCGCCTTGCAATCGCGGCCTTCATTGTTCCCTACGTATTTGCAATGAACCCGGCAATGCTGTTTATTGATACCGGCGTGTGGGAGGTTATCCAGATAACCGTTACCGCAATCGTAGGCATATTCGGTGTTGCTGCCGGACTTAGCGGATATCTTGCAAAGCCCCTCCACTGGGTGCTGCGCATTGTTGTTGTAGCAGCCGGATTGCTGCTCATCATCCCCGGCGGTCTGACCGATATAATCGGACTTGTTGTCATAGCTCTTGTGTTTATTCTCCAGCGCTTTGTGATCAAAGAGAAGGTCGCCGCATAAATTCAATAAAGCAGAAAGCTCTGCCGTTTCCGATGAAGTGGCGGAGCTTTTTTATTGAAAAAATATTTCGACAGCAATCGACGTTCTTTGTGCAAAAGAGGTGCTTTAAGGGTGAAAAACAAAGAGAGCTGTCGAAAAACAGGAGAGAAAATAATATTTCATGTCGAATTATGTAAACAAAAAGTGGGTCTCTTGAACGGCCTGATTTATTGCAAAAATGAGGTATATATGGTAAATTATTCTTAAATCAACGGTGTTTCCACGAAAAACAAAAGGTGAAGCCGTGAGTTCAATTACTATCTGGAGGAAACATTATGGAAACTAAGATACGGGTTATGATAGCTGATAGCGGGGAGGATTTCAGACGCTTGTTGGCTGATGCCCTTAGTCAGGAGAGCGATATAGAGGTAGTGGCTGCGGCGGGAGACGGAATGGAGGCAGTCAGCCTTGCGGCGAGCTTGAAGCCGGATGTTCTGCTTCTTGATCTTGTACTGCCGAAGGTGGACGGATTTGGTGTGATGCAGCGTTTGGCAGAGCTGGGAGCCGATACCGTTGTGATGGTGGTATCCGCCTTTTATAACGAGACTATGGTGGCAAGATGCGCGGAAGAAGGGGCGTATTATTTTATTCCCAAGCCCTGCGATATAGCTGAGCTTACCCGCCATATTCGCAGCTCCGTGGCACCCAAAGGGAGGATAATGCCTGTTGCAATTCCTGCTGCGGACAGCAAATCTTCTGAAAACAGTCTGGAAGCCACTGTAACGGAGATTATTCACGAGATAGGAGTGCCTGCTCACATAAAGGGTTATCAGTATCTCAGGGAGGCAATTATCATAACCATTAAGGATATGGATGTGATAAACGCGGTGACTAAGGTGCTTTATCCCACTGTGGCAAAGAAATATGCCACAACCCCATCCCGGGTTGAGCGTGCCATCCGCCACGCAATAGAGGTCGCGTGGGACAGGGGCGACCTTGAAACTCTCCAGCGCTTTTTTGGCTACACAGTCAGTAATATCAAAGGAAAGCCCACTAACAGCGAGTTCATCGCAATGATAGCCGACCGTCTTTGTCTTGATATGAGACGGAAAGCAAGATGAAAAGCTCCCCCGCTTGCGGTAAAAGCGGGGGAGCTTTTTTCCTGCCTGAACAGCTGTGCGAAGCTGCCTCCTGTTGCATAATAAGGCAAAGTATGCTATTATTTCTTGGATATTATGACTTCGTAAATTAAGAAGATGGGGTAGATTATGAAAAACAAAACTCTTAAAAGAGATTTAATTACGCTGCTGATTCTCAGCGTGTTTTTTGTTGCGGCAATGTTTGTTTTTTCCTGCTATACAAGTCCCTTGTATCCCAACTATTTTGGATGGGATTCTGCAATCTTTTCCTTGCTGGGCAAAGGTATGCTTGCGGGCAAGGAACTTTATACCGAACTATTTGACCATAAGGGTCCCGTTATTTTTGCAATAAACGCATTAGGCCACTTCATTGGTGGACGCAGCGGTATATTTGTTCTTCAGTGCCTTTCCGGCATTATAACTCTCTGCTTTCTGTATTTAACAGGCAAAATGCTCAGACCCAAGGGAGATTATAAATGGGCAATAGAGGCCGTTTTCCTGCTCCTGTGCACAGGCGGCGTGCTGTTTTACACCATGGAGAGCGGAAATCTGACAGAGGAATATTCTCTTCCCTTCATCTCCTGCGCCTGCTATTTCTTTGCCAAATATGCCATTAACGCAAAGGATGATCCGAAGCATCCAAAAGCCTGGGCAGTGGTTTACGGTGCCGCTTTTGCAGTGCTGTCACTGCTTCGCCTTAATAATGCAATAACCGTTATGGCGGGTGTGTTTGCCATATTGGTCTATCTGATTTACAGAAAGCAGTATATCAACCTGCTCTGGAATCTGCTTTTCGGACTTATCGGCATTTTAATAGTTTATATCCCCACATTTACATATTTTTATCTGAATTCCTCTCTGAATGAGATGATTTACGCAACCTTCATCCATAATTTCATAATCGTGGGCAATACGGGACATGTGCCGGTGCTGCATAGCCCCAAAACCTTTGTTATTTTGTATTTCCCTATGCTGGTTTCCTTCCTGCTTATCGGACTTAAGATTATAAGGGAGCGGAAATTTGAATGTGTGGATTGGATATTGCTGTTCATTCTGGTGATGAATACTCTCAATCTCTGGGTCGCAAACCGCTTCCTTCATTACTTTGAGATTTTTGTTCCCGTCTATTGTGTGATACTCTGCCGCTATATCTCATTTAAGCCCCGCTCTCTTGTTATGTGGCTGACATTGCTCTTTACCATTTATTATTCCTACTGCGCTGTACAGTACATCCGTCCCAAGTATGAAGAGGTGCATGTGCAGGGCAATACCAGATATACCTGCGTGGCGGAGGATATGGCCAAAATCCCCGAAGAGGAGCGCGACAGCGTAATCGGCTATGAAATAATGGCGATGGACTATATGGCGGGAGATATTGTGCCCTGTTATAAGTACTATACCCTCCAGTCTACATGGGCGATTACAACTCCCCACATCCTTCCCGACTTTATGAATTATGTGGAGACGGAAAAACCCCTGTGGGTGCTCACAGCCGTTGAGGAGACAGGAACGGATCTGGATGGCATTTTGCAGGATGCATATACTCTGCAGTTTGAAAATCCCTATGTGTATTTCTACAGACTGGCCGATTGACGGACAATTTAGGATGTGTAATATGAATCCCGACGGAGTGTTCGGCGGATAAATAACAAAAAAAGCACACCGCCTGAGGCGGTGTGCTTTTTTATTCATTTATATCGCTTGTCCGTTCGCTGATTATAAATCTGGGACGGCGCTTGACCTCGAGATAAATCTTGCCGATGTATTCACCGAGAATGCCTACGCTTATCAGCTGAACACCGGAGAGGAAACAGATTATGGCGGTCATACTTGCCCAGCCGGGAACGCTGAGACCCAGGAGACCTTCAACAACAGACCATATCACAAAGAGGAAGCTGATGAAGGCGATGATTATGCCTGCGGCAGTAATCACACGGAGGGGCTTAACGCTGAGGCTTGTTATACCGTTGAGTGCAAGATTGAGCATCTTGGAGAAGGGATAATGGCTCTTGCCGGCAAGCCTTTCGCGGCGGTCATAATAAACGCAGGTGCTTTTGAAGCCCACAAGTGGGAACATGCCTCTGAGGAACAGGTTTACCTCCTCAAAGTGAGAGAAGGCTTTAAGCGCCTTGGAGGAGACGAGACGGTAATCGGCATGGTTATATATGCTTTCAACACCGAACCAGGAGAGAAGCTTATAAAAGCCCTGAGCGGTGGTTCTTTTGAAGAAGCTGTCCGTATCCCGTTTGTCGCGGACTCCGTAAACTATCTGGCAGCCCTCGTGGTATGCGTCCACCATCTTATCCATAGCGTCAATGTCGTCCTGACCGTCCGCATCTATGGAGATGGTGATATCGCAAAGATCCTTTGCCTCCATCAGTCCTGCAAGCAAAGCGTTCTGATGTCCCCGGTTGCGGCTTTGCCTGATACCGGTGAAACGGGTGTCTTCCTTGGAGAGGCGGCTTATTATATCCCAGGTGCTGTCCTTGGAGCCGTCATCCACAAATAATACGCGGCTCTCCGCGGAGATCTTCTCCTGGGAGGAAAGCTGCTGAAGCTTGGCAAGGAACTGGGGGGCGGTAATTGGAAGAACTTCTTCTTCGTTATAGCAGGGGATTACGATATATAAAACTGGGAGCATGGCGAAACACCTTTCGTAAATCTGTGTTAGAGATGCTTATATTTTGCGAAAAATTGAGATTTTTAATATCCCAGCTCTTCTCCGATGAGAACAACCTCGGTGTCCATACCTCTCATAGGTGCCCAATGCACCAGAAGGGCATTGCATATTCTGTCAGCACTGTGGCAGTCGTGGCATTTGCCGTCGGTACGGCAGGGAGTGTTGAGATTGAGACGCTGGCAGTTAAGCGGACTGGCCACGTTTCTGGCTCTTTCCAGAGCGGACATAAAGTCGGGGCAGATCTTGTTGACGCCGGCGACTATGTAAAGCCTTTTATCTCCAAAAACCTGAGCGGCAAGACGGTTGCCGCGGCCATCGATGTTCAGAATCTCACCGTCTTCGGAGATAGCATTAGCGCTGGTTATGTAAACCTCTGCGGAGTTTGCCTTGGCTATAGTCTCATTGCCGGGGATAAGGTAATGGCTGTATACGGTGTTTTCCTCCGCCAAAAGCCGGTGAAGACCAAGGGTGTTGGCGGTAACGCTTCCGCCTATTCCGACGCTGGTGTTTTTGATGTTATCACGGAGATAGCTGACAGCGGCATCGGAGGAGGCAAAGTAGCTTGCCTTATAGCCACGCTTTTCAAGATTTTTAATTGTTTTTTCAATATTCATATCAATACCTACTTTCTTAACTGGATTATACTATCTATCTGCAAAAAAGTAAAAACTATTTTGTATGCAAAGCAAAATTCTTGCAATTTTCATTAGTAATGATAAAATATAATTACAAATTATTGAAAGGATGATTTACCCATGCAGGAAGTATATAAGTTTCTGAAGGAAGTAGGCACCTATTATCTGGCAAGTGTAGAAGGTGACCAGCCCCGCGTTCGTCCCTTCGGCACCATTGATCTTTTTGAAGATAAGCTCTATATCCAGACTGGCAAGTCAAAGCCCTGCTTTGAGCAGATAAACGGCGCTAAGGTTGAAATCTGCGCTTTTAACGGCGCTCAGTGGCTTCGCGTTGCCGCAACTCTGGTGAATGACGACCGCTATGAGGCAAAGGCACATATGCTGGATAATTATCCCCACCTCAAGCGCATGTATGATGCAGCTGATGACAACACTGCTGTTCTTTACCTTAAGGATGCAACAGCAACCTTCTCCAGCTTCACCAGCGCTCCCAAAACCGTTACATTCTGATCGAACATACAAAATAAAACAGCCGCCTGACAGGCGGCTGTTTTTATTTATTTCATATTATTTGTTTTTGAAAAATTCTTCAAAATAATCTCTTTCCGCCTGTTCCTCGCGGAGCTGAGCGGCGGTTTTTTCGGGTACCTCGGTAACATCAACTTCTTTGAAATAGCTGACAGCGGGTTTTACGGGGACAGTTTTGGGCTCATCCATCTCCTTGCGGAGCTGCTCTTCTCTGTCCAGCCTTTCCTGACGAGCCTTCTGGAGGCGGGCCATGCGCATTGCACGGAGATGGCGGATGCGGCGGACGCGGTAGGTGATTACAAGAGCCAGATAGGCAACAACGAGAATTATAACAACCCAAAGAATGAGCTTGAAGGCGGTGCTGTCGGTAGTGGCCTTTATCTGAGCCTTGATGTATTCACCTCTGGAAAGATCAACTCCGGTGGCAGCAACAAGATTAACGGTTCCATAGCTGATTCCGTTTTTGGTAAGGGTGACCTGACCAAGCTTATCTCCGGCGGAGATGGGGGCAATAATGGGCTCGCTGCCATCGCCGTTATCATAGCTTACGCTGAGGCTGAAGTTGGAGAGATCGGAGTCGTTGGGGAGGAGGGCGGAAATTCCCTTCTCGGGACGGAGCACAACGCTGTCTGCATTTGCGCCCATTTCAACGGGAAGGCTGGTTACCGCATCGGTGGAGCGGAGAACCTCGCGGTAGCTGAAGTTATTGAATACCCACTCATAAATTTTGATAGAGTCGGAGAAGTTGCTGTACTCGGGGATGGGACCGGGCCAGGTTTCGGTGCCGCCGAAAACGCTGGCAAGGATATGTATTTTCTCCTTATTTGCGGTGGAGATGAGGCAGTAACCTGCGGCATTGGTATGTCCGGTTTTCATACCGGTGGCAAAATCATAGATATACTGGCTGCCGTAGATTCCGTCGGGGTTAATGAGAGCGTTGGAGTTTTTCAGTGTGCGCTCACCGCTGAGGTTGGTGGCGGGAATGGAAATTGTGGGGGTGGAGCAGAGAGTCATAAAAAGGTCGTGGCGGGAAGCCTCGAGAGCTATTTTGCTGAAATCTCTTGCGGTGGTGTAATGGTTATCATCGGGGAGACCGTGAGTGTTGACAAAGTGGGTGGCTTCGCAGCCAAGTTCCAGAGCTCTCTCGTTCATCATATCAACAAAATCGGGAATGCTGCCGCCGATATGTTCTGCAATTATATTGCAGGCCTCGTTGGCGGAGGAGAGCATTGCAGCGTAGAGCAGAGACTCAAGAGTCATGGTTTCGCCTACCATGATTCCAGCGGAGCTTCCGTCGGCAACAAGGTCAAAGGTGACATTTGCGGAAGCGGTCACTTCGTCGGTAATAAATGCATCGCCGTTTTCTATGGCTTCAACCGCCAGCAAAACGGTCATAATCTTTGTGATAGAGGCGGGATAAACCTTGCTGTCCGCATTGCGCTCAAGGAGCACCTCGCCTGTATCTCTGTCAAGCACAAGAACCGTGGGGCAGCTGAGTGCGGGTTCTTCAAGGGCGAGGGCGGAGGGGGCAAGGAAGATGGAGGTCATTATGACCAGAATCAAAAATAAAGGCAAAAACTTGATTTTTTTCATATCATTCTCCATGAATCTGTGATATATTTGTATGTAAAAGGAGAGCGTGTTTATCTCCGAATAAATCAACGCTACTATTATACGAATTTTTATCAAGAAAAGCAACTGAAATAATTCGGAAAGAGAAGCATTATATGAAACTTTTGAAAAGCGAGAAAGCAGCTTTGATTATAACCGCGCTGTTTTTTGTGCTGATAATGGGGTATTGGCTTGGCGGGCGCAGTGGGGAAGCGGATACGGTGATAACCGAGTTCGCTGTCAGAAGCAATGCGGAGATATATGAAGAGACTGTGGCAGCTGCGGATACGGGTAAAGCCCTGAAGCGTATAAATATAAACAGCTGCACAAAGGAGGAGCTTGAGTCCCTGCCCGGGATAGGCCCCGAGCTGGCGGAGAGGATAATTGAGTTCAGACGCCAAAACGGCGGATTTAAGACCATAGAGGATATAACAAAGGTTCGCGGAATAGGTGCGGCCACATATGAAGATATTTACCGATTGATATGTACACAGTAGCAGGAGGCGGAAAATGAGAATTCTTGTTGTTGATGATGAAAAGCTGCTTGTAAAGGGAATTAAGTTCAATCTCGAGAATGAAGGCTATCAGGTTGATGTCTGCTATGACGGGGAAGAAGCCGTGGAAAAGGCAGCCTCGGGCAGCTATGATCTGATTCTTATGGATATAATGATGCCCAGAATGAACGGACTTGAAGCCTGCATGCATATAAGGCAGAACTCTATGGTCCCGATTATTATGTTAACCGCAAAAGGCGATGATACGGATAAGCTCATTGGCTTCGAATACGGTGCCGATGACTATATCACAAAGCCCTTTAATATTTTGGAGCTGAAAGCAAGAGTGCGTGCCCTGCTCCGCCGCAGCAGTGTGCAGGGCGGAATTGCGGAAAAGTCTCAGGTGATCGAAGGCGGTGACCTTAAGCTGGATATCCTTCGCCGGGCAGCTTTCAAAAACGGGGAAGAAATTGACCTTACCTTGAAGGAATATGATCTTGCCGAGCTTTTTATGAAAAATCCCGGAAAGGTGTATTCGAGAGAGAACCTTCTGGATATTGTCTGGGGCTATGACTTTCAGGGTGATGCCCGCACGGTGGATGTCCATATTCGCCGTCTCCGGGAGAAGCTGGAGCCGGATCCCGCCAATCCTTCCCATTTCTTTACCAAATGGGGCGTAGGATATTATTTTAAGGGCTGAAAGAGACCATAGGAGGAGCTATGGACAAGGAAAAGAGAAAAAGAAAATATAGTGTTCGCGCGACCTTTGTGACCATCTTTTTCCTCTTTATTGCGCTGGCCATAGGTCTTCTGAATACCTATCCCACTATAAGCTCAAGAGATATTGTTTTTGCCAACAAGCGTGAGACAATGCTCAGCCAGATATCCGTCATGTCCTCATCACTGTCCGGACTTGAAAACCTCAGCGTTGAAGGGGTGGATCAGGTAATGGAGCTTGTGGACGTATATGAATTCGACCGCGTTATAGTAACGGACGAGGCTTCCCGGCTTCTCTATGACAGCACCGGCAGCGGAAAAAAGCTTTCCCGTGTGCTTTTTGCCGAGGTGTTTGATGGGCTGGAGGGAGAGGTTATTTTTGCCAGCAATTATGACGGCGAGGCTTTTATAAGCCGTGCTGCCTGCCCTGTTGTCAGCTACGGCAATATTATAGGCTGTGTCTACCTGAGCCAGAGTGATATTCAGCAGGCTCAGCTTATAGGAGAAATTCAGGCAAGGCTGCGGAACATATCCATTGTGGGCGGTGTTTTGGCCCTTGCGGTAATAGTTCTTTTCACCAACGCACTTACAAGGCGTATCAGAGAGCTTGCGGGGGCTGTTCGCAGTGTGCGCGAGGGTGGCTACGGATACCGTATAAGACCCGAGGGCAGCGATGAAGTGACGGAGCTGGCGGAAGAGTTCAACGATATGAGTCAGCGTCTTCAGGATACGGAAGAACTTCGCAGACGCTTTGTTTCCGATGCAAGTCATGAACTGAGAACTCCCTTGGCTTCTATAAGGCTTCTGTCCGATTCCGTTGTTCAGAGTAAGAATATGGACGAGGAGACTATGCGTGAATTCGTTACGGATATAGGCTCCGAGGCGGAGAGACTTCAGCGCCTCACCGAAAAGCTTATGATGCTGACAAAGATGGATTCCGACATAGAAACTGCAATTTCACCTGTGGACATCAAAAAGGCTGCAGAGAGCACCATACATCTTTTGCTCCCTCTTGCGGAGGCAAGACAGGTGAGCATCAAGGCGGAGCTTTCTCCGGGCTGCATTATCAGTGCTAACGAGGACAGTCTCTATCAAATCATATTTAATCTTGCAGAGAATGCAATCAAATATAATGTTCAGGGCGGACGGGTGTTTATCGGTCTCGATAAGACGGATGACATGGTCAGGCTCTGGGTTGAGGACAGCGGCATAGGAATTCCGGAAGAGGACAGAGAGAATATTTTCTCCCGCTTCTACCGGGTGGATAAGGCCCGCTCAAGAGAGGCGGGTGGCAGCGGTCTTGGTCTGAGCATAGTCCGGGATGCGGTGGTCTCCTTCGGAGGGGAGATTTATGTTGAACCCTCCGATATGGGGGGAAGCTGCTTCACCGTGCTCTTCCCGCTTTGGGAGGAGGTGACTCCCGATGAATAAAAGAACTGTGGCCTTGATTCTCGCAGTATGCCTTCTGCTGGCCGGCTGTGCATTCGGTGCCGGAGGCGGCGAGACGGACTTTGTAACTGTTTACCGCATTGATAATAGCATTGAGGGAAACAGTCTTGTAAGAGAGCGAATAGATGAGCAGGCGAATACCGTTGAGGAAATGCTGACTCTTATCAACAGTCATCCCGAGGACTCCGAGGCTTTGTCCTCATTGCCGGAGGGAGTAAGCGTTTCCTTTGTAAGCCTCAAGAGGGGCATTGCAAAGGTTGAGATGAGTCCGGAATATTTGTCTCTAGGCAGGAGAGAAAGCCTTCTTGCGGAGGGAGCGGTGACGCTTAGTCTGTCCACGCTGGATTGTGTCTGCTTTGTGGATATTGTCTGCGGGGAAGAATTTATCGGCAGGTTCTGCCTTGAAGATTTTGTGGAAGCCGATGTGATTTGCGGCGGATATGAACGTACTATAAAGCTCTATTTGCCCGATCCGGAAGGAGAATATATTTTGCCCCGTAGCATAAGCCTTTTTGATAAAGGTGAAGCCGAAGCGGCGGAAATGATACTCTATCAGCTTTTCAAAAATATTGGTAACGGTATGGAAAACACAGAGATTCTCTCGGCTTCCATAGAAAACGGTGTCTGCAAGGTTGACCTCAGCGAAGAATTCTACGGAGCAGAACCCGCAGGCAGCATAGGCGGAATGGTTATCATTTATTCAATGGTAAACAGCTTGTGCAGACTCAGCGACGTGAATGCAGTGCATATAAAAATCGAGGGAAATGAAGTTACCAGCTACGGCGGCTTTATTCCGGTGTGGCCCCTTGCCGAAAATATGAGTCTGGTCAGATTTGAGCATTAAATAAGTCAGGAGAACGAGTATGAGTTTCTGGCCTGTTCCGGATGTTATGAAGGATAACATCTATCAGATAACGCCAAGAATGTTTAAAAACCGGGGCATAAGGTTTATTATGCTTGATGTGGATAATACCATTGCCCCGTATACTGTGCCCAATGCCAGCCCCCGTCTTAAAAGCTGGGTGGAGGATATGAAAAATGCGGGTCTGGAGCTTTTTATCCTCAGCAACAATAAAGGTGAGCGCCCTTCGGTATTTGCCGGGGAGCTTGGGCTTGAATATGTGAATAAGGCCTGGAAGCCCTTCACAAAGGTTGCCCGTCAGGTGATGGCGGAAAAAGGCTTCAAAGCCGAAGAAACGGCAGTTATCGGCGACCAGATATATACGGATACCTGCTGCGGAAAGTGGATAGGCGCCTTCACCGTGCTTGTTCACCCCATAGAGTTTTCAAATTTTTTCCTTAAACTGCGATACTGGCTTGAATTCCCCTTCAGGCTGAAATACAAATGGAGATTTATGAAATGAAAAATACTGAAAAAATACGCGCAAGGCTGGGCGAAGCCGGTCTTGACGCAATAATTCTGTTCTCTGATGAGAACACCCGTTATGCATCCGCATTCCATTTCAGCGACGGTGCCGTTGTGGTCACCCGGGAAAAAAGCTGGCTCCTTACCGACAGCCGTTATATCGAGGCTGCGGGTAACGAGGCTTGCTGCGATGAGATAGTCTGCTTCGGCGGAGATAAGCCCTTTTCCGAATGGGTGAAAACCGCGCTGGAAGGCTGCGAGAAAATAGGCGCCGAGGAAGATTTCCTTGCCTACGGCCAGTGGCAGAACTGGGAGCAGATAATCGGAAAAAAGCTGATTCCCGCCCAGAATATTATGGATTCTCTTCGCACCCAGAAGGAAATGTGGGAAGTGGAGTGCATCATCGAGGCGCAGCGAATTGCCGAGAGCGCTTTGGACTATGTGCTGGGAATAATCCGCCCCGGTATGAGAGAGCGTGAGATAGCCGCAGAGCTTACCTACCGTATGATGCTTCTCGGCGGCGAGGGCAACAGCTTCGACCCAATAACAGTTACAGGCGCAAAGACCAGTATGCCCCACGGAGTTCCCGGGGATGAAATAGTTAAGGCGGGAGACTTTGTTACCATGGACTTCGGCTGCATTAAAAACGGCTATTGCTCCGATATGACCCGCACGGTTGCTGTCGGACACGCCACCGATGAGATGAAAAAGGTCTATTACACCGTTCTGGAAGCCCAGAATGCAGGCATTGCCATTGCCCGTCCCGGTGTAAGCGGCCGTGAAATTCATATGGCAGCCGCCAATGTGATTGCCGATGCGGGCTACGGTCAGTATTTTGGCCACGGCTTTGGTCATGGTATCGGCCTGCTTGTTCATGAAGCACCCCGTGCAGCCCCTGCAAATCCCAATCCCATGCCCGAAGGCGCGGTTATTTCCGCAGAGCCCGGAATCTATATTCCCGGCAAGTTCGGTGTACGAATTGAAGATCTGCTTTACCTCAGGGGAGAGGGCAACCTCAATCTTACCAAGGCGCCCAAGGAACTCATAATACTTTGATGCTTGCAAAGGTCAAGTCAATAATGTTAGAATATAGGCAGACCTTATAGGCCTGCCTTATTTCTTTATCGGAGAGCTTTTTATGAAGATATTCGTTCCCGGAAGAACAGAAATAATAGGAAACCATACTGACCACCAGCTGGGCAGGGTTATAGCCTCCGCGGTCAAAACCGGCATGACGGCCCACTGTCGGCGCCTTGAGGGCAAAACAGCAAGGGTCAAAAGCGGAAAAAGAAGACCCATGGTGCTGGAGCTTGATGACCTTTCTCCCCGAGTTGAAGAGGAGGGCAGCACTCAGGCTCTTATAAGAGGAGTCTGCTGTGCACTTGAAAAGCGGGGCTACAGGGTAGGTGGTTTTACTGCCGAAGTAAATAGCGCTCTCCGTTCGGGGGGCGGTCTCAGTTCTTCGGCTGCCTTCTGCGTTTTGATTGGAAAAATAATCAGCCTGCTCTATAACGGAGGAAAAATAGATCCCGTAACTCTTGCCCGCTGCGCTCAGGAGGCGGAGAATATCCATTTCGGCAAGCCATCGGGGCTTATGGATCAGCTTGCCTGCGCAATAGGCAAGGCGGTGTATATAGATTTTCTCAAGGATGAGATCATAGCCATCGACTGCGACTTTGCAGCTATGGGACTTGTCCTCTGCCTCACTGATACCGGCGGAAGCCACGCAAACCTCACTGCCGACTATGCCTCAATAAGAGAGGATATGAATGCCGTTGCCGCGGCTTACGGCAAGGAAGTTTTACGTTATGTAAACAAAGATGAGTTTGATGCCAGAGGCTACAGTGATGCATCTGCCGCAATGCGCGCCCGGCATTTCTTTGAGGAAAATGAGCGTGTGCTTATGATGAAAGCGGCTATGGAGCGGGGAGACAGGGAAGCGTGCCTCCGTCTTATGAACGCTTCGGGACGCTCATCGGAGGAAAAACTTAGGAATATCCGCTGCACTGCCGGCGATGACAGGCTGGAAAAGGGCATCGAACTCAGTGCGAAGCTGCTTGAAGGCAAGGGCGCGTGGCGTGTGCACGGCGGCGGTTTTGCCGGCTGCGTTCAGGCTCTTGTGCCTGCGGAGTATTTTGAGGAGTATGCTAAAGCTATGAACGCCAGCTTCGGTCTCAATAGCTGCTTTAGAATTATGTAAACTAAAACCTTTGAGAAGGGATACTATGAACGGATTCGAGCTAAAAAACAATATGCTGCTGGGCGTTGCCTCTGCGGCCACACAGGTGGACGGAGGGGACCTTAACCACAGCTGGAACGATTGGTATGAAAGAGGATACATAAAGGATGGCTCTGACCCCGCCATTGCCACGGGACACTGGGAACGCTGGCGGGAGGATATTATGCTTATGCATTCAATGGGCATAAAAACCTATCGTTTCGGCATTGAGTGGGCGAGAATTGAGCCTGAGGAAGGCGTCTATGATGAGGAAGCCATTGCCCGCATCAAGGAGGAGATAATGCTCCTTCTGGCTTTGGATATAAAACCTCTTGTTACCCTTCATCATTTTACGAATCCCATGTGGTTTGAGAATAAGGGCGGCTGGGAAAAGTTTGATAATGTGAGAGCCTTCCTTCTTTATGTGGAAAAGATCGTCAGCAGCATCGGTCACTTGGTGAATGAGTATATAACCATCAATGAGCCCAATGTATACGCCACAAACGGCTATTTCTTCGGAACATGGCCTCCCGGAAAGAAAAACGCAGCTACATGCCTTGAGGTTATGAGCAACCTTGCGGCGGCGCATATAAAGGCTTATCGCCTTATCCACGATGTCCGCAGAAGTATGGGCTTCCGTGATAGTAAGGTTAGCTTTGCCAATCACCTTCGGGTTTTCGAGCCTAAAAATCAGAAAAATCCCGCTCACAGGCTCGCTGCCTCCACAATGGAAAATCTCTTCCAGACTCTCCTCACAAGAGCTATGCTCACAGGCGAATTCCGCCTGCCATTAAAAAATAACGGCAGAGACAGAAGGGGAGCTTACTGCGATTTCCACGCGGTGAATTATTATTCCCGCTCCACTGTTTCCGGAACCTTTGCAGACGGTGTCCGTGAGGGATGCCATAAAAACGACCTGGGCTGGGAGATTTATCCCGAGGGCATAGTGAAATGCTGCGAAAAGCTCCAGTCAATAGTCCGTCTGCCCATTTATATTACGGAAAACGGAACATGCGACCTTGGAGACAGTTTCCGCAGTCGCTATATATATGACCATCTTAAGCTTTTGTGCCGTTCCAAGCTGCCCATCAAGCGTTATTATCATTGGTGCTTCAATGATAACTTTGAATGGGTGGAGGGTAACTATGCCCGCTTCGGCATTGTCCACACCAATTTTGAAACCCTCGAGCGCAGCGTCAAACGCAGCGGCGAGTTTTACAGTAAAATAATCGAAAACCACGGTGTCACCGAGGAAATGTACGGTGAGTATGTGGCGAGAGAGGAGTATCATTTCTGATGGAAGAGCGCAAATGGTGGCAGGACGGAATTGTATACCAGATTTACCCCCGTTCCTTCTGCGACTCAAACGGTGATGGCTACGGTGATATTCCCGGCATTATTTCAAAGCTGGATAAGCTGCAGGCTCTGGGTGTGGATGCCATATGGCTCAGCCCCGTCTATAAATCTCCTCAGGTGGATAATGGCTACGATATTGCCGACTATAAAGCCATTGACCCGATGTTCGGCACTATGGAGGATTTTGACAGACTCCTTGCGGAGGCAAAGGCAAGAAACATCCGCATAATTATGGACCTTGTAATAAACCATACCAGCGACGCTCACGAGTGGTTCCAGCGCAGCCGCAGACGGGAAAAAGGCTACGAGGATTACTATATCTGGGCGGATAAGCCCAATAACTGGGGCGGTTTTTTCGGCGGCGGAGCATGGGACTTCGATGAAGTGCGCGGTCAGTATTATCTACATCTTTTCGCCAAGGAGCAGCCTGACTTAAACTGGCGCAACCCTAAAATAATGGAGGAAGTGCAGGATATTCTCCGCTTCTGGCTGGATAAGGGGGTTGCGGGCTTCCGCTGCGATGTTATCAACATCATCTGGAAAAATGACCTTGAAAACGGTCTTCCCAGCCCCATCCTTTCGGGACTTAAGCACTATCATTCAACTCCCGGCTGCCACGCGGTGCTTCGCCGTCTCCGCCGTGAGGTGCTGGATAAATATGATGCCTACACCGTTGGAGAAACTGTCTTTGTGAACGAGGAGCAGGGAAGAGAGCTCTGTGAGCCCCATAGAAAAGAGCTTGACGAGATTTTCTCCTTCGAGCATATGGAAACGGAGCAGGTGGGTGTAAAATGGTTCAAGCATGCATTCAAGCCCGAAAAGTTTTTCCGTACCATCGCCAAATGGCAGCACGCGCTCACTTGGAATGCCAACTATTTTGAAAACCACGATCAGCCCCGAAGCGTGTCCCGTTTCGGTGATGACGGAGCCTACCATAATAAGAGCGCGAAGATGCTGGCAACGATGCTTCTTACCCTTAAGGGAACTCCATATATTTATGAGGGACAGGAAATCGGAATGACCAACTTCGATTTCAGCTCCATTGACCAGCTTCAGGATGTGGAGAGCCATAATATCTATGCCATTGCAAAGAAAATCGGAATTCCCGAGGCAAAGCGCTGGAGTATGATCAAAACCTCTTCCCGTGATAATGCCCGTCAGGGTATGCAGTGGAGCGATGCTCCCCATGGTGGATTTACCAGCGGTACACCCTGGCTGGAAAGCAACGGAAATTATAAAACCATCAACTATGCCTCTCAGGAAAAGGATCCGGATTCCATCTTAAACTACTACAAGGCGCTGATAGCCTTCCGCAGGGAAAGTGTAATTCTGCGCCGGGGCTCCTTTAAGGAAAAGCTCATAAAAGGCAGTGTGTTTGTATATGAGCGGGAATATGATGGAAAAAAGCTCACTGTGCTTCTTAATTTTTCTGAAAAGCCCCGCAAAGTACCCTTCAAAGGCCGACAGCTTATAGGCAATTATGAGAAGAAGGAATTTTTCGGCGTTCTTGCCCCATGGGAGGGCGCAATAATCGAGGTGGAATGATATGCCCAGAAAGAATACGCGAAACACCCGTGGAAAAATCGTTTCCGCAGCCTGGAAGCTTTTCTATGAACAGGGCTACGAGGATACAACCGTTGAGGATATCATTTTTGAATCGGAAACAAGTAAAGGCACGTTTTACCATTACTTTGGAGGCAAGGATGCCCTTCTGGGAACTCTTTCAACCCTCTTTGACGAAAAGTATGAAGCTCTGACCCGAAGTATGGATAGAGAGCGCAATGCCATAGATATCCTCCATTGGCTTAACAGAGAGCTTTTCACCATGGTGGATACATCTGTTCCCATTGAGCTTCTTGCGGGGCTTTTGTCCACCCAGCTAACTACAAGGGGAGAAAAGCACCTCCTTGACCGCAACCGTTATTACTTCCGCCTCCTTCGTGAAATAGTGATGAAGGGGCAGGAGAGAGGTGAAATCCGAAGCGATTTCAGCGTTGGAGAGATCACAAAAGCCTATGCCCTTATGGAGCGCGCACTTATGTATGACTGGTGTCTCTGCGGCGGCGAATACTCTCTTTCCAAGTATTCCGACACGGTTATGGGTATTTTCCTGGAGGGTTACAGAGCAGAATAAATTTAAATATTTTTCTAGACTTAATTTTAGTACAACAAATCGTCTAATAAAAAAGCATTGAAATGTAAGGATAAAATTGAAAAATAAGAGAATGGAGTATAGAATTAATTCTATACTCCATTCTGTATTTACGTACAGATATTTTTATGCTATAATGCTTTTATCTACTAAAGGAGCAAAGTATTTTGCCCCGGCAAGGAGTCTCTTATGTTTAACGCAGAAACTATAGTATTCATAATTTATCTTGTTTTCATGCTGGGTATCGGCGTTGTGTTTTTCTTCCGCGGACGCAGCGGCGGTGAAAAAGGATATTTCCTCGGCGGCCGCCAGATGGGCGCATGGGTATCCGCTCTTTCCGCAGGCGCATCCGATATGTCCGCCTGGGTTTTGATGGGTCTGCCCGCCTCTATTTACGCAATGGGTATCGGTCAGGCATGGATAGCCATCGGCCTTGCCATCGGCTATGCACTCAGCTGGATTTATGAGGCTCCCCGTCTCCGCCGTTTTTCCATTGTGGCTGATGACTCCATCACCATCCCTCAGTATCTTACTAACCGCTTCCTCAGCAAGAGCAAGGCTCTCCAGATAATCTGTGCGGTGATCTTCCTTGTGGCTTACACAATTTATGCTGCGTCCTCCATCAAGGCCTGCGGAACACTTTTCAACACCGTTATCGGCATTGATGCAACTGTGGCAATGTACATAGCTGCCGTGATTATCATAGCCTACACCTTCCTCGGAGGCTTCTCCGCCGTTTGCTGGACTGACTTCTTCCAGGGACTTCTGATGCTGGCAGCGCTGCTTGTTGCCCCCATTTTTGCACTGGCTCTCATTCAGGGCGGTCAGGGTGCTGTAAGCGCAACTCAGCTTCCCGACGGCTACTGGAATCTTTTCGGCAACTGGAAAGACATCGTCTCAGGTCTTGGCTGGGGTATCGGTTACTTCGGTATGCCCCATATTATCATCCGCTTTATGTCTCTTAAGTCCGGCAAGGAGCTTAAGAAGAGCGCAAAGATAGGTATAAGCTGGACCACCCTTATCATTATCTTCTCTGTGGCCGCCGGCTGCATTGGCCGTATGTTCCTTGGTGATATTGCCGATAGCTCCGTTGTGTTCATCACCATGGTGCGCAAGATATTCCCCGCCATTATAAGCGGCATTCTCCTTTCCGCAATTCTTGCAGCAGCAATGTCCACCGCCGACTCCCAGCTGCTGGCATCTGCCTCCGCCTTTGCCAGCGATGTTTATAAGCCCATTATTCGCAAGGGCAAGTCCGGAGATACGGAAATGCTCTGGGCGGGCAGAATTGTTGTTCTTATAATCGCCGTCATCGCCGTTATTATCGCCTCCAACCCCAACAGCGGCACCATAATGGGACTTGTTGAGAATGCATGGGGTGTCTTCGGCGCAGCCTTTGGTCCCGCAATTATGCTGAGCCTTTTCTGGAAGCGCTTCAATTTTGCAGGCGCTGTTGCCGGTATTCTTGTAGGCGCTGTTGTGGATATTTGCTGGCTGGCTTTCCTCAGCTCCACCGGTATTTATGAGATTATCCCCGGTGCAATCGCAAGCCTCATCGCCGCAATTCTGGTATCCAAGTTCACCAAGGCTCCCGGCAAGGAAGTTGAGGAGCTCTTTGACAAGGCCGTTGCCTACGAAGATTAAAGATAATATAAAACTCAAAAAGCTCTGCGGTTCCGGCGGTGTTCGTAAAAGAGTTAAATCCGACCTATGGTTTTGATCATAGGTCGGATTTTTGCAAGATATACCGTTTTAGGAAAAGGCTCCCTTGTGTAAAGGGAGCTGTCAGCGAGGCTGACTGAGGGATTGACAACCCCTCCGCCCCTGCGGGGAACCTCCCCTTACACAGGGGAGGCTTTGGTGCAGTACAAAACCGCAGACCGCATAATACACCAATAGGTGTATAGAAGTGCGCCCTTGCGTCTGTTCGATAAATTGGATTTATCTAACTGCACTTTGCTCAACAATCCTGTATACTTTTTCAGACCAATCCCATATATCTTTACAATCGTTTTCAACATAGATAATTCTATCCGTTAAGTTGATTGGTATATATGGTTCAAGAACGGCCTTCAATTTCATCGGTATAACAATTTTGTAAACCCAATCGTCAAGGATAATCTCATCCTTGACTTTCATTGGCAACACACCGTCACATATGGCATCGGGATGCAATATTAACTGTTCATACTTAAAATAGAAACGCACGCCCGGATTAAAGCCTATACTTAAATCATTATCATTTGGGAACCGTCCCAAACTACGCTCCATAACCAATCTGTCTCCTGCTTGACAGTTGCCCCAGGCAAACATGATATATTCAAAATAATCCGCAGGGTCATTTGCTGCATTTCGGTTCTCGTTCATCAGTATCTCTACGGGAACTTTACGTGCATTTAGCGCAGACAACAACTTGCCGCACTCAAAAATCTTGATTGCGTTGTCAACGGATGTTGTGTGGCAGACAAAATCTGTGACACACCCCTTTCTGTATGGACAAGCGGTGCACTCCGTCAGCAGTTTAGGGCGGGGAGTGGAAAGATAGGCTTCTTTGCGCTTGATGCCATCTAAAACAGCTTGTAATGCGCTTTCGTTATCACATTCGATGTCACAGGTTCTGCCGTATTTCTTTTCGTATTCTATGAACTCAATAATAGTTCTGAGTTCCCAATCAGATACTACTGGGTAATTGGAGAGTTTTTTATAAAACACTCCATCCCAAACTTCGGTGTATTCAAAATCACCTATTTTTATCAGCATACTATCACCGCCAAATTCAAGCATGTTTATCTGATTTCATACTATCATAATTCAGTCGAATATACAAGAACAGGCACAGCGGTATGATCCGCTGTGCCTGTTAACTGTTTTATGAGCACCACCTTTTATCCGCATGGCTTTTTGAGTTTTGCGATTTTCTCAAATATTTCTTCAATGCTGTAGTCGGAATCCAGCTTCATATCGCATTCCAGAGCGTCATACATTCCGTGCTTTGCCTCCAGCATCTTTTCAAGGGGCAGAGGGAGATTGCCTCTCATTCTGGCTTTGAAGCGCTCTTTTATAACATCAAGTTCGGCGGTGAGAACAATTTTGAAAGTGCCTTGCGGCAGCAGGGAAAGATGTTCTTTTTCGGTTATAAGGTAAATAATATTTTCACCGGCAAGGGAGCTTTCAAGCAGCTTTTTGAAGCTCTCCGCCGCGGCGGATGGGCTTTTCTCAAGCCTCAGGTAATCCTTGCCGGAATAAATTTTAGCAGAGAGCTTTTCATTGAGCTTGTCTGCCAGCGTGGATTTCCCCACGCAGTTTTCTCCAATAATTGCGATAAGCATTTTTATCCTCTTTCTATATGTTTGGCGATAAAACTCTTCCATTCCTCCAAAATGCTCCGACGGTCTTCCTCGCTGTAAAAATAATGGAAGGACTCCGGAAGAACAATGGTTTTTGCGTTTGAGGCAAAGCGGAGGGAGGCGGGGGATACCATTTCATCCCGTGCGGACTGAATGAGAGTGCAGGGAACCTTGAGAGTGGGCATAGCTTTTCTTATTTCCCGGGAAAGGGCAAAAAGCTCAAGAAACCGGGGAATCCAGGGCAGATATGCAAAGGGGTTTTTGCTTAGCTTGACGCTGCAGGCTTCCCGACAGGCCTGCTGAAAAGGGGAGTCACCTTCCGGCGGAGCAAATGCGGTATGGAGGCTGGAGGCAAGAGCCCTTATTCCGAAACGGATACGCAGAGGTATGGCGAGGGCAAATATCCCCGAAACCTTGCCGGGGTGCTTCAGCGCAAGGCGGACAGCAAGGAGGCTGCCCATAGAGTGTCCCACCAAAAGCACCCGCTTATGGGTTTTGCTAAGCTCCGAAAGGGCGCTTTCGCACTGCTCGCTCCACTGAACCATGGAACTTTTCCCAAAATCTTTTGTACTGCCTCCGTGACCGGGCAGCAGCAGCGATTTCGCTGTAAAGCCCTCCGGCAGGATTTCTCTTAGAAAATCGAAATGCCGGGGTGTTCCCAGAATCCCGTGTATGAATAAAACAGCGGTTTTATTTTCCACAGCTTATCACCTGCCAAACTTGAATTGAGATCAACTGTATGTTATCATAAATTCAATAAAAATCAAAGGAGAAAAGCTATGATAATGGAATATAAGGGCATCAAGCCCGAAATAAGTCCCGAGGCCTTTGTTGCGCCCTCTGCCGATATCATCGGTGATGTTAAGATAGCTGCCGATGCCTCCGTATGGTTCGGGGCGGTTATCCGCGGTGATGAAGCCCCCATAAGTATAGGCGAGGGGACAAATATTCAGGATAATGTTGTTCTCCATTGCGATCACGGAAGCCCGATGGCTATCGGCAAAAATGTAACCGTGGGGCACGGCTCCATTGTCCACGGTGCCACCATAGGCGATAATGTGCTTATCGGAATGGGCGCTGTTGTGCTGGACAAGGCGGTAATCGGAGATAACTGCATCATCGGTGCCGGCGCGGTGGTAAAGGAGAGGGCAGATGTGCCCGCAAACTCCATGCTGGTGGGTGTACCGGCAAAAATCATCAGAACTTTGGATGAGACCGCCGTTGAAGAAAGAAAAAAGCAGAGCTACTATGTGCCTCTGAGCAAGGATTATATGGAGTAAGCTATGATTAGATTTGACTGTGACTATACCGAGGGAGCCCATCCCAATATAATTGCCGCTCTTAGCGAGAGCAACTTTGAGCAGACTTGCGGCTACGGTGAGGATCATCACTGCGAAAACGCAAGAGCATATATCAAAAAAGCCATAGGCTGCGAGAGCGCCGATGTCCATTTTCTTGTTGGCGGAACTCAGGCCAACATGACCGTAATTGCCAGCATCCTCCGTCCCTATCAGGGGGTTCTCTGTGCTGAGAGCGGGCATATCAACTGCCACGAAACGGGAGCGGTTGAGGCAACTGGACACAAGGTTCTGGCTCTTAAGCACAAAGAGGGCAAGATATGCGCCCGTCAGGTGAAAGATTATGTGGCTGCCCATTGGCGGGATGCCGCTCATGAGCATATCGTTCAGCCGGGAATGGTTTATATCTCCCAGCCCACGGAGTACGGAACTCTCTATAGCTGTCAGGAACTGGAGGAGCTTTATTCCGCCTGCCGAGAGCTTAAGCTGCCCCTTTTTGTGGACGGCGCAAGACTTGGCTATGCCCTTGCCGCAGATAAGAGCTTCACTTTGCCCTTCCTTGCAGCCAACTGTGATGTTTTCTACATAGGCGGAACAAAAGTGGGCTGCCTTTTCGGAGAAGCTGTCTGCATCACAAACGATGCCCTCAAGAGAGACTTCCGCTATATGATAAAGCGCATGGGCGGCATGCTGGCAAAGGGCAGGCTTCTGGGCATTCAGTTTGAGGAGATGTTTAGGGACGGACTTTATTTTCGCGTGGCAGAAAAAGCCGTTGCCAATGCTCTGCGCATTAAAGCCGCTCTCATAGAAAAGGGAATACCCCTTCTTATGGACTCCGCAACAAATCAGCAGTTTCCCATTCTTACCAAGGCTCAGCAGGCTGCTCTGGGTGAAACATACGCCCTCGGCTTCTGGGACACCACAGGAGGAGAAACGGACGCTATCCGCATCTGCACAAGCTGGGCAAGCAGCGATGAAAATGTGGATGCTCTTATTGCGGACATAATGGCCCTTTGAGGTGGAGAGAGTGTATGAATGAAAAAGATGCACGGGCCCTTGAACGGTTTCGTGAATTGCTGAAGATAAAAACAATCTCCGGCAAAGAGGAATACAAAGGTGAGCTTGAAAGCTTTCTGCCGAAGCTCAAAGAGCTTTATCCCGATGTTTTTGCCGCCACTGAGTGGGAAAGGGTAGGGGACTACGGGATTTTGCTCCGCTGGAGAGGCAGAGAATCGGGCAAAAAGCCCGTGGTGCTTATGGCTCATCAGGATGTGGTGGACTGCCAGGAGGAAAAGTGGAGCCATCCCCCCTTTGCAGCAGAGATCCACGAGGGAGCAGTTTGGGCCCGCGGAAGCGTGGATACCAAGTGCATTATCGCTGCCCTTATGGAAGCTGCCGAAGAACTTATATTGAAGGGTTTTATCCCTCAGCGGGATATCTATTTTGCCTTCGGTGCGGATGAAGAGATTTTTGGAGGCACTATGCCAAAAATCGTTTCTACACTGGCAAAGCGGGGAGTGCAGCCCCTCTTTGTTCTGGATGAGGGCGGGGCTCTGCTCACGGAGATGCCAATGGGCATAGATAAGAGCTTTGCCATGGTAGCCGTGGCCGAAAAGGCCTACGGAAGCTTGCGTATCGTTATGGGCAATAAAGATGGCAAAACCGCTCCCGAACGCATATCCGAGGCGGTTAACATAATTAAGAAACATCCCATGAAGAGCCAGCTTGCGCCTGCGGTGCGGGAGATGCTCCGCCGCCTTGCGCCCTATGCCAAACCGGTGCTGCGCCCGGTGCTTAAAAATATCTCCTTTTTTGCTGCTGCGGTGAAAAAGGTTATGGATGGCAGTGCAGATACCCGTCCTATGATACAAAGCAGCATAGAATTCGATAAAGTCAAGGCTTTGCCTGATGAAAACAGGGCGGAGGCCACTTTCCGTCTTAAGCTCAATCCATGGGATAGCTTTGAAGATGTTCGAAAACATGTGGCGGCGCTTCTTGATGCTGACGCGGAAATATTGGTTGACATAAAAAGCAAAGGCGCGCCCGTCAGCCCATGGAACACAAATGAGTTCAGATATATTGAGGCCTGCGTTAAAAAAGTGTTTGGCGCTCAAACAAGCCCCTTTGTCCTTGACGGGGGCACGGATGGGAGACACTTTGCAGCTATATGTGACAAAATCTATCGCTTCGGAGCTTTTAACATGTCCACGGCAATGCGCGGCAGTGTCCACCACGAAAACGAGCGAATGCCTGTTTCAAGCTTCCTTGAAGGAATAAAATTCTATAGGGAATTTATAATGGGGCTTTAGTGCTGCATAAAAGTGTATATAGTTTTATAGCCACGGGATATACCCATGGCTTGACCTTTGCAACGATAAATCGGGCCGCCAATTTTGGCGGCCCGATTTTATGATTAGCTGTAAATGGCTTACTTGCTGACGAGCTCCTTGGTGTCGCGTGCGATCATGAGCTCTTCGTTGGTAGCAATGACGAAGACCTTGACAGGGCTGTCATCGGTGGAGATGAGGTGCTCATCCTCGCGGATGGCGTTGCGCTCGGGGCAGATCTTAACGCCCATGTACTCGAGGCCCTTGCAGATTTCTGCGCGGTTTGCAGCACCGTTCTCGCCAACGCCGGCGGTGAAGACAATGGCGTCGCAGCCGCCCATGGCAGCAGCGTAAGCGCCGATGTCCTTTCTGACTTCGTAGTGGAACTTGTCGAGAGCCAGCTGAGCGCGCTCGTTGCCTTCGGCGGCAGCAGCTTCCAGATCGCGGAAGTCGGAGGAGACACCGGAAACACCAAGAACGCCGGACTTCTTATTGAGGATGTTCATCATTTCCTCGATGCTGTAACCGTAGCGGCCCATCAGGTACTCAATGATGGTGGCGACGATGTCACCGGAGCGGGTGCCCATGGGAACACCTGCAAGAGGTCCAAGACCCATGGTGGTGTCAACGCACTTGCCGTCGATGCAGGCGGAGAGGGAGGAACCGTTGCCAAGGTGGCAGCAGATAACCTTGCTGTGCTCGGGGTTGCCAAGCATGTCGATAGCGCGGGCGGAGACATAGCGGTGAGAAGTGCCGTGGAAGCCGTAGCGGCGAACCTGGTCGTTCTCGTAGTACTCATAGGGGATAGCGTAGGTATAAGCCTGAGCGGGCGTGGTCATATGGAAAGCGGTGTCGAAAACAGCAACCTGGGGAGTGCCGGGCATAACAGCCTGGCAGGCCTTGATACCCATGAGGTTTGCGGGGTTATGGAGAGGTCCGAGGGGGAAGCACTTTTTGATTGCTTCTTCGCAGGCCTCGTCAACAATGCAGGATGCGGTGAATTCCATACCGCCGTGGAGAACGCGGTGACCGCAGGCATCGATCTCTTCCATGGAAGCGACAACGCCGTTTTCTGCATCAACGAGGGCGTTCAGAACAGCCTGGATAGCCTCGGAATGGGTGGGCATAGCGATGGGCTCAGCCTTGATCTGGGTCTTGCCTTCAACCTGGGGCTTGTAGGTGAAGAGACCGTCGATGCCGATGCGTTCGCAGATACCCTTTGCAAGGATGGACTCATTGTCCATGTCCATAAGCTGATACTTGAGAGAAGAGCTGCCTGCGTTAATAACAAGAATTTTCATTTTTGCTTTCCTTCCTTATTGTAATTATTAAAATTTACTGTAAAATGTATTTGTGCATACCATTGTTTATTTTAATACAATATTTTTTAAACACAAGTGTTTTTTGCCTTTTTGGAGAGTTTAATGAACATTTTTGGCATAATTTCGGAATATAATCCCTTCCATATGGGACATAAGCATCATATTGACCAAACAAGAGCGCTTCTCGGTGAGGACAGTGGGGGTATCTGCGTTATGAGCGGCAATTTTGTGCAGCGCGGCGAGGCTGCTGCCTTCACAAAAAATGCCCGCGCGGAGTGCGCCGTGCATGGCGGAGCGGACCTTGTGCTGGAGCTGCCCCTGCCTTGGGCGATATCCTCTGCGGAAGGCTTTGCCCGGGGAGCGGTAGGGATACTCAATGCCTGCGGTGTGGTCACCCATCTTTCCTTCGGCAGCGAAAGCGGAAATGTTGAGCTGCTGGATGATATAGCAAAGCTGTTGCTGAAACATGAATTGGATGCTATAATAAAAGATGCTCTCGCAGAGGGAATGCCCTATGCCGCAGCCCGGCAGACAGCGGCAGAAAAGCTTGCGGGCCGCTCCCTTCCGGAGATGAAAAGCCCCAACAATATTCTGGGAATTGAGTATATAAAAGCCTTGTATGACCAGCGCTCGGCTATAAAACCCGTAACGGTTGCGAGAATCGGAGCCGGTCATGACCAGAGCGGCGGAGGAGATTTCCCCTCCGCATCGGAGCTGAGAAAGCGTTTGGGCAGGGGTGAGAGCGTTCTCGCCAATATGCCCGCCGCCTGTGCCCGTGTGCTTGAGCGGGAAATTCATAACGGACGTGGACCCGTTATGGGCGGAGCACTGGATACCGCTATTATTTCCCGTCTTCGTATGCTGCCAAAGGAAGTATATGAGGCTCTTCCGGACGGAGGAGAGGGTCTGGGGCTGCGTCTTTGCCGCGCTGCCAGAACCGAGGTAAGCGTGGATGCGGTTATTGCCTCTGCGGCAACAAAACGCTATGCCCTCAGCCGCCTGCGGAGAATGATAATGTGCGCGGCTCTGGGAATAAGCTCGGGAGCGGGAGAGGGAACGCCTCCCTATATCCGCGTTCTGGCAGCAAACGAAAAAGGCTGCGCAATATTGAAGAAAATGAAGGAGAGAGCATCTCTCCCCATCGTTACGAAGCCTGCGGAGATAAACTCCCTCGATGCCGAAGCGAGAGCATGTTTCGCTCTTGAGTCTGCGGCAACCGATCTTTTCACTCTTGGCTTTTCCGCCAGAGAGGAGCGAAAGGGCGACAGAGATTACAGGATGAGTCCGATAATTATAAAGTGAAGTTCGGAGGAAAAATGAAAAAGATAATTATTATTTTTCTCGCAGTATGCATATGCCTTTCTATGGCATCCTGCGGAGATAAGGAAGAGCCCAATCCCATTATCCGTATAGGCGTTTTTGAGCCCTTCAGCGGAAGTGACGGCACCATGGGAATGAAGGAAACTCTTGGAATTCAGTATGCCCATTATCTGCAGCCCACAGTTAAAATAAACGGACAGACCTATGATGTTGAACTTGTGTATGCGGATAACGCTTCCTCCAAGTCTCAGGCCGCTCAGGTGGCAGAAAGTCTCATAGAAGAGAATGTTGTTCTTGTTCTCGGTTCTTACGGAAGCGAGTATTCTCTTGCCGCAGCACCCGTTTTTGAACAGGCGGGCATAGCAGCTTTGGGAATAAGCTGCACCGCTCCTTCAATAACGGAGAATTTCGACTGTTATTACCGTGTCTGCATTCAGGATATCCATCAGGGAGCCGCTCTTGCCAACTTTGCCCATACCGAAATAGGCGCCACCAAGGTTCTTTGTCTGAGTCAGGTGGGAAATGAGTATGCTCAGGGGCTGGCCGGCGGCTTCAAGGCTGCGGCGGAAAAATTTGATATTGATGTCGTAAAAGTCGATTTTGCGGAAAACTGCACCGATTTCAGTCCCTATCTCAGTGCCATCTCCGAGCAGGGGATAGATGTCGTTTTTGCCCCCTGCTCCGTTCGCTACGGAAAGCTCATAGTTGAAGCTATGGGCGCACAGCAAGAGGCTGTGCCTGTTTTCGGCGGCGATACATGGGATAACGATGCAATACGGGACTGCGCGGTAGGCAAGAATTTCAGAATTTACACATCGGCATTTTATGCCGAGGGCGGCAGCGCAAGCTTTGAAAACGGCTATAAGGAATGGCTTGCGGCCAACGAAAATGCCCTTGCCAGCAATGGCGGTGATGACAGTGTGGCAGCGGTCACCGTAATGGGCTATGATGCCTATAACCTTGCCCTTGCGGCTATATCCAAAGCGGGAAGCGATCATCATGCGGACATACTTGCTGTTATGCCCAATGTGGGCAGCAGCGGAGTCAGCGGCCTCATCAACTTTGATGATACGGGAGACGCAATGCGCAATTCAATATACATAAAGCGAGCCGATACTGAAGTTCCTTTGTGGAAATATGTAAAAAATCAGAAAATTGGATGATAATAAAAAGAGCACGGGAAGCCTATTCCCGTGCTCTTCCGTCATTTTTTACAAAATAAATGCCCATATAGGCGGAACAAATGTTCTCCACGGGAGGGCATATTGGGTTTACAAAGCGAAAACATTGTGGTAAAATACACAATTGTCGCATTCAATACTTTAAAGAGGTAGCAAGGCAATGTTTGATAAGCTCCGTCAGATCGAAGAAAAGTTCATAGAGCTTGAAGAGCGAATGGGAACTCCCGAGGTATATTCCGATCCTGCCGTCTATGCAAAGTGCGCGAGAGAGCAGAAGGAACTTGGACCCATCGTTGAGTGCTACCGCCGCTATGTCCGCTTTTCTCAGGACATGGAGGATGCGGAGCTTCTTATGGAAGATGCCGAGATGCGTGAGTTTGCCCAGGAGGAATATGCCGAGGCCAAGGCGGGAATGGAAAACTGCGTTGAAGAGCTTAAAATCCTGCTTTTGCCCAAGGATCCCAATGACTCCCGAAATGTCATTATGGAAATCCGCGGCGGCGTAGGCGGAGAAGAGGGAATGCTTTTTGCCTCCGATCTTTTCCGCATGTACTCGATGTATGTTGAGCGCCGCGGCTGGAAAATCGATATAGTAAATCTTAACGATACGGAGCTTGGCGGAATAAAGGAGATTAGTTTCGTTGTTGAAGGTGAGGGCGCATGGTCCCGTCTGAAGTTTGAGGCGGGCGGCCACAGAGTGCAGCGTGTGCCCGAAACGGAAAGCGGCGGACGCATTCATACCAGCGCCGCAACGGTTGCAGTGCTTCCCGAAGCTGAGGAAGTGGAGTTTGATATCGATCCCAAGGATCTGCAGATAGACACCTATCGTTCCAGCGGTGCAGGCGGACAGCATGTCAACAAAACCGAAAGCGCCATCCGTATAACCCATATCCCCACAGGCACCGTTGTTGAATGCCAGGATGAGCGCAGCCAGCATAAGAACAAGGACAAGGCCATGAAAATTCTCCGCTCCAAGCTCTATGAGGCGGAGCAGGCCCGCCAGCACGCCGCGATAGCCGCAGAGCGCAAGAGTCAGGTAGGCTCCGGTGACAGAAGCGAGAGAGTGCGCACCTATAACTTCCCCCAGAACAGAGTTACCGACCACCGTCTCAGCGGAGACAGCAAAAACTTCAATATTGCCGCGATAATCAACGGTGATATGGATGAACTTATTGATGCTCTTGTTACCATGGATCAGGCGGAGAAGCTGAAAAACAATGAAAACTGAGATAATAACAAAGGATATTCCCCGGGCTGCGGAAATAATCTCCAAAGGCGGTCTTGTGGCTGTTCCCACAGAGACGGTTTACGGTCTTGCGGGCAACGGCCTTAACGAAGAGAGCGTGAAGGAAATTTATTCCGTCAAGGGAAGACCGGAAGTCAAGGCTCTTTCCCTTATGGTTCCCGGCAAAGAGGCCATGGAGCAGTACTGTGAGGCTGTTCCCAAAGCGGCAGTTGCTCTGGCGGAAAGGTTCTGGCCGGGGCCTCTCACGATAATTCTCAAAAGCAAGAACTGCGTTCCCGAAATTGTCCGCGCAGGCGGCTCCACCGTTGGGCTGCGCTGCCCCGACCATAAGCTCACTCTTGAGCTGCTTAAAAGCTGCGCTTTGCCCCTTGCCGCGCCTTCTGCAAACCCCAGCGGAGAGCCCAGCCCCAAAAATGCAGCCAAGGTTCTTGAATACTTCGACGGCAAAATCGGAGCGGTTCTGGATGGAGGAGAGTGCGGAATAGGCACTGAGTCCACCATCATAGATATGTCCCAGAGCCCTTACCGTATTTTGAGAAAGGGTGCTCTTGCGGAAGGAGAAATAAGCAAAGCCCTTGCCGATTGCCTCACCCTTGTGGGCATAACAGGCGGCAGCGGCTGCGGCAAAACAACTGCCCTCAAAGTCCTTGAAAGAATGGGCGCACTCATTGTAGATGCCGATGAGGTTTATCATTATCTCTGCGCAGAGAGCGAAGAGATGCGCCGGGAGCTTACCGATAGCTTCGGAGATGTTTATAAGGACGGAAAGCTGGATAGAAAAGCCCTTGGAGCAATAGTTTTTTCCGATGCCGGAGCTTTGAAGAATTTGAATAAAATCACTCATAAGTATGTGAGCAAAGAGATACAGCGGCGACTTGAGAAACACGCCATGAACGGAGGAACTCTTGCCGCCATAGACGCAATTGCCCTTCTAGAAGGTGCATTTGCATCCCGCACAGCCTTCAATGTGGCCATTACGGCGCCTACCGAGGCGAGAGTGGAAAGACTTCTGAAGCGGGAGGGCATCAGCGAAGAATATGCCCGCAGCCGTATAGCAGCCCAGCGCCCCAACGAGTATTTTCAGGAAAAATGTGATTATACTCTCCATAACGGCGGCAGCCGGGAAGAATTTGAATGTGTTTGTAATAAATTTTTCGCGGAGGTACTGAAAAATGTCTGATAACAAAGAACTTAGAGAGAAGCTTTTTTACGAGCAGAAGAACGGTTACGACCTTATAGAAACCGATGAGCGCATTGCTCTTGAGGAGTTTTGCGAGGGCTACAAGGCTTATCTTGATAATGCCCGCACTGAGCGCGAGGCTGTAAACGAGTCTATACGCCTTGCTGAGGCCGCAGGCTTTGTACCCTATACCTACGGTATGGAAGTAAAGCCCGGTATGAAGCTCTATCGCAGCAACCGGGGCAAGAGCCTTATGCTGGCTGTTATCGGCACTAAGAGCATGGCCGAAGGCTGCAACATTGCTGCCGCTCATATTGATGCTCCCCGCCTTGACCTCAAGCAGATCCCCCTTCACGAGGACAGCGAGTTCGCATATTTCAGAACCCACTACTACGGCGGCATCAAAAAGTATCAGTGGCTGGCAGTTCCTCTGGAGCTCCACGGCGTTGTAACTCTGAAAAACGGCGAGAATGTTGAGATCGTTATCGGCAAGGATCCCTCCGATCCCCAGCTTGTCATTACCGATGTCCTGCCTCATCTTGCAAAGGATCAGCTCAGCAAGAATGCTATGGAGATCATCGCAGCTGAGAAGATGAATATCCTTCTTGGCTCCATCCCCTATGATGATGAGGGAAGCGAGCGAGTCAAGCTGGCTATTATGAGCCTGCTCAACGATACATACGGCATCACCGAGGAGGATTTCCTCTCTGCCGAAATTCAGGCTGTTCCCAGCTACCCCACCCGTGATGTGGGTCTCGACCGCAGCTTCGTTGGCGGCTATGGACACGATGACCGTGTCTGCGCATACTGTGAGCTGGAGGCCATCCTTTCTCTGGATAAGCCCGAGCGCACCGCGGTCTGCATCCTGGCAGACAAGGAAGAAATCGGCTCCGAGGGTACCTCCGGCATGCAGAGCCAGGCATTTGAATGCTTTGTGGAGGATCTCTGCGATGCTCAGGGCGTAGCTCTGCGCCATTGCTTTGCCAACAGCTTCTGCCTCAGCGCCGATGTCTGCAATGCTTATGACCCCATGTTTGCAGAGATAAGCGAGAAGAGAAGCAATGCCAAGTGCAACTACGGTATGGGCATTCTGAAGTTCACCGGCAGAGCCGGCAAGGGCGGCACCAATGATGCGGATGCCGAAACCGTTGGCAAGCTGAGAAGAATTTTTGATGAGAATAATGTTGTTTGGCAGATGGGCGCTCTCGGCAAGGTTGACCAGGGCGGCGGCGGCACTGTTGCGCTCTTCATGTCCCGCAGAAATATTGCCACAATTGATGCTGGTGTTCCTGTGCTCAGCATGCATGCTCCCTTTGAACTTGTCAGCAAGTTTGATACCTATATGACCTATAAGGGTATAAAGGCAATTTACGAAGACTAAATTATTAATAAAATCACTCCGACTGCAAATACTTATGTAAAAACGGTCGGGGTGATTTTTTTATGTCTATGGATAAAAATGAGCAAAACGCTCTGCAGGAATTCGGAACTTCGTCGGCAGGAAAGGGCGGCATACACTGCGTTTCCATCATCGGTCAGGTGGAAGGCCATCAGGTTTTGGGTGAGGACAGCAAAACCACAAAATACGAACACCTTATGCCCCTTCTGGCATCTATGGAAGAGTCAGAAGATGTGGGGGCTGTGCTTTTTCTCATAAACACCGCAGGGGGAGATGTGGAGGCGGGGCTTGCCATAGCGGAGCTTATCGCGGGAATGCGAAAGCCAAGCGCTTCTCTGGTGCTGGGTGGAGGCCATAGCATAGGTGTGCCTCTGGCGGTGGCGGCAAAGCGCAGTTTTATCGTGTCTTCTGCGTCTATGACGGTTCACCCCGTGCGCCTTAACGGCACAGTTATCGGCACGGAGCAGACCTATAACTATTTCTCGCGGATTCAGGACAGGATAGCCCTTTTCATAACTGCCCACTCCAAAATCTCCCGTGAAAAACTTCTGGAGCTGATGCACGGAAAAAGAGATATGGCAAACGACATGGGAACTGTTCTCTCAGGAAAAGAAGCGGTTGAGTGCGGCATTATAGACACTGTAGGCACTTTGGCGGATGCTCTTGATTATCTCCATAAAAGCATTGATAATGAAAATAAGAGGGGATGAGCCTCTCTTATTTTCGTTCGCGTTAAGAAAATTATGTAAACTTTATTTTCCCTCTTACTTGTACTTTGGCAAAAACTGTGATAATATAAATAAGTTAAAGAAAGACAATTCAAGTTTTTACATATTCGGAGGAAACTTATGACCTATTTAACCGCTGCTTTTTTAGGTCTTGTGCAGGGCTTGGCGGAATTTCTGCCCATCTCCAGTTCGGGACACCTTTCCATATTTCAGAATTTTCTCGGTCTGACCAATGTTGAAGAGGGCGGACATGTTTTCTTTGACCTTCTGCTCCATCTTGCCACTTTGGTTGCCGTCTGCGTGTTTTACCGCAAGGATATTGTGGCAATAATCACAGAGGGTATAACCTATGTGAAGAGTGTGGGACATCCTGTGCCCGGCGCCAAGAAGAAATACCCCGCGGTACGACTTCTTATGATGATGTTTTTCGCAACTCTGCCCCTTTTCGTTATTCTTCCGATAAAGGATAAAATCGAGGGTCTTTATAATAACACCATGTTTATCGGCTTTGCCCTTTTGTTCTGCGGCGGTATGCTTTATATTTCCGACCGTTTGCCCCGGGGCAATAAAAACGAAAAGACCATGAAGATTAAGGATGCTCTTATAATCGGTGTTTTTCAGGCTCTTGCCACCGTGCCCGGTCTTTCCCGTTCCGGCACCACCATTACCACCGGTATCGCAACAGGACTTGACCGTCAGTTCGCTGTGAAATTCTCTTTCCTTATGTCCATCCCCGCTATTCTTGGCGCGAATATTCTGTCTATTGCGGATGCAGTTGAAGCAGGTATAGATGCCGCTATGCTGCCCAAGTATTTTGTGGGTATGCTGGTGGCAATGGTCTCCGGCTATTTCTCCCTTATTCTTCTCCGATATATTTCCCGCAAGGGACGCTTCGGCGGATTTTCTTTCTACTGCCTTGTGGTCGGTATAGCAACCATTATTCTTACTATAGTTCTCTGAGGTGAACTTTAATGGCAACAAACTCCAAGTCCGGCGGTAAACCCGCTGCCAACAAATCCAAATCGGCTTCCTCCGGCAAGCATAACGCTTCCAAGGCTTCTTCCGCAAAGAAGGCGCCTGAAAGCAAGGCAAAGCCCATAAGGAGAGAGGTCTGGGCCATCGCGTGCTTTTTCATAGGCCTTTTTACCATAATCGGTTATTTCAAGGTGGATGCGATATTCATTACATATATCTGCGGCACCATAAAGGGCTTTATCGGATACGGATACATCATACTGCCTCCCGTGCTTATTGCCTGCGCGGTTATCCTTGCTTTCCATAAAGGCCGCCCCGTAAAGGCGAGGAGCATATGCCTTGTGCTTGTGCCCGTGATTTTCGGTGCTATATGCCATCTTATCTTCGCCAAGTATGAGCCCGATTTTTCCAAGTTCAGCGAAACTTTCAAGACCATATATTCCGAGGGCATGGCGATGCATGGCGGCGGTCTTATTTCCGGCTTCCTTGCAATCGGCTTTAAGCTTCTTTTCAGCGTCTGGGGCGCAATCCCCGTATTTATCTTTGCTCTTATTGCCCTTTTGATGGTAGGTTTCCGTATCACTCCCGAGATGCTTTTCGATAAGGTCAAAAACCGCCAAAAGCTCAGCTATGACAGTGAGGATGAAGATGCTGAGCCTCCTCTCTTCGCCGTTCCCGATAATTCTGCCCATAAGCTCAGCCGGGATAAAAAGCACAAGGCTGCGGAGCCGGAAGAGGAAGTGGTTCCCGTTAATTTCACCGCAAAGGCACGGGAAGAGCGGGCCAGCCGCAGAGCGATTGATATACCCATCGATGATGAGGATCTGGGCCTTGATTATGAAGAAAAACGCGTTGGATTTTTCAACGCCAACCCCAGAGTGGCAACGCCCGGACAGCTGCTCAACGAGAGTGCCGGACAGAGACGCAAAACTCCTGCGGTCAGCTATCCCGCGCCCGTGGAGGAGAAAACCGAAAATCCCACCGAAAATGTCAAGCCTCTCAGCTATGAAGAGGCTGCAAGCATTGACGGTGTTGAGCCTGTCACCATAAAAAGCGAGGATGTAAGCTCCGAGAGAGTGAAGATAATCCAGCCTGCTCCCAGTCCCAGAATAAGCAAGAAGGCCGCAGCAGAAGCCGAGATTCAGCAGGAATCCAGTCAGGTTGCCAAGGCGGTTGAGGAAAAGGACGCAGAGAGCCACGGCGAATACCGCTATCCTCCTGTAAGCCTTCTCAAGAGCCGCAGCGGAGCCGCTGCAGACGGCAGGGAAGAGATGGCCCTCAACAGGGAAAGACTTCAGGCAACTCTCAATTCCTTCGGAGTGAATGCCTCCATCACTGATATCACAAGAGGTCCTACCGTGACCCGTTATGACATTGAGCTTGAGTCCGGTGTAAGGCTCTCCAAGATAACCAATCTGGCGGGTGACCTTGCTCTGGCTCTCGGTGTAAGCGGAGTCAGAATTGCCCCCATCCCCGATATGGTGGCAACTGTGGGTATTGAAGTTCCCAACAAGATAGTCAGTACCGTTTATCTGCGCAGCATAATCGAGTCTCCCGCTTTCCGTGATGCATCCAGCAAGCTCACCTTCGCTATCGGCGAGGATATAGGCGGAGAGAGCATATGCGGCAATATTGCAAAGCTGCCTCATCTGCTCATTGCAGGTACCACCGGCTCCGGTAAGAGCGTATGCATGAACAGCCTTATTCTCAGTATTCTCTATAAGGCCAGCCCCGAGGAAGTCCGCTTCATCATGGTGGATCCCAAGATGGTTGAGCTTGGCATATATAATGGCATCCCCCATCTTTATATCCCCGTTGTAACGGATCCCAAGAAGGCAGCAGGCGCTTTGCAGTGGGCAGTTGTGGAAATGCTCAAGCGCTACCGCCTTTTCTCCGAGGCGGGAGTTCGCGACCTTGCAGGCTATAATGCGCTGAGAAAGCGCAACGGCGAGAGCATACTGCCTCAGGTGGTAATCGTTATCGACGAGCTTGCCGACCTTATGATGGTTGCAAGCCGCGAGGTTGAAGAAAGCATCTGCCGTGTTGCCCAGATGGGACGAGCCAGTGGGATGCATCTTGTTATCGCAACCCAGCGTCCCTCCGCGGATGTTATCACCGGCCTTATGAAGGCCAATATCCCCAGCCGCATTTCCTTCGCTGTTTCCTCCGCTATGGAGTCCAGAATTATCATGGATCAGTCCGGAGCTGAAAAGCTCGTTGGCAGCGGCGATATGCTCTATGCCGCCCTCGGTATGGGCAAGGCCAGACGTGTTCAGGGTGCCTTTGTCAGCGACGAGGAGAGGGAAGAGATAGTCAACTTTGTCAAGCGCTATTCCGAGGCAGATTATGATGACGATATCATTGCTGCCGTTGAAAAGGCCGCGGAGACCAAGAGCAGCGGAGAAGGCGGCAAAGCCTCCGAAGCGGAGCAGGAGGAGAAAACCCAGTATGACGAACTGGTGCCTCAGGCTGCGGATGTTATTTTTGAGACCAAGCAGGCCAGCGTATCCATGCTCCAGCGCCGGCTGAAACTTGGTTATTCCAGAGCTGCGCGAATTGTGGACCAGCTTGAAGAACTGGGTGTTCTCGGCCCTTATGAGGGAAGCAAGCCCCGCCAGATTCTTGTTACCAAGGAACAGTGGCAGGAGATGCAGCTGATGCACGGCACAGCTCCTATAGAAAAAGCTCCCAAACAGATGGATATGTTCGCTGAGGACGAGTTTGAAGAGGGCTGGGATGAGTGATATGAAGGATTTCCTTGATATAAAGCTCTCCGAGGCTGAGATAAGGGCAATTTCCAATCTGGGACTTGCCCATATTGGAGACTGCGTCTATGAGCTTATGGTACGCTCCAAAATCATCTGCTCCGGACGCAGCACCTCCGGGGGACTTCACAGAGATACGGTAAAATATGTTTCAGCCCCCGCTCAGGCGGCTGCGGTTGAAAAGATACTGCCTGCCCTTAGCGAAGAGGAGAAGGCTGTTTACCGCCGGGGACGCAATACAAGAGTCAATTCAGTTCCCAAAAATGCGGATATATCCCAATATCATGCCGCAACGGGTCTGGAGGCTCTTTTCGGATGGCTCTATCTCAACGGCTGCCGTGAGCGCCTCAATGAACTTTTCGCAATAATAATGGAGGAAGAATAATGCCTCTGGACAGCGTATGTGTTTCCGCCCTCGCATCTGAGCTTCGTGCTCAGATAGTGGGCGGAAAAATTGATAAAGTGCAGCAGCCGGAGCGGGATACGGTGCTTTTGAGCATCCGATCTCCCTTCGGCAATGTTCGTCTTGCCCTGTGCGGCGGAGTGGGAAATGCCCGGGTCCATTTAACTGACGCGAAATATGAAAATCCCGCCCAACCGCCGATGTTCTGCATGCTTCTGCGCAAGCACCTTGTGGGAGCGCGGATAAGCGCTCTGCAGCAGCCGGAGCGGGAGAGAATAATCATCTTCGAGCTTGATGGCTATGATGAGATGGGTACTCCTGTGAAAAAGCAGCTTGTTGTGGAGATGATAGGCCGCGGCACAAATATAATCCTCGTCAACGGCGACGGAATTATCATAGACTGCCTGAGAAGAGTGGACGCGGAAATGAGCGCCATCCGTCAGGTGCTGCCGGGACTTATTTACCGTCTGCCCATAAGTCAGACAAAGCCTGATTTTTTCGCAATCACAAGTGCGGAAAGAAGAAGCCTTTGGGAAAAACATGACGGGCAAAAATCCCCGGATAAATGGCTTTTGGAGACCTTTGCCTGCCTTTCTCCCCTTGTATGCAGAGAGATAGTCCACCGCTGCTACGGGGATACGGATTGCCTTCCGGAATCTATGGATGCCCTTGCGGAAACCGTTGAGAGAGGGGAATTTGTGCCCTATATGCTCCTTTCCGAGGGTAAGCCCAAGGATTTCAGCTTTATACGGATAAGTCAGTACGGAGGAGAAATGGAGGGGGAATGTTTCCCCGGATTTTCCGCGCTGCTTGATGCGTTTTATACCCGTCGCTCACAGGCGGAGGATCTTCACCGCCGCACCCAGAGCCTGCGCAAGACCGTTAAAAATGCAAAGGACAGAGTTAGCCGCAAATTGGCTTTGCAGCGCAGCGAGCTTGAAAAAACTGCAAAAAGAGATGAAAAGCGCCGCTGGGCGGACCTTATAACCGCCAATCTATACAGAGCCAAGGGTGGCAGCAGCTTAACTGTGGAGGATTTCTATGAGGAGGATTACCCCTCCGTCACCATTCCCCTCGACCCCATGAAAACTCCCCAGCAGAATGCTGCGGCGTACTATAAGGAGTATACCAAGGCCAAGACTGCCGAGCGCTATCTCACGGAGCTTATAGCCCAAAACAGCCGGGATGAGGAATATCTCAGCAGTGTTCTGGATGAAATTGACCGTGTGAAAAGCGAGAGCGACATAGCGGATATCCGCCGCGAGCTTACTGAGACGGGATATCTGCGTCCTCAGAAAAATCAGGTCAGACAGAAGGTGAAAGAGACCGCTCCTCTCAGCTATGTTTCTACCGGCGGCTATGAAATTCTGGTTGGACGCTCCAACACCCAAAATGACAGACTTACCCTGAAAATAGCCCATAAGGGAGACATATGGCTCCATACACAAAAGATTCACGGCAGCCATGTTATTATCCGCTGCGCAGGCGAGGATGTGGACGAGGCAAGCCTTGCCGAGGCCGCCAGCCTTGCGGCGCTCCATTCTCAGGCAAATGCCGGAGGAAAAGTCAGCGTGGACTATACCAGAGTGAAGTTTGTCAAAAAGCCTCAGGGCTCTCTTCCCGGAATGGTTATTTACACGGACTACAACACCATGATAGCTGAAGCGGACGAGGCTCTTGCGGAAAAGCTTAAAAGATGAGAAAACAGCTGTGACGAGTGTCACAGCTGTTTTTTTTAACTTCTGCTGTCTGCAACAGCCATTGCTCTGCATATCATCTCTGCGGCCTGACTGCGGGTTATGCTCTCATCCAGAAGGGAGAGGGAGTCGGGGACTATCTCGCAGGCAGAAAGGTTGGCAGCGGACTGAACGGCCCACTCGGGAAGGAATTGGTCAAAGCTGAACCATACCGCAACAACATCCGTGATGGAGGCGACGTTATCCAGAATATAGGCGGCTTCCATAGCGCTTATAAGCTCGTCACCTGCAAAAACTGTGCCTTCCTCTGTTTCGCAGCCCTTCACATAGCCTTTGCTGAAAGCGGTACCAACGTAGGGCTTCAGCCACGAGGCAATGGCCTCGTCATCGGCAAAGCCGGTGTCTTCAATATCCCACATAAGCTCGGTGCCGGCAGCCTTCATACACATGGTGAGAAACTGGCTTCTGCTCAGCTCCTCATCGGGGCGGAAGACATATTCTCCTGCGATATTCTCTCCTACGAAAACCCCTTCCTCGGCAAGGGTGACAGCCGCCCATGCGGAGGGCATACCCTCCATATCAGAATAGGTCACGCGGGTTTTCTGTTTTTTGATGCTGATAATGACGGTGGCTTCCTGGGAATACTTGCCCCCGGCATCGATTGCCTTGTAGCCGAAGTAGTCCTTGCCCCGCTTGCCTTCGTCGGGAGTATAGACAAAGCAGCCGTCGTCACTGAGATCAACCTGACCCTTTGTGGGCTCCGTGGTGATTTCAAAGCCGATGACCTCGGCGCCCACATCGGCAACGGAGAGTCTGCCGCCTACGGCAACTCCGCGGTAAGTGCTTATCTCAAGGTTTTCGGCAATGAGGTTGCCGCTGTCGGCAAAAGCATAGGCCACAGTTGCAAAGCATAGCACTGCGGCAAGACAAAGTAAAAATAACTGTCGGAATTTTTTCATCTTCCTGACCTCCCAAAAGTGGATTTGTGCTCATATTTTTCCTCCACCAAAGGGAAAATATTCATTTTTTCGGAAAAGATGAAAAGATACTGGATTTTTTTCTCAATCGTGCTAAAATAAACCCAATTATTGCGATAACTCGGAAAGGTAAGTTTGGCCTTGAATTCACTTTTCAGAAAAGGATTATATCACGGCATACCCATTGCTCTTGGCTATCTCTCGGTGTCTTTCGGCTTTGGAATAATGTCCGTCCGTTTGGGTCTGGGTGTTCTTGATACAGTCATAATATCCCTAACCAATCTGACCAGTGCCGGTCAGGCGGCGGGAGTTGGCATAATCGCCGCAGGGGGCGGATTGATAGAGATGATAATGACTCAGTTTGTTATCAATCTTCGCTATGCCCTTATGGCACTTTCCCTCTCCCAGAAGCTGGATGAAAAATTCAATACTCCCCGCCGTATGATAGTTGCCTTCGGTATCACCGATGAGATTTTTGCTGTGTCCTCGGTGCAGAAAGGTAAGATACAGCCCATATATATGTACGGTCTTATTCTCATTTCCGCAGTGGGCTGGACTCTGGGAACATTTCTGGGAGCCGCCGCCGGAAGCATTTTGCCCCAGATGATTACCGATGCTATGGGTCTTGTGCTTTACGGAATGTTCCTTGCGATCATCATTCCTCCCGCAAGAGAGAGTAAAAGCGTTCTTTTCGTTGTGGCGGTGGCCGCGGTGATAAGCATTCTCTTCTATTATGTATTCACCTTTGTATCAAGCGGCTTTGCCATCATCATAAGCGCAGTTGTCGCCGCTCTGCTTGGCGCGTGGCTTTTCCCGATTCCCGAAGAGGAGGTGGAAAAGGCATGAGCATAGCGATTTATATAGCGGTAATGGCGGTAGTAACTTATCTCATCCGTATGCTGCCCTTTACCCTTTTCCGCAGAAAGATAAACTCCCGCTTTATAAGATCCTTCCTCTACTACATACCATATGCGGTGCTTGCCGCAATGACCATACCCGCGATTTTCTATGCAACAGGCAATGTACTCACCTCTGTTATAGGTGCTGTGGTGGCAGTTGTGCTTGCCTATTTCAAGCTGCCTCTTATCGTGGTGGCTCTCGCCGCTTCTGCGGCGGCATTGCTGGCGGGTTTCATATTCTGAATAAAAATTGCGGAGACTCAAAAAAGAGTCTCCGCAATTTTTTTTATGTCCAGCTTTTCATTGTTTCAAGAATCTCAGGAACCGGATTGGATCTTGGGCATATCTTAACGCATTTTCCGCAGGCGCGGCACTGCACTTCGTAGTTTTGAAGGAGATCGTTCAGTGCTGCGGCTGAGGTATCCTCACCGAAAACGCAGGAATCAATGTAAACCGCCATCAGACCGGGGATATCCACGCCGTAGGGGCATGGCATGCAGCAGCCGCAGGCAGTGCAGGGCACGGGCTGAGCCTGGCGGCAGACATCGCGCAGATCGTTCAGCAATATCTTGTCGCGCATGCTCATCTTTTCGCCCTCGGCGGCATGAATAAGCTGAATTTGTTTTTCCAATTCCGCGGGAGAAGCAGGGAACAGGATCAGCTGCTGGTCACTCTGCAGCATAACACTCCAGCGAAGCAGCAGACTGCTCAGATTGCTATCGGCTGTCCGTCCTCTCCATACACTTTCAAGAGTGGGAGGGTACTGCGTCTCTCTGCGCTCACCGATATGGACGGCGGAGCAAAAAGCGGAAAGGCCTTGCTGCTGCGCAGTGCGAAAGCCAAAATAACCGGGTCTGTCGATAATATCCAGCGGCATATAGTCGAAGCGCACTCCGTCAAGGGAGGGGAAGGCAGAAGCAGCATCGTTGATATATTCACCACGATCGGAAATCCAGAGACCGATATAGCGGGCTTTTCCGGAAACTTTCATCTCTTCAATAAGGGAGGAAAAGCCGATTTGCTCCAGCCGCGCAAAAAGACGCATTGATATCGGACCAAACCAAAGCCACTCCGCTTTGGTGATGCCGAGAAATGCCAGCTTTTTGTCTGTTTCCGCATACAGGTCATCAGAGCTTTTGCAGGATGCGGGCGAAACGCTTATCATAATACGCATACTCTCGCCAAGCTTCGGAAGCAGCGCACGCAGCGATTTTCCTATATCCTCCGCCTGTGGATGAAACTCTGGAAAGTCGATCATCAGGGATTGGATATTAAGCCTCCGGGCGGTGTCGATAAGCTTTTCTGCCGACGGGACTGTTTTGTCTGACAGGGTCTCCCAGGAGTAAAGACCCAAAATCGGATCTATCATCTTTTCTCAGGTGTCGTACTTGGTAAGGGAGCCGTCTCTGACCTTCCAGGGGGACTCATGCTCGGAATCCAGCTCCAGAACCATGAAGGCAAAGGGACGCTCAACCCAAAGAGTGGTCTGGGGAAGATGTGTGAAGCCCTTGGGGAACATGTATGCAACGGGGGTCTCAGTTACATAGCGTTCATCCTCTTCGCCCAGCGCAACCTCGGTCTCCGCGCCGATATAGAAGGGATCATCAGCATCCAGACTCAGGAAAACAATGATCTCCTCAGAGGGATGGCTGTGGGATTCGCCTGCCTTATGGAGAATGCCGGGAGAATCGTAGTGGCCGAAAGCGGTGTTGAGGGAGAAGCCGTTAAGCTGCTTTCCGAACATCCAGATAAGGTTCTTCGCATTGCCGGGACCCTTGTCGCCGCGGTTGCAGGGGTGAGATACGCCGTAGCAATCCAGGCCGCCGTTGTTGACTTCGATATAGTCTTTTGCGTCCTTGTACCAACGGGCTACTCTTCCAAATCCGGGGTCATTGGGGTCGCGGTTTTCCCACATGAAAGGATCGCAGTATTTATCCTGTACGCGCCTGCCGGTAACGGGGTCTACCCACCAGCGGAACTGCTGGATGCAGTCTGCGTATTTCTTGCTTCCGGGAACGGGCTCCTTCAGATCTTCGGGAGCGGTTATCTCTCCGTCATAGGTGGTTGCAAGTGCGATGGTGTACTGAATAAAGGGTTTATCAATGCTCTTTACAGTTGCAGGACCGTGGGGAACACCGCGGGGGATGCAGATAACTGTGCTTCTTCCGAAGGTGTAGGTTTCCTGCTCTTCACCGATGGTGAAGCTGACCTCTGCACCAAGATCGTGCATTGCGTCCAGATTGGTGGAGACGAATACCATGACCTCATCATAAGGATGAGTTACCATGCCCTGGACAGGATGGAATGTGCAGGGCTCCTTGACATATGCCCAGCTTACCGTGGCATGAAAGCCCTCAAGATCTTTTTCGCCGTCCATCCAGAACAAGGGGAAGGGATAGAGGTTTTCAGGTCCCTCGCGCCAGATAAGGGGATGTACGTGATGCTGATGGATTCTGGTTTTTTCGCTCATAATATACACTCCTTTTTGCCGTGTGGAGACGGCTGATTTTTGCGCGGAACATCACTCGGATTTCCTGCGCTTTCTTATCTCGAATATACCAATTTTGTATACTCAAGTCAATTCGCTGCGCGATTATCGTTCAGCGATTTTCGGGCAGCAAAACTTGATTATGGGTTTTGCGTGCTGTATAATGATGAGGGAATATCCTTAAACCACTGGAATGGGGAGGCAAAATCATATGAATGATTACGGTGGCATTTCTTTTCTCCAGATCGAGGTGTTTCTGGCGGTAGCTGAAAGTAAGAGCATTTCGGCGGCTGCGCAGAAAATGTATATCAGCCACAGCGCAGCGTCGCGCCTTATCAACAAGCTTGAAAGCTGTATGAAAACCAAATTGCTGAAGCGAACGAATCAGGGCGTTGAACTGACGGAAAGCGGAGAAAAGCTGCTTTATCGCATTCGCCCCTTGTTCAACCGTTTGAACGCCACCTTTTATGATGTGGGCTCCGTTGAAATGAATAAATCCGTGGTGCGCGTCGGATGTTTGGATTCGGCAGAGATATTTTCCGAGGTTAAGTCTTATATCATGCGCTGTGAATCTGAATACTCCGATTTTTCTGTTGACCTCTCTCTGGGAGGCTTCCATGAATTGAGAGAGGGACTCCTTGAGGGAAAATATGACTGTGTGTTCACCTATTCCGTTTCGGGATATGGCCTTCACAACACCATCGTGCGTTACTGCCGCGATTTTGATACTTTCTTCATTGTCCCGGAGAATTCGCCGGCAATTGAGGGGAATAGGCTGGATTACCGTAAGCTTGCGGAATGCACGCTGCATCTTTATATGCGAACGGACCGATATGACCTCTCCGGCGGCTTCGAGCTTGATGTTTGCAGGGCCCACGGTTTTTCTCCAAGGAATATGCAATATGCTTCCGACGATCCGGCCTCCAGCTCCTTACTGATGGATAAAAACGGTTTTGCCATTGGCGGTTCATCTTTTGACCTTCGAAGTGGGGTGCGTTTATTCAAAACGGAAAAGCCGCTGGAGAAGAAGCAGTCCATGGTTCTGCTCTTCAATCCCGGGCAATGTTCCGCAAACGGGGAGCGATTTGTGGAAAGCGTACCGTTTTACCGCTCGGAAAACAGCATACCTTAAAAGTTTGGGAATATAAAAAGCGCGGAGGCTTTCCAAAAGCCTCCGCTAAGTTTTTTTCTGCAAGCATGATAGAGACAGTCTTCGCCCTGTAGCTACTTCAGGAGTGACGGATGAAAGGAAATACGCGGGGTATGTATGTCTCCCGACTGCCTGATGCTATGTTAACATATCCGTGGCAAAGGAGCAAATGTAAATAATGGCAGAAACTTTTGACACAGGAGATGACAAGAGTTAAAATTAAATAAATGGGGTGAAAACTGTGAAAAAACCGGAATACCATTATCAGCGGAATATGGAGACATGCGGGATTTGCTGCCTTTTGATGGCGCTGGACGCATTCGGCATCGAGTATGCCAGCGCAGGCAGACAGGAGAGGTATTACGATGATTATGGCGCAAAGTCCACACCCGGAACACTGGGCTCGGCCATAGCCTATGTCCTTTATTTTAAGGGCATCAAGAAAGGTCTTAACATAAAGATAGTCCATGCATCGGAAAAACTTCTTGAAAACCACGGCGGATATTTTGAAGAGGAAATATTCAGAAACATTCTCGACGAACATAAAAGCTGGATTAAAGCGGCAGAAAATGTCAAGGCTTTGAAAAAACTGCCGGAGGAGTCCTTTGTCTGCGTCGGGGGACATTATTTTGACTGCGATGAATTACGTTCGGAGCTTGAAAAGGGAGGACTTGTGATAACTCAGGTCTTTATTCCCGGCGAGGGAGGGGAGACAGACAAGGTTATGCACTGGATATTGCTCTACGGTGAGGATGCGGGTATTTTCAGTGCCATAGACCCAATGCCTAAGCCTGATGGCGGCAAGATAAAGCTCAGCGCCGATGAGCTTGAAGAATATATGAATACGCCATTTGAGAGAACCTACATATCGGTATGGGAAAACGGGGACTGAAGAACAGTCCCTGTTTTTGCGTATGTATGGATGAAATAAAAAGCCGCTTTCATTCGAAAGCGTCTTTTTTGCTGAAGCATGTGGATAATAATGATCCGGTTTCAAATGGTTCCTTTTTGGTTCACTCCAAAAAATGAAACTGTTAACCGGGAGGTGAAACTCTCTTTTTGGACTGAAACTATGCTAATCATCTTGTCAAATTGGAATTTACGTTTTACAAATATGAACTTCTCCGTCTATAAAAACTCCATCACCGTCGTTTATACGGATAACATTTACATTATGTTCTTTTTCGTAAACACAGCACTTTTCTTCAAATCGCTCAAACCTTGAAAGGAACTTACTATAGTGCGGCAGCACTTGGACATCTGTTAATGAGAGTCCGCTTAAATCTGTCAACCCCAAGAAATTCATTTCGGGAGAATAGCAATTTACCAATTCGAGTGTAGGACCAAAAACAAATGCAGCAGCACTCCAACCAATTAGAATTTTAGTTGTAGCAATATTTCTTAATATCTCTATCGAATTGTTCTTTCGGATTGTTTGTAGTAAATAATAAGGATTTCCTCCGATAAATTCAACCACATCATAGTTAAGTAGTAAATCAGCAGGTTGTTTATCCAAATCAAAAATATCAACATTCAGGTTCAGTGCTTGTAATTCTGAAACACATCTGGGAACGTGATAATTGTTTTCCTTGCATTCATTGTCTGCTGTCACAACCAACGCAGCAGTCACGCAACCAGCCGTTTTACTGCTGAGGTGTGCCAGTAATATATCACTTGATAATCCATTTGAGCATAGAACAAGCACCTTAATCACCCCGTCAAATTCAAGCTTGTCGAATAGATTATATCAAATTGCTGTGTAATATCAACAAATATAGAAAAAG
>JAZNZR010000099.1:0-9102 GCA_045595025.1 Oscillospiraceae bacterium | reverse complement strand
CTTGGCAACCTTGCAGGCTTTGATCCCAACGCCCTTGTTGCTCCCGAGGATATGCTGCCTCTGGATAAGTGGGCAATGACCAAGCTCAACAGCCTTATCGCCAAGTGCGAAAAGGCCTATGTGGGCTATGAGTTCAATGCGGTCACCCATGCCATCAACGACTTCTGCGTTGTTGAGATGAGCAACTTCTACCTTGACATCATCAAAGACCGTCTCTACTGCGATGAGCGCAACGGACTTTCCCGCCGCAGCGCCCAGACCGCAATGTACCTGATCCTTGATACCATCACCAAGATCATGGCTCCCATCCTTGCCTTCACCTGCGATGAGATCTGGCAGGCAATGGCTCACGCCGACAGTGACGACAGCCGCAACGTTCTCTTCAACGAGATGAACAAGCCCTTCACCGCCTATGTTCTCGGCGAGGACGAGATGGCCAAGTGGGAGAAGCTGGCTGCCCTCCGCAGCGACGTTAACGCCGTTCTGGAAGCAGCCCGCGGCGAAAAGCGCATAGGCAAGAGCCTCGAAGCCCAGGTGACCCTCACCGCTCTCAACGATGAAGGCGCCGAGCTTCTCAAGGAGCTGGAAAACTTCAATCTGGCTGAGCTTTTCATCGTCAGCAAGGTCACCGTGGGCGAGGGCGCAAGCATCGCAGGCGCCAACTTCCCCGGCATTGCCGCAGCCGCCTCCGAAGCTCCCGGAACCAAGTGCCCCCGCTGCTGGGTCCACTCCGAGGAAGCCAACGAAGACGGTCTCTGCCCGCGCTGCGCAGCTGTTGTTGCAGCCATCGAGGAATAAAAACCAAACTCCCCAAGGGGGGAGAGAAATATACCCACTTAGGAGGTTAGACTATGCTGTACGCCATTGTTGCTGTCATAGCTCTCATCATTGATCAGGCGGTCAAGTATTGGGCCACCGCAAACATTGTTCTGAACACCGGAACCAAGGAATTCATCCCCGGTTTCATCCAGTTCACCAATATCCATAATACCGGCGCCGCCTTTTCCATTCTGGAGGGTGCAAGATGGTTCTTTGTCATTCTGTGCCTTGTGTTTGTCGCCCTCATCGTTTATGTTCTCATAACCGACATAATCTCCGCCCCCGGCGCACGCTGGATGGCTGTTATCGTTATGGCCGGTGCTATCGGCAACTGCATTGACCGCCTTATCTGCGGCTATGTTGTCGATATGATCGAGTTTGAGTTCATGAACTTCCCCGTTTTCAACATTGCCGATATCTACATTACCGTAGGTGCCATCCTCTTCGTCATCTTCACTCTGCTTGAGAAGCCCAAGGCCAAGGCAGGCAAGGCCGCCAAAGCTCCCGCCCGTGCAGAGGCTGAGCAGGCAGCTCCCGTAAAGAAGGGCGCCAAGGCCGCTCCTGCAAAGAAGGCCGGCTTCGAGCTGCCCTCCTTCGGCAAGAAAAAGACTCCCATTCCCGAGTTCCCCAAGCGCGAGCACAAGGTGGAAAGCTATGACGTTGATCCTCTCGATCCCTTTGCCGAGTGGGAGCGCCGCGCCAGCCAGATAAAGGCTGCCAACGAGGCAAAGCCCCCTGTGGACTATGTAAAGCCCCAGCCCCCCGTGGCCAATGCTGCTCCCGTAAAGGCAGAGGAGCAGGTTTACGAAGCACCCAGAACCCTGCGCCCCGCTGTCAGCTATCCCTCTCTCAGCGATGAGCCTCAGGTAAAAGCCGCTCCCGCAGCTCCTGCCGCACCCAAGGCTGCTCCCGCTGCACCCAAGGCCGCCCCTGCAGCTCCTGTTGCACCCGCTGCACCTGCTGCACCCGAGGTTGATCCCCTTTCCCAGAACATTGATATTGATGAGTTCGACTTCAATATTGATGACATCCTTGCCGAGTTCAAGGATTTATGATAAATAATTTCAGTTTTATTGCTGATACCGCAGGAGAGCGCATTGACGCTCTCCTTGCGCGTAATGTGGAAAACTTAAGCCGCAGCGCCGCCCAGCGCCTTCTTGAGCAGGGCGATGTGCTGGTAAACGGCGGCACGGTGCGCAAGAATTATAAGAGCGCAGTTGGTGACGAGATAAGCGTCACCCTTCCTCAGGCGGAAGAGGTGGAGCTTATTGCCCAAAACATCCCTCTCGATGTGGTTTTTGAGGATGAGGATGTTATAGTTATCAACAAAAGCCGTGGAATGGTTGTCCATCCCGCCCCCGGCCACAGCGACGGCACGCTGGTGAATGCCCTTTTATACCACTGCGGTGACAGTCTCAGCGGCATAGGCGGGGAAAAGCGTCCGGGAATTGTCCACCGCATCGATATGGATACTTCAGGACTTCTCATCGTTGCCAAGAACGATTTTGCTCACCGCTTCCTCTCCGACCAGCTCAGCGACCATAGCCTCAGCCGTGTGTATGAGGCGGTAGTTTACGGACGCATACGTGAGGACGAGGGTACGGTGAACGCCCCTATTGGACGCCACAGCGTTGATCGCAAGCGTATGGCCATTGTGGAGCGTGGCGGCAGAGAGGCCGTCACCCACTATGAGGTCATTGCCCGCTATAAGGGCTTCACCCACATTCGCTGCCGCCTTGAAACAGGGCGCACCCACCAGATAAGAGTTCATATGGAAAAAATCGGCCACCCCCTTTTGGGAGACATGGTATATGGCCGCAAGAGGGCGGAAAAGGGTCTGGAGGGACAGTGCCTCCACGCCAGAGAGCTGAGGTTCATCCACCCCCGCACCAAGGAAGAGGTGCATCTCCAAACGGAGCTGCCCGAATACTTCCAAAAAGTCCTTGCCAAGCTGGGCGAGGCGGAAAACTAATAATGGAGGCAAGACTATGAGCCGCGCAGACGAAATATTCATCCAAAACTGCAAAGATATTCTTGAAAACGGCGTTTGGGACACCGAGCTGGATGTGCGCCCCCGCTGGGAGGACGGCACTCCTGCCCATACTGTGAAGAAGTTCGGCATCGTCAACCGCTATAACCTCAAGGAGGAATTCCCCATCCTCACCATTCGCCGCACCTACTGGAAAACCAGTCTGGACGAGCTGCTTTGGATATGGCAGAAAAAGAGCAACAATATCAATGAGCTTCGCGGTCACATCTGGGACGAGTGGGCGGACGAAAACGGCAGCATAGGCAAGGCCTACGGCTACCAGCTGGGCGTTAAGCACCACTATAAAGAGGGCGATATGGATCAGGTTGACAGAGTTATCTATGACCTGAAGAATAACCCCGCCAGCCGCCGCATTATGACCAATATCTATAACTTTGCCGATCTCAGCGAAATGGCGCTCTATCCCTGTGCCTATTCCATGACCTTCAATGTCAGCGGCAATACCCTCAACGCCATTCTCAACCAGAGAAGCCAGGACATGCTGGCCGCCAACAACTGGAATGTTGTTCAGTACGCTATGCTGACTATGATGATGGCTCAGGTTGCGGGTCTTGAGGCAGGCGAGCTTGTCCATGTTATTGCCGATGCCCACATCTATGACCGCCATGTCCCCATTATTGAGGAAATGATCAAACACGCTCCCCTCCCCGCGCCCAAGATGACTCTCGACCCCGAGATCAAGGACTTTTACCAGTTCACCCGTGATTCCTTCAAGTTGGAGGGCTATGAGTACCATCCCTTCACCGCAACCATTCCGGTGGCAGTATGATGGAAGCGATTGTTGCCGTTTACTCCGACTGGGGAATAGGCTGCTGCGGCACTCAGCCCGTGGTAGTGCCCGAAGACAGAAAGCATTTCCGCAATGTGACCGCCGGCAGCGCCGTCATCGTGGGCAGACGCACCCTTGCGGATTTTCCCGGCGGTAAGCCTCTCAAGAACAGAGTCAACATAGTTCTCACATCTCAGAATATTGAGATAGAGGGGGCAATAGTTGTCCACAGCGTCGAGGATGCTCTCCGCGAGGCCGAAAAAACCCACCGCTGCCTTTGCATCGGCGGCGAGAGCGTGTATAAGCAGCTTATGCCCTATGTGGATAAAGTGTATGTAACTAAAGTTGAGGCTCAGCCCGACTCCGACGCCTTTTTCCATAATCTCGATGCCGATGAGGCCTGGCGCATTTCTGACCCCGGCGAGGAAAAGGAATTCGAGGGCATTAAATACCGCTTTATGGTCTACGAGCGGGTTTAAGCTATGTATTTAATATGTATATAAGAAAAGCTGGCAGCTTCATAAAGCTGCCAGCTTTTTGTTAATTAAAATTATTTGAAATAGAATCTGAAGAACAAAGACTCTTCATCAGCATAGAAAGCAAGAGAATTGCCATCATTATATCCCATTCGGTATTTATTTCCGTTTTCATCAAATACATCATAATATATTGTGAACATATAGGGGTAGTTTTCAGACAACGACACGTTTCTGCAGTACCATTCAAAGCTGTAGTCACCCTCGGGAGTTTCCATTATTGCGGTGTGGTCGGCATTGATGGTAAATTTGACTGTGGGAGTGGAACCGGTTTCTGAAGTGAAGCGATCGTCTTTCAAAATATCCCGGAGCTTCCATGTGGCGGTGGGGAGATTGTAGATAAACTTGAACCAGTCGGTATCAGTGACAACCGTTTCACCGCATTCAGAGCAAACTCCGCTCATATATTTGACATCTTCTTTTACAAGAGCCCACTCCTGAACATCGTGCTGCAGGCTCTCCGTATCAAGTGTTTTTTCAAATCTGAAAGTTTCTCCGTCGACTTTCAGCTCAAAAAAGCTGATGCCGGAGTAGCCGTCATTGTCAAATCTGGCTGTGGTATTTTTCTTTGCGCCTTCGGGCCTGAAGTAGTATTCCACAGTATATTCGTCCGAATATCGGGGATCAAAGTCTTCCCCGGCAAAGGACCACTCGAATGCAGTCTGCTTACTGCCGCGGTCAACATATGCCGTGCCGTCAGCATTCACAGTAAGGTAGATTTCTTCGATTTCGCCCTTAGCTTCCGGATCGTAACTGTCCACTCTCCATTTTCCGGTGATGAAAGAGGCAGACATGGTTTCCCAGTCCGTATCCTCAACGAAAGTATCGCCGCAAACGCTGCAGGTTCCGGTCATGCGGGAAGCGTCATCAGAATCAATAACCCAACTCAGCTTATGTCCCGTAGCAGCACTTCCAACTTCGCCGCAACGGCTGCAAACCTGATCTTCTTCGCAGGTGGCCTCTCCCCAGCTGTGTCCAAGGGGCTCGCCGCCGACTCTTCCGCAATCTGTGCAGATTTTGGGCTCAGTGCATGTGGCCTCTTCCCATACATGATTTTCCATGTCATCAGGAAACTCCGGATAATGTCTGTTTACCCACTTGATAACTGCACTTGAATCAACGGAAACGGACTTGGTGTCCGAACTGATTGTCTGTGGGAAATACGGATGGAATTCATTTTCTCCCAAAATCTCACCGGTGTCGCAGTCAACAAGCTGTGCGTGGACTATTTTACCGGTAACATAGTGTCCGCCGGAGTAGCTTGCGCCCGTATTGCTGTAGTGCACGTTGAGTATGTATCCCACATCTTCGGGCTTTTTAGCCAGCAGATCCTTTGATACATAGCTGCTGATATATGCTTCTTCGTCCGTGTTATATACAGCTATCAGAGAACCGGTGGCTTTGGCGGGATCAAAGCCTTCCATAGCCTTTGTAAAGGCCTTATTGTTTTCGTCCTGGATTAATGTAAATACCAAGCCGGCAAGCAGTCCCAAAATGCAAATACCAATAATTACCCAAAGAATTATGCGCCCTTTTTTCATCGTCTTACCTCCGTAACGGAAAATAATTACAAGCTAAGTATACATATACAATTAAGATAAAGCAACAAAATGTGTAAAAAAGTTCTTATTTACAGGGACAAGAGTAAGATTTTACGCCCCGCCAAAACCCATCCACACATTTGATGGCAAAATGATGGAAATTTTATGTGAATTGGGAACATTTGCCTCCTAAAATGTCGATATCAGGAGGTGTTAAAATGTACAGAAAAGATGAGCATCAAAAATGGGCTTTTATACGCGGCTGCTCCCTGCCGGGGCTCTTGCTGCTATTCCTTCTTGCAATTTTCCTCGGTGGCTGCTCTGCAGATAATCTCTTGCCCGAAGAAATTTTCCACACTTTCCACACGTCCGGAAACAATGGGGAGGAACCCGCCCAGCCAGCGGACATTCTGACACTGGTCAACCCGTGGAACAGCCTTGATGAAGACTATGTTCCCCCTCTCGCCTCACTAAATGACGGGACGGAGCTTGATGCAAGAGCCCTTGAGGCGCTTATAGCCCTTCTTGAGGATTGCAGAGCCGCAGGTAACGAGCCCTATGTCTGCTCCGCCTACCGAAGCTGGGAGACCCAAAGCGCATTATACGAAGATAAAGTGGGACGTGTAATGGCAGGCGGGCTTGACGAATCCCTTGCCCGCATTGAAGCCGCCCGCAGCGTTGCCCGTCCCGGCACCAGCGAGCACCAGCTGGGGCTGGCCTTTGATATAATCGACTCGGACTACACGGTTCTTGACGAAGCTCAGGCTGATACCCCCACCCAGAAATGGCTTATGGAAAACTCCTGGCGCTACGGCTTCATCCTCCGCTATCCCGAGGGGAAGAGTGAGATAACGGGAATTATCTATGAGCCATGGCACTATCGCTATGTAGGCACAGATGCAGCCGAGGACATATTCGAGAGCGGCCTCTGCTTCGAAGAATGGCTGGATAAATGATTGGATAAATCGCTGCGGTCAAGACCCTTCCCTACATAGCACCGCTGTAAAACAACGCTCGTAGGGGCCGGACACTGGCCGGCCCGCCGTTACCGCACCCCGTAGGGCGGTTGGGCTTTTCGCTTCGCGAAAACCTTCCATTCCTGCCTCGCTTCGCGAAGCTTACTCCCGCCTTTTATACCGCACTCCCGTATGGCGCGACCACTGGGCGCGCCATAAAAAGCCTCCCCTACTAGGGGAGGTGGATTTTGCCGCAGGCAAAAGACGGAGAGGTTTTTGTCTCCGACGGCCATATTCTTTTTGTGCCAGCAAAAAGAATATGGAAAGAAAAACAGGCCAAAGAGGGGGCGAGGAAAGCCCCCTCTTTGGAAGCTCCCCGAGTGCGTAAATGGAAAACACATTGTTCCACAGAAATTCTCGCCTAAACCTTAGAGTGCATGCCTCGATTTCCGCTCAGAACGCTGCTGCATATAGCTGCCTGTTCGGCAGCACCAAGGCTGTACCTCGTAACGCTCCCGCCTTTTATACCGCACTCGCGTAGGGCGCAAGCCCATGGCCGTCGGCGCGCCGGTTTTTACCGCACCACGGGCGGACATACCGATACGCCCCTACGGCATGTCTTGGATAAATAATTGTAGGGGCCGGACACTGGCCGGCCCGCCGTTACCGCACCCACCGTAGGGCGGTTGGGCTTTTCGCTTCGCGAAAACCTTCCATTCCTGCCTCGCTTCGCGAAGCTTGCTCCCGCCGCCAAAGCCTTCCCTATTCGTAGGGCAGGATGCCCGCATCCCGCTGAAATGACGGGTGAACTCTCACGCCTTCACATAAAACAAAGAAAAACAAGTGACTTTGGGAGAATTTAGCAGTATAATATCAACATCAGGAGATGTTGATATGCACAAAAAACTTTCCCTTATCCGCCGTGCGCTGCCCCTAATTATTCTTCTTTCCCTGCTTCCGGGGCTCTGCGGCGCAAGCAATCAAACAAAGGAGAGTCCTTCTCTTCCCGTATATAGCTCCGCAGGCAGCAGCAATCCTCTCAGAGAGGCGGATCTGCTCATCCTTGTCAATTACGAAAACAGCCTTGACATGTACTATTATCCCATACTCACCTACTATACGGAAGAGTTCAGCCTTGACAGGCGGGCCATGGGCGACTTTGTGGAGCTGATAAAGGCATGCCGTGAGGCAGGCGGCGATCCTTACATAGTTTCAGCATACAGAAGCTACTATAAGCAGCTGGAGCTCTATGAAGCCAAGGTTCAAAAGCTGATCAAGGCCGGAAGGAGCGATGAGCAGGCCCGCATTGAAGCCGCCCGCAGCGTTGCCGTTCCCGGCACCAGCGAGCATCAGCTGGGTCTGGCGGTGGATATTGTTGATGCCAACTACGGCTACCTCAATGAATTTCAGGCATACACCCCCACCCAGAAGTGGCTTATGAAAAACTCCTGGCGCTACGGCTTCATTCTCCGCTACCCCGTTGATAAAAGCGAAATAACGGGAATTATCTATGAGCCCTGGCACTATCGCTATGTGGGCAGAGAGGCCGCCGAGGACATATACGAAAGTGGACTCTGCCTGGAGGAATGGCTTGAGGCAAAGGAAATAGAGGCTCTTGAAATTCATAGCAGACACCCGAAAAACTTCCTCAACAAGTGGGAAATTTCCCCCGAAAGAATATAAAAAAAGGACAGACCAAAAGTCTGTCCTTTTTTCTTTTGTGTTGGCGCCGCCCTATCTTCCCGGTCCGTCTCCAGACAAGTATTTTTGGCGCGGGTGAGCTTAACTGCCGTGTTCGGAATGGGAACGGGTGGACCCTCACCGCTAAAGGTACCAACTCTGACTGACGCCTCCTGCGTATCCGGCGGCCTAACCGCCTTCGTTTTGGCGCGTCATATATAAACTTTCCGCTATCTTCCCAGTATCAAGCACTTCCGAAGACGCGGTAAAGACCGTGAAAAAGCTCCCGAGTAAACTCGAGAGCTTTGTGTTGGCGTTGACCTATCTTCCCGGTCCGTCTCCAGACAAGTATTGTCGGCACTGGTGAGCTTAACTGCCGTGTTCGGAATGGGAACGGGTGGACCCTCACCGTTAGAAACACCAACTAATGGGTTTTGCACCCTCAAAACTGAACAAATGGAATGTTAATCGAAGTAAGGCATGCCTGCATATTTCATTGTCGGTCAAGCCCTCGGGTTATTAGTATCGGTCAGCTGAACATGTTGCCATGCTTACACCTCCGACCTATCAACGTTGTCGTCTACAACGACCCTTACTCCAATGGATGGGAGATCTTATCTTAGAGGGAGTTTCACGCTTAGATGCCTTCAGCGTTTATCTCGTCCATACGTAGCTACCCAGCTATGCCCTTGGCAGAACAACTGGTGCACCAGAGGTATGTCCATCCCGGTCCTCTCGTACTAAGGACAGC
>JAZNZR010000098.1:0-19822 GCA_045595025.1 Oscillospiraceae bacterium | reverse complement strand
CCGCACTGGGCTGCGCCGTAGGTTATCCAGGCCTGCTGCAGGGGGTGGAGGTGCTGGGGAGTGCCGATACCTTCAATGGTGATGATTTCGCTGTGCTCGGGGATGTTCTTCATCTTCTTGGTGCAGGAACGCACAACTTCGCCGTTGAGAATAACGGAGCAGGCGCCGCAGGCACCGATGCCGCAGCCGACTTTGGTGCCGGTGAGGCCGAGACGGCGGATTGCGGTTGCGAGGGTGTCCTTCTGGAGATCACAAAGAACGGGTCTTTCAACGCCATTGATTATGAGCTTAACGCGGGTAAGCCTCATTTCTGCCATATTGTTTTCCTCCTGATTTGTATATCTTATTCTGTAGTTATTTCCTCAAGAATTTCAAGCGCACCGCGGACAAAATTGGGGCAGCGCTCTATGGTTGCGCCGGCTGCAAAGGCCTTGTCTCTTTCGCCGGGAACGGAGAAGTCATAGCCCAGCAGCTCGCGGCAGTAGACGCTGCCAAAGCGCTCGGTGAAAGCGTCCATGAATGCATGAACCTTTTCGTGAACGACCTCATCGCACTGCTCGTCGCAGCTGCCGCCGTATGCCATGCCGATGGCAAGCAGGGCGCCAACAACTGTGCCGCAGGTGTCGCCCCGGAACATGCCGCCGCCGAAAGCGTGGGCAATGCGGTGGAGCTCCTCGGTGTCGTAGCCAAGCTCATCTGCAAGCTGGCCGAGAACGCACTGGCTGCAGTTGAGACCGGATTCAAACATGGCGCCGACTTCAGCCTTGGTGGGTTTTATGATTTTCATAAAAATTACCTCCTTATGAATCCTCAAATAGACAAGCTTATCATAGCACAGCTTTGTCTAAAACTCAACAAACTTTTAATTGATATTGATTTGAGTTGATTAAATTGGGCTCGGTTGCCTTCGTTGACAAAAAGTAGCGGTGTGATATAATTTAGCTATCAAATTTGCGTGGTTTGGTTGTATGGAAGTTTTGAGAAAAACCCGTTCACTGTGTCCCCGCTGTCTCCGCCCTACAGAGGCGGTGCTTGTTGCCAATGAGGGGAATGTAAAACTGAAAAAAAGCTGCCCTGACCACGGTGAGTTTTCCGTAACTGTGTGGAGAGGTCTTTCGGATTTTGAGCTTTGGCGGACCGGTGCGGAGGAGCTTAAGGAAGGGGAAGGACTTTCCTGCCCCCAAAACTGCGGAATATGCTCTGAGCATATTCAGGGGAGCTGCTGCGTGCTGCTGGAAGTTACCCGCCGCTGCAACCTTGGATGCAGTTTTTGCTTTGCCGGTGGCGAAATGGCGGAGCCCTCTTTGGAGGAACTGAAAATGGCGGTGGACACCATCGTTGGCACGGGAAAACCCCTCATCCAGCTTTCGGGAGGAGAGCCCAGCCTGCGCTCTGACCTTCCCGAGCTTATCCGCTATATACGGAGCAAGGGTGTGGGCTATGTTCAGCTCAACAGCAACGGACTTCGTCTTGCCGGGGATGAAGAATACGTGAAAAGTCTTGCGGAGGCAGGTCTTTCCTTCGTGTTTTTGCAGTTTGACGGTGTTAGCGACGATATATATGAAAAGCTTCGGGGCAAGCCACTTCTGGAAACGAAGAAAAAGGCCATTGAGCTTTGCGGAAAACACGGTCTTGGCGTGACCCTTGTGCCCACCATTGTGAAGGGTGCGAATGAGCATCAGGTGGGGGATATTATCCGTTTCGGCGCGGCTCTTTCCCCCGTGGTGCGGGGAGTTCATTTCCAGCCCGTCAGCTATTTTGGAAGATATCCGGAAGAGCCCGATGACAGAGAGCGCTATACTCTCGATGAGCTTATATATGCACTGGGCGTTCAGGCGGGGATAAAGGAGGAAAACATTGCTCCCTCCCGCTGCGACCATCCCTCCTGCGGAGCTCATGCAAGCTTTGTTGTTATGAAAAACGGCTCTTTGATGCCCATGACATTTCGGAGAAATGCTCAGAAAATGAGCAGCGCATCCCAAAACAGAGAGTATATAGGCTCAAGATGGGCAAGAGATACCGAAAAAGAACAAAGCCGCTGGGGAGACGACCTCAGCGATATGGATGCCTTCGTGGAGCGGGTAAAAAGCCACGGCTTCACCGTGACGGCTATGGCCTTTCAGGACGCTATGAATATTGATATTGAACGGCTCAGAAGATGCTCCCTCCATGTTTACAGCGATGGGAAGCTGAAACCATTCTGCGCCGCTTATCTGACGGGAATTGGTGAGTGAAATTGTCCTACGGAGAAAAAATGCAGCGCCTCAGCCCCTGCAGCGATGAACTTATCTGCGCCGAGATTGCCGCGCTTATGCCTCAGGTGAATAGCCTGCTTGATGTGGGCTGCGGCAGAGGAGAGCGTATGAAGGCCATCAAAGAGAGCTTTCAGGAATGTGGGGTTTTCGGTGTGGACAGCGATGAGGATATGGTGAGTGCTGCCAGTGAAGCCGGGAAGGTCTTCCTTGCCCGGGCGGAGGCCTTGCCCTTTGAAGATAAAAGCTTTGAGCTTGCGCTGTGCGAATGCAGCCTTTCCCTTTTTGACAATGCTGAAAAGGCCTTGGAGGAGATGGCAAGGGTGCTGAAAGCTGGGGGGATTCTCATTTCGGGAGAACTCTTTGCCCTCCTCGGCGGTGAGGATTTCATCGCTGCCCCCGACGGCAAAGCCATTGGCAGAATATACTCCCGGGAAAAAATAGAGCTTATGGCTAAAAAAGCGGGCTTTAGGTTTTTGAAGTTTTCTGACCGCAGTCAGGATCTTGCCGCTATGGCGGCGCAGATGATGCTTGATGGCAGCTTCTGCGAGTGTATGGGAATGGAGACCGCCTTGCTTTTGCGCAGGATAAAGGCGCGATACGGTCTTTGGATTTTCAAAAAGGAAGAGAAACAGTATGAATGCTGAAAAGCCCCTGCCTTTGGCAGGACTTATAAGTGCCGCGGGGCTTTCAAGCCGGATGGGGGCCTTCAAGCCTCTTTTACCCTTTGGAGAGGGAACAATAATCTCCCGCTGCGTTGAAAATATGCGTCTTGCAGGGGCGGAAAAAGTGCTTATTGTGACGGGGCACAGAGCGGATGAAATTAAAGCCCAGAGCGCCCTTTGCGGCTGCAGCTTTGTCCATAACCCGGGTTATGCGGAAAACCAGATGTTCGATTCTCTCTGCATCGGATTAAAAGAGCTGGAGGGCAAGTGCTCTAGAGTTATAATAAGTCCCGTGGATGTGCCTGCCGTGAAAGCGGAGACCGTGAGAGCCCTTATCGGGGGAAAGGCGGATGTGGTGCGCCCGTTGTATGAGGGAAGGAGCGGCCACCCAATTGTGCTGGATGCAAAGTGCATAGACTCAGTGCTTTCCTATAAGGGGGAAGGGGGACTTCGGGGCGCGATTGAAAAGCTTGGCCTTGAAGTCAGAGAAATTGAATGTGACGATGCGGGAGTCTGCATAGATGCGGATAGACCCGAGGACTATGAATTATTAAAAAAGATTGGTGAATCATTATGAGAAAAATCTATCTTTTCAGACATGCCGAACCCGATTTCGGAGGAAAACAGCATGTATGCCTGGGCTGCCGCACAGATGCACCCCTGTCCCGGCATGGAATAGAACAGGCTGAAGCTCTTGCCAAATTCTTCCCGGATGACAAAAAATTCTGCGTTTATTCCAGCGTTATGCTCCGTGCAAAGGAGACCGCAGAGGCCATATCCCGGGGAAGATGGGATGTAATGGAGCTGCCCGGCATAGAGGAGCAGGATTGCGGAGTCTGGGACGGACTCAGCTTTGACGAGATAAAAGAGCGCTGGCCCAAGGAGTATGCCTCCCGGGGCGAGGGCTATGAGCTTCTGCCTCCCGGCGGCGAAGGTCTTCAGGACTGCGCCGAGAGAGGTCTTGTTGCCATAAGCGGCATACTGGACGATGCGGAAGATGATATAATAATCGTTGCTCATTCGGGCATTAACCGCGCTATGATAAGCGTACTGCTGGATATCCCTATGTCCCGAAGCCGCAGTATGCCCCAGGCCTATGTTTCTCTCAATATTATTGAGTGGGATGGAGAGAGTCTGAAGCCCACCTATATCGGCATGGATGCGGCAGAGTATTTTTCCAAGGAGAGCGTTTGATGAGAGAACTTTTCAGAAAACTCAATAAGGCCATGGGCGAGGGCGCAGACAGCGTTCTTGTGACTACCGTTGCAAGCAGCGGCTCAACCCCCCGCGGCAGCGGAGCGAGGATGCTCATAACTGCCGAAGGCAGACTTGCCGGCACCATCGGCGGCGGAGCCGTGGAATACCGAAGCCAGCAAATGGCGGCAGAGGTTTTGAAAAATAAGTGTTCCTTTGTGGAAAGCTTCCGCCTCCAGAGCGGAGATGTGGCCAATCTCGGCATGATCTGCGGCGGAGCCGTGGATGTATATTTCCGCTATATCTCCTCGGAGGATAAAAATGTTCTCGGCCTTACAGAGAAAATAGAGGAGCTGTATGAGCGTGGCGAGCAGTGCTGGCTCATCTGCGGCCTGGACGAGGCAAGCGGCGGAAAAATGGCTGTTTACGGCAAAACTTCGGGACTTTTCGGAGATGAAATTCCCGGGGAAATTCTTGAAGAGCTTCCTGCCCGCCCCACCCAGAAGCAGGCAAAGGGCGGCACTTATTACACCGAGGAACTTCTCAAGCCGGGAAAGGTGTTCATCTTCGGAGGTGGTCATGTGGCCCAGGAGCTTGTGCCCGCCCTTGCAAGAGTTGGCTTTCGCTGCGTAGTGCTGGAGGACAGACCGGATTTCGCCCGCATAGAGCTTTTCCCCGGCGCGGAGGAGACGCGAATTGTTGATACGGCAAATCTGGGCAGCCTTACCGATGAGATAAGCGAAAATGACTATGTATGCATAATGACAAGAGGCCATAAGGATGATTTCGAGATCCAGCGCCAGATTTTGGCAACTCCTGCCAGATATATTGGCGTTATAGGCAGTCCCGCAAAGAAAAAAGCGGTATTTGACCGTCTGCGCGCCTTCGGCTATACAGATAAGGATTTTGCTCGCATCACCGCGCCCATAGGTCTGGATATCGGAGGGGAGACTCCCGCCGAGATTGCTGTAAGTATTACCGCTCAGCTGATTATGGTGCGTGCAGGAAGAATGTTGACAGCCTGGGAGGTATAAGCGTGTGGGAGCTTTATAATAAGCTGATAGAGGCTATTCCCGAAAATATATATGTGGAAGAGGTCATTTGCGGAAAAGTATGGACTGCTGTGCGCTCTTCCGAAGGCAGCATAGGTCTTGCTATGACAACTCCCGTGGAAACCCTGCCCCAAAGCGGGGAAAACCCCTTGGGAATGAGCCTTCGCCGCGCTGCGGAAAAGGTGAAAAGCTGGAACTTTATCGAAGCCGGAATAGGAATGGCTGCCATAAATGCCTTCTATAATTCCCATGAACGTATGCGCCGCTATAAAACCGAACAGGGCGATACACGCTTTTGCACCTATGACCTGCCGGTTGACGGAAGAAAAATGTGCATGATAGGTGCGCTGCGGTATCCTCCCGAGCTTTTCAAAAACGCGGAGAGACTTGTGGTTTTAGAGCGCAATCTTGTGGACGGAACTTATCCGGACAGCGCCTGCGAATATTTTGTGCCCGAGTCCGATCTTGTGCTGATAACGGGCAGCGCATTTATTAACAAGACTATGCCAAGACTTCTTGAGCTTGGGAAAAATGCGGATGTTATAATAACGGGACCCAGCGCACCCATGAGCTTTGAGCTTTTGAAATACGGTGTGCGCCGCGTTGCGGGGCTTGTTATAACGGATAATAAAGCCTGCCTTGACTTTGTGGCATCCGGAGAATTCGGAACACCCTACAGATTCGGGGAAAGATACATAGTGGAATAAAAAAGAGCATCCCATCGGGATGCTCTTTTTTATGTTTGAAGATATTTCTCAGCAGGAGAGGATGTAGCCGCCGTCGATTACCTGAACGGTGCCGGTGACCTGAGCGGAGGCGGGAGCGGCAAGGTAAACTGCCAGAGCGCCAACCTCGATGGGCTCGCCGAAGCGGCCGAGGGGCATCTGATTGTTGATGTAGTCGAACTGATCCTTTGGGATGAACTTGCTCAGCTCGGTGTTGAAGAAGCCGGGAGCGATAGCGTTCACGCGGATGTTATACTTGCCCAGCTCGCATGCCATGCAGTGGGTGAAGTGGTTGACAGCAGCCTTGGAAGAAGAGTAGGGGCTCATGGGCTGAGTCTTATTGACTATCATAGAGGCGTTGGAGGAGATGTTGATGATGCTGCCGCCCTTGCCGGAGTCGCGCATAAGCTTACCGAAAACATAGGTCATGTGGACGGTGCCGTTAAGGTCGGTATTGAGGACATTGTACCAGTCGCTGAGCTGCTCATCCATGTTGAGGAGCTCGTTGAAGCAGGAAACACCTGCGTTGTTGACGAGGATATCCACATTGCCGAACTGCTCGCTGACCTGCTTTGCGGCGGCGCGGACACTGTCAAGATTGGTGATATCGCAGTCGAAGCTCATATATTTTCCGCCGTACTGCTGAAGCTCTGCGATTGCCTCGTCAGCCTTTGCCTTGTCGCGGCACAAAATGGCGATGTTGGCGCCGCTCTGAGCCATGGCGGTGGCGATACCGAGACCGAGACCGCGGTTGCCGCCGGTGATAACAGCGTTCATTCCGCTGAGGGAAAAGGCGTCTTTCATATTGGTAATGGGCTTTATCATTTAATTTTCTCCCTTCATAATTATTCTCCGCAAAATCGGTTTAGATAAACCAAATTAGACCGGAGATGCTTGCATATTGATTTCGATTGGTCTATAATGTGGTAAAATGTGGCGCTGCAAAACAGATTTTTTGCCATATTTGTCTATTATTAAAGCACAGAGCTTGGGATATTTCAATATCTTTATAAGGAGGATTTATGAAAGAAGATTATTCTGTTCTTTCAACATTGGGTCTTGAACTGCCTCCCATAGGCGTGCGCTATGACTTTTTCCGCCCCGAGGGAATAGCTCTTCTTGAGGAGGATGTGAAAATGTCCCTTTGCGAGCTTTTGCGGGAGAGCCAGAGAAGGGAAGAACCCTTTTGCTTTTCGAAAGCCAATGCGGAAACCTGCGTGGGCAAGAAGATCCTCGGCATGGAAAGCTGGGACGGATTTGAGCAGAGCGGCCAGATAGGTCCCGGACTGGGGGTTTTTGATGAGGCACGCTGCAACGGCAGACTTTATAGATATGTTCAGCACCTGACGGAGGGAAGCGTCAACTATGTCTCCTTCGCCCGCTACGACAAGATGAATTTCAATCCCGACCTGCTTATAATCGCGGCCCCACCCTCCAAGGGCGAGCTTATAATGCGCGCCGCAACCTATTCCACCGGCGAGCTTTATACCAGCGTCTGCACTCCGGTTATAGGCTGCTCATGGATATTCGCCTATCCCTATAATGAGGATAAAATAAACTATATCCTTCCCGCCCTTGTCCACGGTCCCCACGGCAGACAGCTTTACGGTGAGAATACCATGCTTATTGCTGTGCCCTACAGATGGATACCCACCGTTTTGACAAATCTTGCAAAGATGGAGTACCATCTCCACGGTCACGAGGGACTGGAGGCCTACCACGAGGAGTTTGAAGGCATAGTCAAGGCTCTCGGCGAGAGAGTGGAAAAAGAATTGATGTAAATTAATTTAATATACAAAGGAGAAATGGAAATGTTTACTTACAATCAGTTGGCACCTGTTGTTTTCGGCAACGGAGCAGTCAGCGTAGTTGGCGAAAAGACCAAGGAACTTGGCTGCAAAAAGGTCATCTGCGTTTATGACGCAGGCGTAAAGGCCGCCGGCGTTATGGACAAGGTTATCCCCAGCCTCGAGGCTGCAGGAATTGAATATGTCCTTTTTGGTGACATTCAGTCCGACCCCGCCTGCGAAATCGTTGATGCAGCCGGCGCTCTTGCCTGCGCAGAGCAGGTTGACGGCGTTATCGGCATCGGCGGCGGCTCCTCCATGGATGCGGCAAAGGCTGTTGCCCTCCTTCTGGATAATCCCGCACCCATTGCTCAGTACCTGACCCTTCCTCCCACCGAGATGAAGTCCCGCGTTCCCATCGTTTTGATCCCCACCACCTCCGGCACCGGCTCCGAGGTTACCCATTGCGGCGTTTATTCCGATACCGTCCGCAACCTGAAACTTTCCATCTTCGTTCACGGCCATATGGCCATCGTTGACCCCGAGCTGACCCTCACCGTGCCCCCCTATGTAACCGCTTACACCGGCATCGATGCTTTCACCCATGCTGTTGAGTCCATCACCGCTCTCAAGTGGAATCCCCAGGCTCAGCTTCTTGCAAGCGCTGCAATCTCCAAGATCTGCAAGTATCTCCCTATCGCTGTTAAAGACGGCAGCAATCTGGAAGCCCGCTATGAACTCTCTCTGGCCTCCAACTGGGCAGGCATTGCCTTCACCCAGACCGACGTTCACTTCGGCCACGGTCTTGCAGACGGTATCTCCTGCCGCTTCCATACTCCCCACGGCACCAACTGCGGCTGGGCTTGCCCCGAACTCATGAAGTTCATCGCTCCCAATGCTGCTGATCAGGTCAAGATGGTTGGCGAAGCCATGGGCGTCAGCTTCTGCGGCTGCGAAAGCGCTGAGGAAATCGGCGAGAAGACCGCTGAGGCTATCAGAAACCTGATGCGCACCATCGGCATCGAGAGCCCCGCAGAGCGCGGCTATACCCGTGAGGAAATGCTGGAATGCACCGAGGTTGGCTTTGCCTCCGGCCTGCGCTTCAACTGCCCCACCCTCGTAACCGAGGAAAACACCAGAGAGCTCTACGGCAAGATCTGGGATAACTATCAGTAAGATTGTTTAACAAAAAAGAACCCGACGATTCCCGTCGGGTTCTTTTTATGTTGAGCAGATATCAGTCGTCCATATCGCTCCAGTTCCACTCTCTTCCGCCCAGGAAAACGCTGGAGTTCATATCGTTGCTGAGGAAGATGAGAACGGAGGTGGGGAAACGCATGCACATATTGTAGAAAAATTCCTTCATGTCGCTGGTCTTTGCAAGCTCTTCTTCGGTGGCGCGGAGATATGCCTTAGTGTAGGTGAAAGTGCGCTCATCGAAGGGAGTGCCGGGCTTTACATGGCCGGGGATGACAACCTCTGCGCCCAGCTTTTCAAGTTCCTCGATCTCGGCATACCACTTTGCGCGGCCCTTTGCACTGACTTCGCAGGTGAAGGGGTGAGCATCGCTGAAGAGGATATCGCTGCCGATAAGGGTCTTGATGGAGGGGACCCAAACAGCGGTGTTATACTTCAGGTCGCCCCAAAGCTTGGGGAGAATCTGAATTTCTTCGCCTTCAAGCTCAATGATGTTGTTCTCGGGCAGGGGTTCGATAACAGGCAGCTCGCGGCAGAGGTTTACCTTGCCGATAACCTCTTCCCAATGCTCGGTTTTGTCGTGGAACTGAGCGTTGATTACGGGAATATCCTCCGGACGGGCATAGAGCTTTGCCTGAGGAAATGCCTGAGCTATGTATCCGATGCCCCAGTAGTGGTCGGGATGAGCGTGGGTGGCATATACGGCGGTGAGGTTCAGGTTGGTCTCGGCTATTTCGGCGATAACGCGGTAAGCATTGGAACGGGTCCACTGGCAGTCCACAAGGACGCAGTCCTTCTCGCCCATGATGAGGACACTGGTGACGCAGAAACCGCCTTCGTCGGCAACCATGGTTCTGGTGCTGAGCTTTCCGGGACCGTGAGTGTGAGTTCTGACTTCCATCATAATGAATTTGCTCCTTTCGGCAAAAGATATATCTATTTAATTAAATCTTTTTGTATTATAAAGCATTTATGTGCAAAATGTAAAGTATTATCCTATATATTTGTTCAGTTTTTTGGCGTTTTGAGTATATAATCCGTTGACTATCATTTAACAAAATGATATAATCCGACTACAGGTTAAATGGGTGAATGTTTGTTTGCTAACTTCCCGGACCTGTAAATATGGGGAAACTGGGTTACCCATTATCAATAAAAGGAGGACAATCCAAATGAAGAAAATCATTGCAATCGCTCTTGTTCTCGTCATGGTTCTTGCTCTTGCAGCATGCGGCGACAAGGCTCCCGAAACCCCCGCAGCCGACGGTGCAAAGACTTACACCATCGGTATCAACACCTGGGGCTCCGGCGTTCCCGTTCTCGATATGTTCGGCGACGCTAAGGAGTACACCCTCACCACCCTCGGCCACACTGTCAATCGCATGAGCGATGACTTCACTGCCGACAAGGAACTCCAGAACATCCAGAACATGTGCGCAGCAGGCGTTGACGGCGTTGTATTCCAGGCCGCAGCCGTTTCCACCGTTCCCCAGATCGGTGTTGAGTGCGCAAACGCAAAGATCCCCTTCGCTTTCGACGTTTTCGTTGGCGAAAATCCCGACCTCGAGAAGCTGGCAGAGTCCAATGAGTACTACTGCGGCGCTATCGACCTCGACATGGTAGCTGACGGCGCTGCTATCGCTGAGATGGCATACGCTAACGGCGCACGTACCGCTGTTATGATCGGCGGCAACATCGGCGACAACAACATGGACCAGCGTTCTCAGGGCTTCACCGCTAAGTTCACTGAGCTGGGCGGCACTGTTCTCGGCGAAGCTCGCTGCACCGATAACTCCGAGTGCCTTGCAAAGGCTACCGACCTTCTCTCCGCAAACAAGGAAGTTGACGCTCTCTACGCTTTCGTTGGCGACTATATCGAAGGCTCCCTGACCGCTATCGAGAACCTGGGTCTCGATGTTCAGGTTTACGTTTCCTGCGTTGACGCCGGTACCGCTCAGTACATCATGGACGGCAAGGTTGTTGGCGGCAACGACGGTATCTCCCTGGCAAGCTACATCTCCTCCACTCTCGTTATCAACTACCTCAACGGCAACAAGATCGTTGACGAGAACGGCAAGGCTCCCCGCCTCAGCACCTCTCCCTTCAGAGTTGACCAGAATAACGTTGAGAACTACGTAAAGGTCTTCTTCTCTGAGGGCTATGCTCCCTTCACCAAGGCTATGCTCGATGAGATGACCGCTCCCGGTGTCACCTATCAGTACTATGTTGACCTGGTCAACAACATCAACCTGGACTACATGCTCGAGTCCAACGGCCTCAAGTAAGCTATATAAATACATATAGTCAGAAACCTTAAGGCATTAGCAGAAAAGGGTCTGCCGGAAACGACAGACCCTTTTCGTGGCGTTTTGTTATACGGCGTTTTTCCCGAATCCCCGATACATAGAAATGAGGTATAAACCTATGCCGACGATTTCCGCAGACAAGAAAACAAACAAATGGCTCTTTGCTCTTGTTTTTGTTGTCGTGATCGCTGCCGTTATGGGTATTTTCCATCTTATTTCCGGCGGCATTTTCCTTGAGTGGTCCAACCTCAAGGGCATCATTGCCCACATTGCGTATCCTTCCTTCATCGCATGGGGCTTCTGCTTCCTTTTCGCATGCGGCTACACCGATATGTCTATAGGCGGTGTTATAGTGCTGGGCTCCTTTGCCGCAAACTTCCTTGGCAATGCCATGGGAATTCCCGGCGTCATTATAGGCGGACTTGTAACAGGTCTTGTCCTTATAATGGTGAACTTCCTTATCTTCACCTACACCGGCATCCCCTCCTGGATAGCCGGTATCAGCCTAGCCCTCATTTATGAGGCAATCGCACTTGCTATCAAGTTCAGCGATAACGGCTCTCTTTTCACCAATGCACTTAACAGAGAATACCGCCTTCTGGGTCAGCTGCCCTGGTGCGTGGTTATCCTTGCCATCGGTCTTCTGGTGATTTACTTCCTCTATAACCGCACCACTATAGGTCTTAATATCCGTTCTCTGGGCGGCAACAAGGAAGTCAGCAAGGCTCTCGGTATTAATGTGAACAAAACTCTGCTGGCTGTCGGTCTCATCAGCGGCCTTCTTATCGGTATCGCCTGCTTTATGCAGCAGAGCTATGCCGGTCAGACAACCGTTAAAACCGGTCTTACCAGTATCAACCTTATATTCCAGCCCCTGGCTATCTATCTGCTTGCTCAGATTATTCAGAAGAGAATCAACATCATCATCGGCGTTCCTATCTGCGCCTTTGTTCTCTACGCTGTATTTAACATCCTGACCATAATGGGCGTTCCCTCCGGCACTCTGCAGGAGGCCTGCCTTGGCGCATTTATTATAATCTTCGCCATCATTGGACAGAGAAATGTGAAGGGGGTCATAAAATGAGAGACGAGTTTGTTCTTGAAATTCGTGGCCTTAATAAGCGTTTCGGCCCCACCCACGCCAATAAGGATATCGACTTCACCCTTAAGCGCGGCGAAATCCGCGGTCTTATCGGTGAAAACGGTTCTGGTAAGTCCACCCTCATCTCCCAGATTGCCGGCATTCATATGCGCGACAGCGGCGAGATGTTTGTTAACGGCCAGCCCTACGATCCCCATAACCCCCTGGATGCCAACAAGGCAAAGATATCCATGGTTATGCAGGAGCTGGGTGTTGTCGGCAATCTCTCTGCCGGCGTAAACGTATTCCTTGGAAGAACCAAGCAGTTCTCCCGCTTCGGTATTGTCAACCTGAAGAAGATGAACAAGGCTGCTCAGGCTGAGTTTGAAAAGTGGAACCTGACCATGCCCCGCCTCAATGAAATGACAGGCGATATGATGATCGAGTCCCGCAAGATGATTGAGCTTGCACGTGCTCTCAGCGTTGATCCCGACATCCTTCTTCTGGACGAGGTGACTCAGTCCCTCTCCCTCAATAACCGCAGCAAGCTCTATGACCTCATCAAGAAGTTCCGCGATATGGGACGCAGCATTATTGTCATCACCCATGACATTGAGGAGATGGTTGAGATCACCGATACCATCACCGTTCTGCGTGACGGCGAGGTTGTGGGCAATGTCAACTCCCGCGAGACCACTCCCGACGAGATTCGTCTGATGATGGTCGGCCGTGAGATAAACGGCGACTATTACCGCGCCGATATGACTCCCACCGGCTCCGACGAGGTAGTCCTTGAAGTCAATAATCTCACTGTCCCCCACGAGATCACCGATGTATCCTTCAAGGTTCATGCAGGTGAAATTCTCGGCTTCTGCGGACTCAGTGACTCCGGTATCCATTCTGTTGGTAAGGCTGTTTACGGTCTTTCCAAGCCCAGCGCAGGCAATGTCTACCTAAAGGCAAAGAATATCAACATCACTAAGCCCATGACCGCTCTCGAAAATAATGTGGGCTATGTTCCCAAGGACCGCGACAACGAAGCTCTTATGATAAACGCATCCATAAGAGATAACTTCTGCCTCCCCTCTCTCACCGAGCTGGAGGGCAAGGTTTGGTTCCTTAATCCCGGAAAGCTTGCAAAGCTTTCCTCCGAAATGGTTGAAAGTCTCTCCGTCAAGTGCACCGGCATTGACCAGAGAATGAACGCTCTTTCCGGCGGCAACAAGCAGAAGGTCAACTTCGGCCGCTGGCTGGCAAAGGATCTCAAGCTTCTGATTCTCGACTGCCCCACCAGAGGTGTTGATGTCGGCGTCAAGGCTTATATCTACCAGCTGATGAAAGAAGCCAAGGAAAACAACATCGCTATTATCCTTATCTCCGATGAGCTTACCGAGGTTCTCGGCATGGCTGACCGCCTCCTTGTTATGAAGGACGGCTGCATCACCAAGGAAATCCGCAGAGATGAGGACTTTACCGAGCAGTCTGTAATAGGGGTGATGATCTGATGAAGAATTTTATTAAGAAAATCAAAATATCCGATCTGGTGCCCTTCATCGCCTTTGTGGTGCTCTTCGTGTTTTTCACCGTCGCCAGCGAAGGCAGAATGCTCAGTGCCTACTCCCTGAAGCTTCTGCTTGAACAGTCCATCCTCACCATTGTTGCAGGCTGCGGCGTTCTCTTCGTTGTTGCTCAGGGCTCCATCGACCTTTCCGTTGGTGTTAACCTTGCGCTTGCAGGTGTCACCGGCATGTGGGTCGCAACCGCAACCGGCATCGGCTGGCTTATGATTCCCGTGGCAATGGCTGTTGGTCTCCTTCTTGGTTTGCTCAACGGTGTTATCGTTGCAAAGTGCAAGGTTCCTTCCTTCACCCTCTCCATTGCAATGCTCATCAGTGTACGCGGTATCGTAAACTATATCCAGACCATTATCGGCGTTCAGTACATACCCGATTCCATGCGTTTTCTCACCGGCTCCGGTGTTAAAATCGCAGCTTTCATCGTGGTTGTTATCATTATCGCCTATCTCTTCGAGTTCACCCGCCTCGGCCGTTACAGCCAGGCTATAGGTGAGAACGAAACCACCTCCAAGTTTGTCGGTGTTCCCGTAAGCAAGATGAAGATTGCAGTTTTCCTCCTCTCCGGACTCATGGCCGGTGTGGGCGCAATTTTCTCCATTGCAAGCGTTGGCGGCACCAGCATGCAGATGGGTGTTTTCCTTGAGATGAAGGTCGCTATGGCTATCTTCTTCGGCGGCGTTCTTGTCACCGGCGGTACCTCCGCTAAGTTCTACAAGATTATCCTCGGCTCTCTCTCCATCACCATTATCGTTAACGGCCTTGCCCTTATCGGTATGTCTGATAGCCAGATCACCGAGTCCGTTGAAGGTGTGCTGCTCCTTCTCATCCTCTTTATCACCATTCTCACCAGCAAGAACAAGAAGCAGAAGAAAACTGCAAAGCTCAACGCTGCTGCAGCTGAAGAAGCTGTTGTTCAATAAGAAAATGATGGCGGCAATGCCGCCATCATTTCATTTGAAAGGAACTAAGTATGAAAATTGCGGTAATGTCCAGCCTCCCCAATCCGGAAGGCATTGTACCGGAGTGTTTTGAAACTTCTCCTGCTCTTTTGATAATCGAGACCGATGACGGAAGCATCTGCGAGGTTCTCGAAAGCAAGGAGCCGATGGACTATACAAACAAGATAATAGAAACTTGGTGTGAGGCTGTTGTCTGCGGAGTGCATATCGGTCAGAAATGCTTTGACCCAATAGCCGATGAGAGCATAACCCGCTATGATGGCGCAGGAGAAAATGTCCTCATCGCCGCGAAAAAAGCGGATAGAGGTCTGCTGCCCATTATTCCCGAATATGAGGGCGGACCCGGCTGCGGCGGAGGCGGCGGAGGCTGCGACGAAGCCCACTGCCACGAGCATTAAATAAACAAAAATCGCATCCCCAAAAGGGATGCGATTTTTTTATTCAGTGAGAAATTCGCCAAGAACATATCCGAAGGTGAGAGCTGTGCCGTGGCTGTTGCCGGGAATGACCATAGGATAGTCCACACCGTAGCGTCCGCCGGCTGCGTTGCCGATAGCATAAAGTCCTTCAACAGCATCGCTGTTTTCGTCAAGTACAGCCATGTTTCCGTCAACTCTCAGTCCGCCGACAATAGCGAGAACAGCGCTGCCGAACTTCAAAGCGTAATAGGGAGGCTTATCAAGGGCAATGAGAAGTTCCCCTCTCTTGCCAAAGTCGCCGTCTTTTCCCGCAGCGCAGGCCGCGTTGTATTTTGCGGCGCTTGCTGCAAAGCTTTCCGCATCAACGCCCATCTTTTCGGCAAGAGCTTCAAAGCTATCGGCCATAACTGCCGTGCCAGCCTTAAGACCACGCTCAAGCATACCTGCGAACTTTTCTGTGGGGAAGTGGGTATCGTCGGGACCGTGGTCTATATCCCAGAAAATTCCGCCGCCGTAAGGCAGAGTGGCTGGAATTTTTTCAGCCCAGCCGGAGTCTATTATAGACCAGGCATAGTCCATATTCTTGCTGAGCAGAGTGTTGCACTTACCCTGAATATAGTTATCCTCGTTCATAAAGCGGCGGCCTTTTTTGTCAACGAAGAGGAAACAGAGGCTGGAGAAGAAATAGGCCTGAGGATGAAGCATAAGGGGGAAGGGCTGCGCTTCAAAGCTTCCGCCTGCCCAAAGACCGAGACGGTGACCGTCGCCGGTGTTCTGACCTACGGGAGTGTAAATTTTGGGGCAGCGGTTGGCGAGAGGGGCAAGGTCGGCGCACATTTCGTCGTTGCCGCTGATGTCGCCGGTGGCGATTACAATGCCCTTTGATGCGTTGATGCGGATATAGCCATCGGGAGTCTCACCTATTGCGGCAACAACCCGTCCGTTTTCCTTTATGAGACGGCAGGCGCTGCAGTTGAAACGGAACTCAACCCCCAGCTTCAGAGCCTCGCAATACATTGCGTGGACAGCATCTGCTGCGCCGGGACGCAGTCCCTTCTTTGCCATAGGACCGTCAAAAATGCGATGGGAGCCCATATGCTCGCGGTAGGTTTCCCCCCGATAGATGCAAGATTGAAGCTCCGGTCTTGCGCCGTATTCAGGGGATGTAACAATGTCAAGGAGCCAGTCCATAGCGTCGCTGCTTCGGGTGAAGTACAGGCGTACCAACTCCTCGCTGCAGCGGCTGCCGCAGCGCTTTATCCACTCTCTGCTCAGAGCGTCAATGTCGTTTTCATAGCCCAGATTCTTCATATATTTGGAGCCTGCAACGCCTATATTGCCGCCGCGGGCTGACCATTTTGCGCCCTTTTCCATAACGGTGACCTTTGCACCGCCCTGGGCTGCGCGGAGGGCGCAGCTTATTCCGGAAATGCCGGCACCCAGAATAAGAACATCGCAGCTATGGGTGGAAACTATATCTTCTTCGGCAATGGGGTCGGGCTCTTTTGCCCAGGATCCCCAGCGCTTATCGATGTTTGACATTAATTTGCCTTCTTTCTCAGATAATGAGTGCGGTGCCGAAGCCCTCGCGAATGGCATCGCCTATCATGCGGGGACGGAGACAATCGCCGATGACATAAACCTCGGTTTCGGGGATGGCATGGCGAAGGGCGTTAACGGTATCCTTGCGGCTTCTGAGACCTGCTGCCATAAGCACCGTGTCGCAGGGATAAATTTCTTCATCACCGCTTTGTATGTTAAGACATACAACGTGGTCGGGGTGGATGGAGAGGAGCTTTCTGCCCGTTTTAACAGCTCCGTCTGCGTCCTCGATAATCTGGCAAAGCTCCTTGTCAGCACGGACAACGCCCTTGGGAAGCTGGGGGAGCATTTCAATAACGGTAACCTTTTTGCCATAGGCAGCCTGAGCGGCTCCCCCTTCAAGGCCTACGCTGCCGCCGCCGATTATAACGATCTTGTCGCCAACGGGGCATTTACCCATATCTGCGTCTCCGCACCAATGAACATGGGGGAGGTCAAAGCCGGGAACTTTCACGATCACCGGGTCTGCACCGGCGGCGATTATCATAGCATCGGGAGCAATCTCTTTAACAAGCTCCGCTGTGGCCTCGGTGGAGGTGCGGATCTCCGCGCCGCAGCTGAGGAACTTGCGGATAAGCCAGTCTCTGTAAACGGGCATATCTTCTTTCAGATGCATTGCGGCGGCTGTGACAAGATTTCCGCCGACGCTCTCGTTCTTCTCAAGAACAATGACATCGTGTCCCCGCTCTCTGAGGGTGAGAGCTGCCTGCATACCTGCGGGACCGGAGCCTACAACAAGAACCTTTTTCTTATTGCGGGCGAGGGGAACCTCTCCGTGGTCAAGCTCAAGCTCTCTTCCCAGCTTGGGGTTTACGCCGCAGGCAACGGTTTTGGTCTCGCGGACACGCTTGCCGCAGAAGTTGCAGCGGATGCAGGGGCGAACCTCTTCGGGCTTGTTGAAGGCATATTTTCTGGGCATCTCGGGGTCTGCCATAAGGGGGCGGGCCATAAGAACGAAATCAGCCCAGCCCTCGGAGAGAATTTTCTCTGCGCTTTTAAGATTATCAATTCCCGCAACTGTGCTGACCTTGCTTTTGAGAAGCTTTTTGAGCTCAGCTGCGTACTTTACGTTTATCATCTTACCCATAAACATATGGGGAGACCAGTATTTGAAATAGTTGATATCGGTGTGCATGCCTGCGGAAACATTGACGATATCGAACATGCCGTCCATCATCTGGAGCCAGCGCTTTGTCTCCTCAAAATGCATGCCCTCGGGATGAATTTCGTCTGCGGAAACCCGCATTTCGATAACAAAATCCTCGCCGCATTTTTTTCGTATACCCTCAAGGATCTCCATGCAAAATCTTGCCCGGTTTTCAAGGCTTCCGCCGTACTCATCGTTCCTGCGGTTATAGAGGGGGCTGGAAAACTGGGCGATAAGGTTTGTGTGACCTGCGTGGAGGAAGCAGGAGTGCATACCCGCTCTCTTGCAGCGGAAAGCGGCATCTATGTATTTTTGCTCGATCTCCTTTATCTGGGCAATGCTCATCTCTTCCGCGGCAACGGGAACGCGGCCTTTGGCGGCGGCGCGCATTATCTCGTTGGGCATAAGCTGAGCGGTGGGGCCAAGACCGGGAGAAAGATTCAGGTCGAAGTTATTGTCAAGACCGGAATGGTTTATCTCGCACTGTCCCACAACGCCGTATTGGTCGAACATATCAACAAGGCGGGTGAGACCGGGAATGTAGTGGTCGTTATCCAGCGCAACCTGTCTGGGCTCATCCTGAAATTTTTCAATATCAACGGTGCAGTTGCCGAGGGTGATTATGCCCGCGCCGCCCTTTGCTATGGGGCGGAAATATTCGATGTGCTCCGTGGTCATAAAGCCCTTGTAATCGGTGTATTTGGGGGAGGTGGGAGCCATGTGTATGCGGTTTTTGTATTCAAGACCTCTTATCTCAATGGGTGAAAAAACGTGGATAAAATCGCTTCCCATAGTAAATCTCCTTATACAATATTGTATTAACAATAACAATTTTAAGCTTGCGAGTCAAGATGCCGGGGTGCCCGCTGCATAAAAGGAACATGTAAAATTCAAGAGCAGGGGAGTAAGAAAAATAATACTCCCTATTTTTAACAAATTTTTGAGACAAAATATAACGCAAACGCTTGTTTGGCGATAAAAGCGCCGGTATAAGGCTTTATGCGCCCCAGAAAAATGGATTGGAAAAACTGAAAAATGCGTATAGACTTATGTCTTTCGTACAAGGACATAAAAAGTGAATACACCCAAGCCGAATTATTCAAATTGGAGAGCTTTGGAGGCGGAAAAGGGTAATTATTGAAACTTCGGTATCAAGCGGCTGCATTTTCCAAAACTGCAGGAATGGGGAATGAAAGTTACGAAAGAAAACTTGCAAAAACTTTATTTCATTAGAAAATTTGGGCAAATTAACCATATGACATCCGTAACACTTGATAAAAATGCTTGATTTCCTGCAAAAAGAGAATATACTGAGATTGCAGGAAGGCGCAAAGCGCCAAATAAATTCGTGGGATTTTTGGAAAGGAGATAATGTGATGCTTGTTGCTTTCGGAACTTTCGGAGCTATTTATCTGGCCGGAATGATCGCAATGACTGTCCACGGCCTGAAGGCCTGATCCTTAGCTATAAATAAGAACAAAAAAGAGCTGTGTTTCGAACACAGCTCTTTTTGTCAATGACTGGTAACGATAATTCGAGTATTATCCTTTGAGGTGATATCCACACCCATCATAAAACCGTACGAGGTTCATTCCCCGTGCTGCCGAACAGGCAGCTCAATGCAGCAGCGTCCTGAGCGGAAATCGAGGTAAGCACTCTAAGGTTTAGTCTCCCATTATGTGGCACAATATATTTCTCATTTTTGCACTTGGGGAGTTTCCAAAGAGGGGGGAACAGGTCGGTCTTAATAACTTCCCTCCTCGCGGCATAGCCGCTGCGGTCTTGGCTAAAAATGTGCCACCGGCACATTTTCTTAACGCCACGACTTTCCATATTCTTTTTGCTGGCACAAAAAGAAT
>JAZNZR010000097.1:0-8278 GCA_045595025.1 Oscillospiraceae bacterium | reverse complement strand
CTATCGACAGTTTAAATATAAGAGTTGTAAAAAAAACCCGCAAACAATTGTCTGCCTATTTTTTTAATCAAAACGGCAAGTGAAGTTTTCGTTATTATAGGCTTCAAAACAAAGCTTTATCTGCTCTTCGTTATTTTTTTCTTGGCAAAGGGTCGGAAGAGAGTCCGGTGAGAACCAGCCTGCTTCGCACGTTTCAATATTCTCCTTAAATTCACCGCCTAAATAGCTGCAGAGGAAGAATATTTTATATACGCTTAAAGCGCTAACCATAGCCAATCCATTATTTTTTTGCCAATCGAGAAGGGCCACGAGGCGCATAGGCTCAACGATTGCGCCTGCTTCCTCCATTGCTTCTTTGGCAGCGTTTTCTCCGGCGCTTAACCCAACATCGGCCCAGCCTCCCGGCAATGACCAAAGTCCGTTGTTTTCTTTTACAAGCAGTATTTTCCCATCATGTATTATCGCCGCGCGGACATCAACCTTTGGAGTTTGATATCCCTTTTCGCAGCAGAAAATATCTTTAACCTTTTCAAGAGGTGTGCTGCTAATTTCGGATAGCATTTCCGCGGAAATATCTCGTATGCGCTCAAATCTTTCTATATCAAATTTATCTTTACTGTAATGAAGCCCAGACTGAGCAAGGCTTTGAAGCTCTCTTGCCCATGCTATTATTCTATCATTCACTGCGCATACCTCCCATATAGTCTTGGATTTAATATAGCACCATATGCACTAATAATCAAACCAAAAGAAAAATGAGAAGCATCGGAACAAAGTCCGATGCTTCTTTTAATTGTTACTGAAGCTTTTTCATATTGAAACTCTTGCTGTCCTTGTATGCGCGCTTAAGGAAAATCCACTCACCAAGGAAGGCAAAGAGAAGACCCAAGCCAATATTGGAAAGAGTGATACGCAGATATTCAGCATCTTCCGCAAGAAGAACAGAAATAATATAAAATATATCTCTCATCTCAAAACCGGGAAGCTCGCCGGCATTTATCATCTGTGCAACAGTGAAGTAATCAGATGCAAAGGTACCGACCACAACGCCCACGATTGCTGCAAAGGCCAAAATAACAACCTTTCCCTTGCCATTTTTTCCTCCAAGAAGTCTGTAAAAACGTTCAGCCAGCCATCCAATCACAATGCCAACAATAGAAGCCATATAACCCATATAAAGAACAATTGCCCAAACAACGGCACCGATAAGACCGCCAATAACAGCACCGATTAAGCCGCCAACATAAGAACCCTTGTTTTCTACTTTTGCAGCTGCTGCTTCGTTTTCCGCTTCAACAGATATTTTTTCAGCGCACGCAGGGTGAAGGTTATACGCAGTACCGTTAATGAGCATCCAATTATCAGTGGAAATTTCCATACCGCACTGAGTGCACACATTTGCAGGACTTGCTTCGTATTCAGAAAGAAGAGGCATGAAGAAATCAACAAACGCAAAAATCTTTTTCATAGTGCCGGGATTATCATGGAAAGTGATCAAAACAGCATCAAAGGTAAACTCCAGCTTTTGAACACGGAATTCTTTCATAAGATTATGTTCATTAACAACATTCATTAGCTGCTGTTTCTTTTCAGCATCAAAAAAGCGGGTAGTGATAATAATTGCCTTAAACCCTGAACCCTCAAACATGGTAGCAGCGAAGTTACGAAGTTTTCCGTAAGCAACTCCGTTAGAAACCTTCAAACCATTTTCGGTTGCGAATTTTTTCAGACCAGATCCTATCATAGTTTCAATGACTCCTTTATCTTTTTTGCATTGAAATTATATCATAATATCCCTATTAGCTCAATCTTTAAATTAGAATAGTTGCTGTCTATACAATTCGGAAAGGATTTTCAACACCTGCTTCATCATTGATAAAAGCCTGAATGCAGTTTCTCACCATATCATCAACAGATTTTGATGTATAAAATGCTATATGGGGCGAGATTATAACATTCGGCATATCACGGAGTATTGACAGGGGCTTATTATTTATAACATCGGCTTTCCTATTGTAATAGTACAAATCAAATTCATCCTCTATTACATCAAGACCGCAGGCCGCTATCTTTCCCTCATTAAGCGCCTCAATCAAAGCGCTGCTGTCAATGAGTCCTCCTCTTGCGGTATTTATAATTACTGACCCATCCGGCATCAAATCAAGAGAATTTCTGTTTATTATATGCCTGGTGGCGCTTTGCAGAGGAGCATGGAGCGAAAACATATCGCAGGTGGAAAACAAGTCCTTTAGCGGCAGATATATTACTCCTTCTATCTCCTCGGGTGAAGGATCGTAGGCATAAATCTCACAGCCAAAACCCTTTAATAGTTCTATAAATCTTTTGCCGATAGTCCCTGTCCCTATTACTCCGATTTTTCTTTCAGACAAATTGCAGCCCCTTAAGCCTTTAAGAGTGAAGTCATTAATTGAAGATCTTTGAATTATACGCTTCATATTTCGTAAACTCATCAAGGAAAGCATAAGAGTAAACTCCGCAACAGCATCCGGGCTATATGAGGAATTTGAAATTTTAATCCCGATACTCTTTGCATATTTGCAATCGATATGATCGAAACCAACGGTTCTCGTTCCAATCATCTTTACGCCGATACTTTTGAATGAATCAAGCATAGTATCAGTTATTGGATTGGTCAGCACGGACACATACTCACTTCCCTCAGCAAGATAAATATTGTCCTCACTGACAGACAGCTTGGTGCATTTAATATCAAGGCCGAAGAAAGAAGAATATTTTTCAAAGCAGCTCAATTCATCATAAGGTCTGCAGCCATAAGCAAATATTTTCATAAATATATAGATTTCCTTCCATATTTTAAATATAGAATATAACTTTTTTGATATAATATTTAAGTAAACATACAAAATATTAATTAATTTTTTAACTTTTGAAATAGCTATTTACAAAAATACTACAAACTTTTATAATTTAATTACTGGAACAAAAACATTACGAAAGGAATTAAATTATGGGATTTTTGACCGGAAAAACCGTTATCATCACCGGCGCCGGCCGCGCCACTCTTTCTGACGGAAGCTGCGGCTCCATTGGATATGGAATTGCCACCGCTTATGCCAAAGAAGGTGCCAACATCGTCATTACCGGACGCAATGTTAAAAAACTTGAAGAAGCAAAAGAAGAACTTGAAAGACTTTACGGCGTAAATGTTCTCCCTGTTCAGGCCGATGTTTCTGCAAATGCAGACAACGAAGCTGTTGTAAAGGCAGTTGTGGATAAGACTATCGAGAACTTTGGCAGAATTGATGTTCTCATCAATAACGCTCAGGCATCCGCCTCCGGTGTTCCACTCGCCGACCACAGCACCGAACAGTTTAATCTTGCCCTCTATTCCGGCCTTTATGCAGCTTTCTATTATATGAAGGCCTGCTATCCTTATCTTAAGGAAACTCGCGGCAGCGTTATAAACTTCGCTTCCGGCGCCGGTCTTTTCGGAAACTTTGGTCAGTCTGCCTATGCCGCAGCCAAAGAAGGCATCCGCGGTCTCAGCCGTGTTGCCGCCACAGAATGGGGTGCCGACGGCATAAATGTTAACGTTATATGCCCCCTCGCATGGACCGCACAGCTTGAAAACTGGGCAAATGCTTATCCTGAAGCATTTAAGGCCAATGTTAAAATGCCTCCCATGGGTCACTACGGCAATGTTGAGACCGAGATCGGACGCGTCTGCGTTCAGCTTGCTCATCCCGACTTCAAATATCTCACCGGTGAGACTCTTACTCTTGAAGGCGGCATGGGTCTTCGTCCCTGATTTACCCAAAATACTACAAAAAGGAGCTCAAAAGAGCTCCTTTTTACTTTATTATTATCTTTTCATGTGCTATAATGCGAACATTAATAAATTATTAACGGAGGCTCAGCAATGAAATATAACTATGACCCTATGTATACTGTATCTCTTTTTGAGAAGATTGTTAACGTTCCCTCTCCTGTAGGATATTTCAGAGAGATGAATCCGATTATTGAGGAGATCGCTTCTTCTCTTGGCTGTTCCGTAAGCTATGATAACAAATCCACTGCATATATAACTCTTGATGGCCGCGACAACAGCAAAACTGTTATGATAGGTGCTCATCTTGATACGATAGGCCTTATTGTACGCCGCATAGACAGCGACGGTATGATTCGCGTCCGTCAGCTGGGCGGTATAAACTTCAGTTCCATAGAAGGAGAAACTGTTCATATTCACACCCGTGACGGCAGATGCTACAGCGGTCTTGTTACAGTCACATCCCACTCTGTTCATGTATTCGATGACGCAAGAACCATGCCCAGAGATGCTGACAACATTATGATTATTCTTGACGAGAATGTTCACTGCAAGGAAGATGTTGTTGCTCTTGGTATTCGCCACGGAGATCCCATATCCATTGAGCCCCGCTTCCAGCTCACAGAAAATGGCTATATAAAGAGCCGCTTTATCGATGATAAGGCTGCCGTTGCCGTTTGCTTTAATATGATCAAATATCTCAAGGATGAGGGTCTCAAGCCCAAATACCGCACCATTCTCGCCTTCCCCTACTCTGAGGAAGTTGGGCTTGGAGGAACATTCGTTCCCGAGGGAGTAAGCGATTTCGTTGCTGTAGATATCGGTCTGATCGGCCCTGACCTTGACGGAAACGAAAGAGCCGTAAGCATTTGCGCGAAGGACAACACTGCTCCCTATAACTATGCTCTGACAACTGAGCTTATAGACCTTGCATTGCAAAACGGCATCAACCACGCTGTTGATATTTTCTATCATTACGGAACAGATGCAAACGCATCCCAGCGCGCAGGAAACAATCTCCGCGCTGCCGCATTCGGTATGGCTGTTTACTGCAGCCACGGAATGGAGAGAACTCATATCGACGGCTTGAATGCAACGCTCGATCTTCTGCTTGCATACGTACTTGGTGAATAAAAAATAAGAGGCAGGTATTCAACCTGCCTCTATTTTTTATTTGCAGAAAGTATTGATATAGTTCTCAAGCGCTTCTTTTATAACTGCAACTGCGCCATCTCTGCCGCTGACATCACCGGCCATGGTCTCCTTGCCTTCAAGAGCTTTGTAAACAGTAAAGAAATGCGCCATCTCGTCAAAGGTATGATTGGGAAGCTCCATGATGTCCTTAATTGTATTATAAACGGGGTCTGCAAAGGGAATGCAGATTATCTTCTCGTCACGCTTGCCGCCATCAAGCATGGAAATATAGCCTATAGGATAGCAGCGGACAAGAGTGAGAGGTTCAAGAACCTCGGAGCAGATAACAAGAACATCAAGGGGGTCTCCGTCATCGCCGTAGGAACGGGGTATAAAGCCGTAGTTGGCGGGATAATGAGTGGAGGTATAAAGAACGCGGTCAAGAATAAGCATACCGGTTTCTTTATCCAGCTCATATTTTTTCTTACTTCCCTTGCTGATCTCAATAACAGCAATAAAATCTTCGGGAGAAATGCGTTTGGGGTCAATGCCGTGCCATATATTCATAATCTTTACCTCGCTTGTCAGTTTATAGCTTAATTATATATATAAACCATTTCAAAATCAATTAATTTTTAATGAGACATTTATGGCATTATAGAGAATATTTTTTGACATATTGCTCAAAAACTTGTTGCATTATCTGTGCAACAAGTTTATAATATTAAAGCTTTTATGTAAAAATTATTAATCATATAAAGAGAGAGATAAAAATGAAATTTTTTAAGCCCAGTTTTTTCAGCGGTCTGAAAAATTATAGTAAAAAACAGTTTGTAAATGACCTGATTGCCGGTATTATCGTTGCAATTATTGCCCTTCCCCTCTCCATTGCTCTTGCAATCGCATCCGGTGTTGGACCTGCTGTTGGTCTTTATACAGCCATTGTTGCAGGCTTTGTATGTGCGCTTCTCGGCGGCAGCAGCGTTCAGATAAGCGGCCCCACTGCAGCATTTGCAACCATTGTTGCCGGCATCGTTGCAAGCAAGGGAATTGAAGGCCTTGCTATCGCAACTATTCTTGCAGGTATTATGCTTATTCTCATGGGTGTGTTCAAACTGGGCGCGCTCATCAAATTCATCCCTTATACCATCACCACGGGCTTTACAAGCGGTATTGCCGTAACAATTCTTATCGGCCAGCTCAAGGACTTTTTCGGCCTTACCTTCACCCACAGTCCTGTTGAGACTCTTGAAAAGCTGATTGAGGTTGTAAAATGCTTCGGTAGCATCAATCTTTGGGCAGTCCTTGTTGGACTTATCGCCCTTGCTATTCTCATCTTCCTTCCCAAGCTTCTCCCCAGAGTTCCCCCTTCTCTTGTCGCTGTTATAGTCTGCGCACTTGTTGTTGGTCTTTTCGACTTGCCCGTTAACACCATTGGAACGCTCTATCCCGATATCACCTCTGCTCCCCCCGCATTTACTTTTCCCAAGAATCTTAACCTTGCAACTATAACCGACCTTCTTCCCGATGCATTTACTATCGCAATACTGGCAGCCGTTGAGTCCCTCCTCAGCTGCGTTGTTGCTGACGGTATGGTAGGTACCCGCCACAACTCCAATACCGAGCTTATAGCTCAGGGTGTAGGTAATATCGGCTCTGCCCTTTTCGGCGGTATCCCTGCAACCGGTGCAATCGCCCGCACTGCAGCTAACGTTAAAAACGGCGGCCGCACTCCCGTTTCCGGAATGGTGCACGCTATAGTGCTCTTTGCCATGCTCGTTATTCTTATGCCCTATGCAAAGCTTATCCCCATGCCCGCCATTGCCGCAATCCTCTTTATAACCGCCTATAACATGAGTGAATGGCGTGAATTTGTCGGCATAATCAAGGCTGCTCCCGCAACTGATTACCTTGTGCTTATTGCAACCTTCCTTCTTACCGTTATATTCGACCTTGTTGTTGCAATCGTGGCCGGTCTTGTCCTTGCTCTCGTACTCTTTATGAAGAAGATGAGCGACGAAACAAGCATCGAAGGCTGGAAAACCGTCAACGATGAAAATGACCCCGAGGCAATCCGTTTCAAGTCCGTTCCCCGCAATACTATGGTTTATGAAATCACCGGCCCCATATTCTTCGGCGCTGCAGATAAGCTCACCCGTGTTATCAGCCAGAGCAAAAATAAAGTTGTCATTATAAGAATGAGATCCGTTCCCGTAATAGATGCCACTGGTATTCACAGTTTCGAGGCTCTTATAAAAACCTGTCATAAAAAAGGAATTACCCTTATTATGAGCCATGTCAACGAAAAGCCTATGAAATTCTTCCATAAAGCCGGTATTTACAAAGAAATCGGCGAAGAAAACTTCTGCGACAATATTGATGACGCACTTGCAAGAGCTGCAGCGATCATCGATGCTAAATAAATGTAAAAAAAGGAGCCTTAATCAGGCTCCTTTTTTGCTATATAAGATTATTCCTCAATCTTTTTTCTTGTCATGGGGGCAAAAACGAAGGCAGAGTAAACAGCTGCAAACAGTGTTCTCCAGCCGTTAAGGGCCATTATCTGAGCACCGAAAATGGTGAAGAACAGCTTGAAGGTCAGGAAACCGTCAGGCAGATCGGCAGCAAATACAATGGTCTTGATAAGGGGCAGAAGAACAAGAAGTACGCCCATAACTGCAACAAAGACTATGAGGACAACAAGATTATGCTTTCCTTCAATATCTACAGAAACATCTTCATTGCGTGCAAAGACATGGAACTTTATTCCGCCAAGAGTGCAAATATATGCAAGTATTGCGAAGATGCTGTAAAGAATATTGAGAATTACAGAGAGAACGGAGAGGAATGCGTAAGCACTGAAAATAAATCCCCAGGAAAGGAAATAAATTATGAACTGGGATGCATGCTTAAGCTCACGACCCTCGCCCTTGAGAAGCTCATGCAGCTTCTGAACAGGCTCGGATATAACGGAAAAGAGATAACCGAAAACATAAATGGTAACAGCAAAACCAAGAGCAGCAACTGCGAAGGGCAGCATAAGAACGCCGATCACAATTGCAAAAGCAAGATGCATGGCTTTATACTGCTTCAGCTTCTGCGCTTCTTTGATAACAGTAGTTACGCCCTTTATATAGTTAGCGGAAAAATTCATCTGTTCTCCTCCTAAATTTAATGTAGAACAAAGAAATATGTTCTTGATTCGATAATACACCCTTAGTAAAGTATTAGCAACATTTTTCTGCAAATAACAATACCGGGCAGATAATTCTGCCCGGTATTGTTATTTAATAGATTATGGATAAATCAACCGAAGTAACGCTCCAGCAGACCCTT
>JAZNZR010000096.1:0-7543 GCA_045595025.1 Oscillospiraceae bacterium | reverse complement strand
TAAAGAAACACCCCGGCGCAATGCCGGGGCGGGTCTTATTCGCTTAAAATCTTCTCGAGGGCAGCCAGACGGATGGCGATGCACAGGATGTCGGTGGCAATGGCCAGTTCTTCGAGGCTCGGATACGTCGGCGCAATGCGCATGTTGCTGTCCTTCGGGTCGTTTCCGTAAGGGAACGTGGCCCCTACTGTGGTCAGGGTGACGCCGCAGTCCTTACAGAGGTTGTAGACCCGGGTGGCGGTGCCTTCCATACAGTCGAGGCTGATGAAATAGCCGCCGTTGGGGTTGGTCCACTTGCCTATGCCGGTGCCGGAAAGACCGCTGGCGAGAGCCGCAAGGGCGCAATCGAACTTGGGGCGGAGATAGTCCGCCTGCTTTTTCATATGGGCGCGAAGTCCGTCCACATTTTTGAAATACTTGATATGGCGGAGCTGGTTAATCTTGTCATAGCCTATTGTCTGAACGCCCATCTGCTTGAGAAGGAAGTCCACATTCCGTTTGCTGGCCACGAAAACCGCAAGACCTGCGCCGGAGAAGGTAACCTTGCTGGTGGACATGAACTCATAGACCATATCCTCGCTGCCGTATTTTTCGCAGGCCTCGAAGATGTTCATAAGATAATCGTCCTTATCGCGGAAGCCGTGGACATAGTAGGCGTTATCCCAGAAAATGCGGAAGTCATCGGCGGCGGGCTTCAGGGCGGCCAGTGCCTCAACGGTCTCGGGGGAATAGGTGATGCCCTGAGGGTTGGAATACTTGGGAACGCACCAGATGCCCTTGACGGAGGGGTCATTTTCCGCATACTCACGCACCATATCCATATCGGGACCTACGGAGGTCATGGGGATGTTTATCATCTCAATGCCGAATTCCTGGCAGATACGGAAGTGGCGGTCATAGCCGGGGATGGGGCAGAGGAATTTAAGCTTTCCCTGCTGTCCCCAAGGCTTGCTGCCCCCGCAGACACCGAGGACAAGAGCCTTTATCATCATATCGTACATAAGGGCAAGGCTGCTCTGACCGCCCATGATGACATTTTCCATCTTCACGCCCAGAAGTTCGGCGAAAAGCTCCTTGGCCTCGTCCACACCTGCCAGCTCGCCGTAGTTGCGGACATCGGTGCCCTTGCGGGTATAGATAAGGTCATAGGGATTTTGCTGGAGCATCTCCATACTAAGATTCAGCTGGGTGGGGTCGGGCTTGCCGCGGGACATATCCAGCTTATGCCCAACCTTCTTCTCATTTTCGTAGCGAGCCAGAAGCACATCCAGCTCCGCCCGCTTTTCATCTATGCTCATTTCAAAATAAGTTTTCATTGCAAAGCCTCGCTTTCAAGGGGATTGGAACTCATTATAATGTACGGACAAGTAAAATACAAGGGAAAAGAGATAATTTTTTTAACAATTTAACGCGGTGAAACGGGCTGAACAAAAAAGAACCGCCGGCCCGAGGCCGACGGTTCCTGAATTATGGATTATGCGTAGTAAACGCCGACGCTGGTGGCAACCAGCTTATCGGGAGTTTTTTCCTCCCAGCACTCCGAGTAGGCGTGGATCATTGTCCGTCCCGCCTTGGTGGCCTTGACCTTTACCACCAGAGTGCCGTCAATGGGGCAGCCCCGGAGATAGCTGGTCTGGAGGGAGACGGTGACAGCCTTGTCACCGCCGTAATAAACGGCAAGGCAGGCGATAGAGAAATCCAGAATGGTGGCAACAACGCCGCCCTGCATAACATTGAGGGGGTTGCGCTCCCATGCCATTGCGGGATAGGCCATGGTGAGGGTGGCCTCCTCCGCGGAACATTCAACAAAGCGGGGCTGAAGCATTCCGATAATGGAGTCGCCCTGCTCCCTGTTTATTTTGTCCAGGAAGGCGCGGATGCTCTCTTCCATGTGAAGCTGTTTTTCGTTCATGGCTTTATCCTACCTTTATAATCTGTGCGCTTAGCTTATCCATATATACGTCGAAAGCTTCGAAGCTTCCTTCGATGGCGCTGCGGTAAGCGCCTGAGAACATTTCGGGAGTGATGCGGAGCCTCTTGGCATCCCAGCCTCTGTTGACGCAGCAGATATAACGCTCCTTTTCGTCAAAGCGGAGGATGCAGAGGCAGTCCTCGTCGGGGGCGGCAAAGGCCACATCGCCTTTTGAAAGGGCGCTGCTGTCACGGCGGAGCTTTGCGAGGAAGTTATACCACTCCCTCGTATCCTTATCCTGCTTCACATAGGGGGCGCGGCAGAAGGGATCGCGAAGACCCTCCATGCCCTCCTCGTCGCCGTAGTAGATGCAGGGCATACCGGGAAGAGCGAAGACTATTGCGGCGCAAAGATGCTGGAGGAGGCGGGCTCTGTCGTTCTGGGCGGGAGTGAGCCTAAGCTTTGCCTGCTCCGGTCTCTCCATTCCGCCTCCGTCATGGCCAAGGCCGAGAACGCTGCGGATCCGGGCGGTGTCATGGCTGCCCAGAAGATTCATAAGGCAGCGATACATGGGAGCGGGATAATTCAGCTTCTGACCGATGAGGAAGACGCGGGTGGCGTCTGCATCGGCAGTGCCCAGAGCAAAGTCCACAAGAGCCTTGCGGAGGGGGTAGTTCATAACGGTGTCCAGAGCTTTGCCGAGGGCATAGGTTCTGTTTTGACCATAGCTCTTTTTGGTGGTGGCATCCTCCCAGACCTCGCCCAGAATAAGGGCTTCGCTGTTTTCGGCCTTGGCGGAAGAGCGGATAAGCTCGATAACATCATCGGGGAGCTCATCGGCCACATCAAGCCGCCATCCGCCTGCGCCCCGGCGCAGCCATGTTTTCACAACGCTGTAGCGTCCGGAGATTATGGCGTCCTGCCATGCCTTGTCGTGCTCTTCAACCTCGGGAAGAGACTCAAAATTCCACCAGCAGCGGTATTTATCGGGGAAGTCCTTGAAGCAGAACCAGGAATGATAGGGGCTGTCTACATTCTGGTAGGCGCCCACGCCGCCATAGCGTCCGTATTTGTTGAAATAGATGCTGTCATCGCCTGTGTGGGAAAATACGCCGTCAAGGATGATGCGCATATCCCTCTCCTTGGCGGCTTCGCAGAGCTTCTTGAAGTCGCCCAAAGTGCCAAGGATGGGATCTATTTTCTTGTAGTCGCCGGTGTTGTAGCGGTGGTTGGAGTCTGCCTCGAAAATGGGGTTGAGGTAGATAACATCAACGCCCAACTCCTTGAGGTAATCCAGCTTTTCGCTGATGCCCTGCAGGGTTCCGCCGTAGAAATCGTTGGGAGCATAGAAGCGCTTGCCCCGGCTGGGCTGCCACTTGACGCTCTCGCTCCACTCCTCGTGGAACTCAATTTCTCTGCCCGCTTCCCGATGGTAGGCAATGCCCTTTTCGGCAGCCTTGCCTCCACGGGCAAAACGGTCGGGGAAAATCTGGTACATGGTCTTGCCTTCAAACCATTCGGGGGTTTCAAAATCGGCGGCATAAACCGTCATCTGCCAGTCGCCGGCGTGTCCGCTGCGCAGACCCTGAGGACCGAAGCAGAAACCGTCGTCCACTTCAAAATGATACCAGAGGACAATGGGCTCGGCAGGAGCGGTGAACTCCGCCTCAAAGCGTCTGTCCCGGCGGCTCATTTCATGCTTTTCGCCGCCGATCACAAGGCTAACCCTTTCGGTGGTATCCGGCGCTTTTATACTTAGTTTAACCGTCTGTCCGCAGGCCAGAGCGCCGAGAGGCATACGGCAGACTTCCTCAAAAGGGTCGTGTTCGAATTCGGCGGCCTTTTCAGGGAGTATGGACACAAAGAGCTTGCCGTATTCCACAGCGGAGGGACCGAAGCCAAAGTCGGTGTTCATCGCGTTGGAGCGGATACGCTCGTGCTTTTCGTGGTCGGAGCAGGTGTCAAGGGCGAAGCGTACGGCCTTGAGAAGCATCTCGCCGCTGTATTCCTCGAAGGAGAAGCCGTTGCCCTCGCCGGTGATTTCGTTGTAAGCGGTAACGGTGTCCCGCAGACCGCCAACCTCGTGGACGATGGGGAGAGTGCCGTAGCGCATTGCTATCATCTGGCTGAGTCCGCAGGGCTCAAAGGCGGAGGGCATCAGCAGGAAGTCGGCACCGGCATAAATGCGGCGGCTGAGAGCCTCGCTGTAGCCGATATATGCGCAGACCTTGCCGCGGTGGCGCATTTCGCACTCACGCATGGCTTTTTCGTATCTGCTGTCGCCGGAGCCCAGAAGGACGAAGGCGGCGCCGGAGGCAACTATGCCGTCAATGGCCTCCAGAACAATGTCGAAGCCCTTCTGGCTTGTCATACGGGTGACCATGGCAACGATGGGGGTATCGTGCTCAATTTCCAGACCCAGCTCTTCAATAAGAGCCAGCTTGCAGCCCGCCTTGCCGCCAAGGTCATTGGCAGAGAAGTTGAAGGGCAGCTCGGGGTCGGTCTCGGGATTGAAAACCTCGATATCCAGACCGTTGATAATGCCGCTCAGGTCATCGCCGCGATAGATGAGGGGCTCATGCATACCCTCGCTGAAGCGAGTGGTCTTGATTTCCTCCGCATAGCTGGGGCTTACGGTGTTTATCTTGTCCGCATAGACGCAGGCGCTCTTCATAAAATTGACGCAGCCGTTATGCTCAATGCAGAAATGGTTATACCAATAGCTGTCCACGCTGAGGAAGTCGGCAACAAAGTCGAAGCCGAACTGACCCTGGAAGGCGATATTATGGATGGAGAATACGGTCTTGATGTTGGCCTGCATCTTGTCATAATACTGGGTCTTCAGCAGGAAGGGAATGAAGGCGGTGTGCCAATCGTTGCAGTGGATCACCTCGGGAACAAAGTCCAGATGAGGGATGGCTTCCAGAACAGCCCGCTGGAAGAAGGCATACTGCTCGCCTTCCGCAAGGCCGCCGCGGTAAATCTTGTCGCCGAAATAGTATTCGCTGTCGATAAGATATATGGTGAGACCGCCGAGAGTGAGCTTTTCAAGACCCGCATACTGGCGTCTCCAGCCAAGATTGATGTAAAACTCAGTAATGTGCTCCACGCGATCAGCGTATTTTTCCTTTACGCAGCGGTGGTAGGGGGTGATTACCCGGGTGTCAAAGCCGAGGGCGTTTAGGCTCTTGGGAAGAGCACCCGCAACATCGGCAAGTCCTCCTGTTTTGGAGAGGGGAGAGCATTCGGCTGCTGCCAGAAGCACTTTGGGAAGGCTGCTGCGTCCTTTTAACTCAAGCAGCTTTTCAAGTTCAGCGTTCACTTTTTGTCCTCCTTATATGTGTAATAAACCGCGCTGAGCGGGGGAAGTTTCAGGAATGCGGAGTCGGGATGTTCGGCAAAGGGCTTGCCGCTGCTTTTAAGCTGTTTGGGAATATCCATTCCCGTGCCGCCGAAGCGGTGCTCATCGCTATTGAGCACAAGCCAGAGCCTGCCTTTTTCGGGGAGACCCACCTGCAGCTCCCAGTCTCTGGGGGTGAAGTTGAAGGCGCAGACGATTTTTTCGCCGCTGAGAGAAGTGCGCATAAAGCAAAGGCAGCTTCTGTCCGCGTCATTTACATTCAGCCACTTGAAGCCCTCCCAGTTCACCTCGTTCTCATAGAGGGCGCTGCGGGAGCGGTAGATGCGGTTGAGCTCCCGGACGAAGCGCGGCATCTCAAGATGCTTGGGATAATCCAGCAAAAACCAGTCCAGCTGACGCTTTTCGTCAAACTCTATGAACTGGGCTATTTCCGTTCCCATGAAGTTATGCTTCTTTCCGGGGTGGCCGTACTGATAGGCCAGCAGGCAGCGGAGGTTGGAGAATTTATCGTTATAAAGGCCGCTCATCTTATTGAGCATGGAGCATTTTCCGTGCACCACCTCGTCGTGGGAGAAGGCCAGCATATAGCGCTCGGAAAATGCGTACATCATTGAGAAGGTGAGCTTGTTATGGTTATAGCGGCGGTAAATGGGGTCAAGCTTCATATAGTCAAGAGTATCGTGCATGAAGCCCATGTCCCACTTCATATCAAAGCCTATGCCGCCCTCGGCAACGGGCTTTGTAATTCCGGGATAGGTGGTGGCCTCCTCGGCTATGCTTATGCCGCCTCTGCTGCGGATGAGATCGGTTAGAGCTTTCAGGAAGTCCACAGCGCCAAGGCAAACATCTCCGCCGTAAATATTGGGGAGGTAATCGCCGTTTCGGGCATAGCTGAGATACAGCATACTGCTCACAGCGTCAACACGGATGCCGTCAATATGGTAAACATCCATAAAGAAGGCGGCAGAGGAGAGGAGGAAGCTCTTCACGGGAGCCTTCTGATAGTCGAAGATAAGAGTGCCCCACTCGGGGTGATTTGCCATCTTCTCGTTGTCCCGTTCGTAGGTGGGTGTGCCGTCAAACATACCCAGACCGTGGGCGTCCTTGGGGAAGTGGGCGGGGACCCAGTCGATGAGAACGCCTATGCCCGCCTTGTGCATACGGTCCACAAAGTACATAAAGTCCTGAGGAGTGCCGTAGCGGCTGGTGGGGGCAAAGTAACCCGTCACCTGATAGCCCCAGCTGGGGGGATAGGGATATTCGGTTACGGGCATAAGCTCAACATGGGTATAACCCATATCAAGGCAGTAATCCGCAAGAGCGTCGGCAACGGCGCGGTAGTTGGGATAAAGCTCGTCCTCGCCCTTTTTCCATGCGCCCATATGCACTTCATAAACGCTGACGGGGCGGGTGAGGAAGTCTTTTTTCTTTCTGGCAGCAAGATAGCGTCCGTCGCTCCAGCTGTAGCCTCTTATGTCCCACACCTTGCTGCCCGTTCCCGGGCCGGTTTCGGCATGGAAGGCATAGGGGTCGGCCTTCAGCACCACCTTGCCGTTTTGCCAGGTGATGGCATATTTATAAATCTCGCCCTGAGTGATACCGCCTATGGTGCAGGTCCATTCGCCGCTGCTCTGGCGGAACATCGGCGTGGCACCCACCTGCCAGTTATTGAACTGACCCACAAGGCTCACAGTTTTGGCATTGGGAGCCCAAACTGTGAAGCGGCAGCGGCCATCAGGCATAAAATGGCTTCCGAAGTATTCGTAGGCATTCAGGGCGTTTCCCTGCAGAAACTGCGCGGGAAGAGCGTCTGCGGGAGAAATAATGTTTTCCACTTCTACATCACTCCTTGGCTCAGGTTATATACAAAGCTATAATAACACACAGCAGTGAAAAATAACAGTAAAAAAACGAAAAAGAAGAAGGGATTTCCCTGATAAGCTTAAGCCTTCCCCTCAAGGGGAAGGTGGCACGGCGAAGCCGTGACGGATGAGGTGTTTTGCGGAACGGTCAAGACCGTTCCCTACACATCACTAAAACAACGATTGTAGGGGCCGGACACCCGGCCGGCCCGCATATGCCGTACCCGTAGGGTGCGATGCTTTAAAATGAAAAAAATCCCGACAAAATGTCGGGATTTAATTCTCTTCAATCACACAGCGCGGGTAACCTTGCCGCTGCGCAGACAACGGGTGCATGCGTAGGCATGCTTGGGGGTACCGTCCATGATAACCTTAACGCGCTTGACGTTGGGCTTCCAAGTACGGTTG
>JAZNZR010000095.1:0-6184 GCA_045595025.1 Oscillospiraceae bacterium | reverse complement strand
GAAAGTCCGCCGCAAAGTACAACTATGTTCATAGGAAATTCCTCCTGCAATAATTCCGATAAAAGGCTGAATGCCACTAAAAGTGGATTATATCACAGTTTGCCCGCGCAAACAATGAAAAAACTGTTGTTATACATAGCTTTAGTGTGATATAATGCTCCTGATATTTTGAAAGTGGTGATCAATAATGCAGTATGTGGTTCTTGACCTGGAATGGAACCAGGCAATGAGCTCCAAATCCCCTATATATAACCGTCTTCCCATCCATCTGCGCGGCGAAATAATCCAGATCGGCGCCTGCAAGCTCAACGATGATATGACTCCCGGCGAGGAATTCCAGATAGACGTCAAACCCGTTTATTTCCGCAAGATGCACTATAAGGTGAAAAAGCTCACCGGCATCGATTCCGAGCGTCTCAGCGACGCCTGCGGTTTCAAGGAGGCTATGCGTCAGTTCCGCGAGTTCTGCGGTGACGGCTGCACCTTCCTTACCTGGGGATATGACGACAAGGGCATTATGGAACAGAACATAATAGTCCATGACCTTGATTGGGACTGGATAGCAGGCTGGGTAAACCTCCAGATAATCTACAATATGCAGACCGACGGAGACAGAAACCAGAAATCCCTCTCCACCGCTATGGAGCATTTCGGCATAGAGCAGACCAGAGTTGCACATGACGCCCTTGGGGACGCCTATAACACCGCCCTCGTATGCTCCCACCTTGACCTTAAGGCGGGTCTCGCAGGCTATGACGAGACTATGCATCAGCTATCCCTTCGCCGCAAGAAGGCTTCCGAGGACAGCGAGGAAGGTCCTGAGCCCCTTGAGCACCTTACATTCAGCGGCTACGCCACCAGAAGCGAGGCCTTCGCGGACGAACGCCTTTCTGTCATCCCCTGCCCCGAGTGCCGCAAGGAAATGAGCAACCAGCGCTGGGTAAACCAAGGCGACAAGCGCTACATGACCCTTGCCGAATGCACTGAGCACGGCAAGTTCCTCACCCGCGTGAAGTTCCGCCACACCGAGGAGGAGACCTGGACCGCCAACCGAATTATCTACAAAGCAGATGAGGAGATGGAGGAATACTACAAGCAAAAGGCCATCCAAAACCGCAAGCGCGTCCGCAAAAGAAAGAAAAGCTCAAACACATAAATAAAAAGATGAGTTCCTTACCTTTGGGCATGGAACTCATCTTTTTATTTGCAGAAATAATCTTTTGCGCTTTGGCAATCTTCCTTTATCTGGCACATAAGCGCTTCGGGAGAGGAAAACTTGCGTTCGGGACGGATGAAGCTGTGGAACTCCACGCATACATTGGTGCCGTAAAGATAGCCGTCAAAATCAAAAATATTGGTCTCAACGGTGACCTCATTTCCGCCGAAGGTGGGGCGAACACCGATATTTGTAACGGAAGTATACTCACCATCGGGCAGAATGGTCTTTGTGGCATAAACGCCAAATCTGGGCACCAGTATTCCCTCACCGAAAACCATATTTATGGTAGGTGCGCCAAGAGTTGCGCCGCCAATCTGAAAACCGGAGCGGACTGTATCCGTAAGGATATGAGGGTGCCCCAGATATTCATTGGCTTTTTCCGTATCGCCTGCGGAAAGGAGATTGCGGATAAGAGTGGAGCTTATAACCTCTCCGTCACGCATAACGGGGCTTATTATATCGCATCCTAATCCAATGCTCTCACAGTAATTTTTCAGCACATCAGCCTTGCCCTCGCCTTTATATCCGAAGCAAAAATCGTGACCAACAACAAAGTGGACGGCATTATAAATATCTATAACGCTGTCAATGAAGTCCTTCCAGTGCATACGCATAGTACGCTCATTGAAACGGATAAAATAGACGTTCTCAACATCGTAAAAGCGTTTGAGAATATATCTTCGGTCAGCGGCGGAGTTGATAAGCTCAACCGCCGCGCCTTTTACATAGGTATCGGGATGGCTGTCAAAGGTGAGCACGGCGCACTCTGCCCCAAGGCTCTCTGCCACAGCTTTGCTGCGCTCCATAAGAGCCCCGTGGCCTATATGTATGCCGTCGAAAAAGCCGAGGGCCATTACCTTTTGCCTGGGGTTTTTCATTACTTCACCTCGTAAAAACTCTTAATGCAAACTATTTTGCCCTCTTCAACTGCGGCAAGGGCAAGAAACTCTCCGTTTTCGGAGTAAACACGAAACTTATCGTTTTTGCAGGAATAGGAAAATCTTACACCGTTTCTGAAAAGCTTTTCCTGCTTTTCATTAAGAATCACGGAAGGCATACCGTCAAAAAGCGCGTCCACCGGCAGAATAAATTCCTCCGCCTTCTCCCCCGCCGCAATCACATCTTCAAGGCGATGAGCTTCGGAGATGGAGAAAATACCCGCAGCAGTGCGCCGGAGAGAGGACATACATCCTCCGCAGCCCAAAGCTTCGCCTATATCATTACAGAGGGTGCGAATATAGGTGCCCTTACTGCAGCGTACGCGAAGGAGAGCATCCCCATCCTCCCAGCCCAGAAAGTCAAGGCTATGGATTGTTATTTTCCTGCTTTTTCTCTCAACGCTTTCACCCTTGCGGGCGATTTCGTAGAGCTTTTTACCGCCAATTTTAATTGCGGAATACATGGGGGGAATCTGCTCTATCTCCCCTTTGAACCTATCGAGGACGGACAAAAGCTGCTCATCGCTTATATCTGCGCTCTTCTCGGAAAGAACATTTCCGCTTGTGTCCTGAGTATCCGTTGTGATACCAAGGCGCAGGCGGGCTATATATCCCTTGCTGTCAACTTCTGCGAACTCCACCGCTCTGGTGGCTCTGCCAAGAAATACAACAAGCAAGCCGGTGGCCATGGGGTCAAGGGTACCGCTATGACCTATTCGCTTTTCGTGAAAAACCCCTCTCAGCTTGGCGCAAACATCCATGCTTGTCCAGTCCGTGGGTTTATCTATAAGCAAAATGCCGTTCATTCCATAACCTCATAAACAACTTTAAGGAGTGCGTCAGCCAGCTCGTAGGGACCCATATTCCCATTGCAGCCCGCGGCCATAGCGTGACCCCCGCCGCCAAAGCGGGCACAAATCTCGCTTGCATTGACCTGATCATTGGTGCGTACGGAGGCCTTGCTGCGTCCGTCGGGGAGCTCTCTTACAGTTATGGACACAACGTTGCCCCTCACCTTTCCTGCAAGAGAGGCAAGGTCATCGCAGTCATCCTCGGTAGCTCCGGACTCTTTCATCATATTCTGAGTAACAACAGCAACATTGATGCTGTTATCCCTGTAAGAGCGCATACCTGCATACAAAAGCCCCTCCAGCTTCAGGCGGGGGTAGGACATGCTGCGGAAAAGCAGCTTATTGAGTCTGCCGTTTTCCGCTCCGTATTCAATAACCTTTGCAGCCGCACGGAGAGTATCGGGATTTGTATTTCCGTAGCAGAAGCAGCCCGTATCGGTGCTTATCGCAGCATAGACAAGGTTCGCCTCCTCCTGAGTGAGACCGCCGCAAAGCTCCTCTATAAGCTCCATAATAATCTCACCGCAGGCGGCTTTGCTGCCCATAACAAGGTTTTCAGCTGCATAACCGGTATTTGAGGCATGATGGTCTATTGCAAGGTCAACCTTGCCTTCAAAACCAAGAGGAAGCATATGCAAATCCGCGGTATCCACGCTTACTACAAAAGCGTTTTCCATCTCACAGGAGCAGATATAGTCCTTAACAAAGGGCGCATAGGTTTCCGTTATCTCGGGATTATTGTAAAGTGCCGCATTTTTCGCAAGTCTTCTCAGAGCAGAGCAAAGAGCGGCGGCAGAGCAAAGAGTATCGCCGTCGGGACGGGTATGAGTAAGGAGAAGGATATTATCCTTATCCTTTATGAGTCGGGCGCAATCACATATCCTCATCATTTTCGTCACCGGAAATATTGAGGCTCTCCATAACGGAGTGGATGTGGGCGCCGTATTCTATGCTCTTATCCAGTTCAAAAATAAGTTCGGGGGTATAGCGAAGGTTGAGAGCTATTCCCAGTTCACGACGGAGCCAGGGAGAGGCGCTCTTTATGCCCTTCTTGAATTCCTTTTCATTGACCTCACCGAGAATGCTTACATACACCTTGCAGTAGCGCAGGTCACCGGTGGTGTCAACACGGGTGATAGAAATAAGACTGCCCTGATTTACCCGGGGATCCTTGACCTGAGGGAGCAGTCGGGAAAGGACAAACTGAATATCATCATTTGTTCTCTGAAGCTTATTGCTTGCCATTTATTTTTCCTCCTTATGAAGGTTATGAGGGATAGCATTAGTATTTCAAAAAAACGGATATGTATTACTTCAAAATAACGGGCAGCCGAGGAGCCGCCCGTTATTTTTATGGAGATATGGTTTACTGCTTGATTTCTTCCATTACGAAGCATTCGATAACATCGCCAACTTTGATATCGTTGAACTTTTCAACCTGCATACCACATTCAAAGTTATTGGCAACTTCCTTGACGTCATCCTTGAAGCGGCGGAGAGAAGCAAGCTCGCCCTCATGGATAACAATGTTATCACGGAGAACGCGGACAGAGCAGCCACGCTGGATCTTGCCGTCGGTGACATAGCAGCCGCAGACGGTGCCCACCTTGCTGACCTTATAGGTCTCGCGGACTTCGGCATGACCGATGATGGCTTCCTGATACTTGGGAGCCAGCATACCCTTCATAGCAGCTTCAATCTCGTTGATGCAGTCATAAATGACGCGGTACATACGAAGGTCAACACCGCTTCTGGCAGCACTGTCACGGGCAGCGTTGTCGGGACGGACGTTGAAGCCAACGATAACTGCGCCGGATGTGGCGGCCAGCATAACGTCGGATTCGTTGATGGCACCGACGGCGCTGTGGATAACCTTGACGCGGACTTCCTCGTTGGTCATCTTCTCCAGAGAAGCCTTAACGGCCTCCGCAGAACCCTGAACGTCGGCCTTAACGATGATGTTGAAGTCCTTAAGGTCGCCCTGCTTGATCTGGGCAAAGAGGTCATCAAGGCTGACCTTGCGGTTGCCGCCCAGAGCCTGATTCTTCTGCTGCTCCTTGCGCTCTTCAACCAGCTCGCGAGCCATGCGCTCGTCGGCGACTGCGTTGAAAATATCACCTGCGTTGGGAACTTCGCTCATACCGGTGATCTCAACGGGAACAGAAGGACCGGCGGAGGTTACGCGCTGACCCTTATCGTTGGTCATGGTACGGACGCGGCCAACAGAGGTACCGGCAATGATAATGTCGCCGGAGCGGAGAGTGCCGTTCTGTACCAGAACGGTCATGATGGGACCGCGGCCCTTATCAAGGCGAGCCTCGATAACGGTACCCTTTGCTGCACGGTTGGGGTTGGCTTTAAGCTCCTGAACCTCAGCCAGAACAACAAGGTTTTCAAGAAGGTCTTCAATACCGATTTTCTTCTTTGCGGAAATGGGGCAAACGATGGTGTCACCGCCCCACTCTTCGGGTACGATGTCGTACTCGGTGAGCTGCTGCTTTATACGGTCGGGGTTGGCACCAACGGTGTCGATCTTGTTGATGGCAACAACGATGGGGATGCCGGCTGCCTTTGCATGGTTGATAGACTCGATGGTCTGGGGCATAATGCCGTCATCGGCTGCAACAACCAGAATGGCAATATCGGTTATCATAGCTCCGCGGGCACGCATGGAAGTGAATGCCTCATGGCCGGGGGTATCAAGGAAAGTGATGGGGCTGCCGTTGATTTCAACGGTGTAAGCACCGATATGCTGAGTGATGCCGCCTGCCTCGCCGGAAGCAACATTTGCGTGGCGGATGCAGTCCAGAAGAGAGGTCTTGCCGTGGTCAACGTGACCCATGACAACAACGACAGGAGCGCGGGAGATGAGATCCTCGGGCTTATCCTCGTGGTCATCGATAAGGCGCTCTTCAACGGTTACGATAACTTCCTTCTCAACGATGCAGCCAAGCTCCATAGCAACGAGCGCTGCGGTGTCATAGTCGATTATCTCGGAAACGCTGGCAAACACGCCCAGCTTGATGAGCTGCTTGATAACCTCAGCAGCGGTCTTCTTCATGCGGGATGCCAGTTCACCGACGGCGATTTCATCAGGAATAGAGACCTTGGTGGGCTGCTTCTTGGCAATTTCAAGCTGCAGACGCTGCATCTTGTCCTTCTCCTCCTGACGGCGC
>JAZNZR010000094.1:0-11000 GCA_045595025.1 Oscillospiraceae bacterium | reverse complement strand
AGAACGGCTACGTTGCCGAACCCGAAACCGCAGCTGAGTAAGATAGCTGCACAAGACACAATTTTAGGAGGAAATTAAAATGGCTAGCGAAAAAATCAATGCTATGATCGAAGAAGTAAAGGCTCTCACCGTTCTCGAGCTTGCTGAGCTCGTACACGCTCTTGAGGATGCATTCGGCGTTTCTGCCGCTGCTGCTGCTGTTGCTGCTGCTCCCGCAGCTGCTGCTGCTGTTGAAGAGAAGACCGAGTTCGACGTCGTCATGACCGACTTCGGCGCAGAGAAGATCAAGGTTATCAAGGAAGTCCGCGGCATCACCGGTCTGGGTCTCGCAGAGGCAAAGGCAAAGGTCGAGGGCATCCCCGCTGTTCTCAAGGAAGCTGTTTCCAAGGAAGAGGCAGAAGAGATCAAGGCCAAGCTCGAAGCTGTTGGCGCAAAGGTCGAAATCAAGTAAGTTATCCCTTACTTTTTCAAAAAAGAAGCACTGCGATGCAGTGCTTCTTTTTTTAATACCCCTCTCCGTCTATATCTTGCAATAGAGCATAAAATATGAGATAATTCCCAAAAGCGAAAAACATATCAGGGAGGTAAAACCATGCCCAGATTTTTTATGGCCGGCAGCAATATAGCCGGCGGCGTTGCCTATATCTCCGGCTCCGATGCCGATCACATCAAGGTGCTGCGCCTTAAGGTGGGAGATAAAATCGTAATCTGCGACGGCAACAAAAACGACCATTACTGCCGCATCAAGACCCTCAGCCCTGACGCGGTTGAAGCGGAGGTTATCGAAAGCGTTGTCTGCCCCGGCGAGCCCAGCGTGCACTGCACCATTTTGGCGGGTATTCCCAAGCAGGGTGAACGCAGCGACTATATCGTCCAGAAATGCACCGAATCCGGCGCCAGCGAGATAGTTTTCTTTATGTGCCATCGCTGTGTTGCCCGCCCCGACGCAAAGGGTATGGAGAAAAAGGTGCAGCGCTGGCAGCGTATTGCCGAGGAGGCTGCCAAGCAGTCCGGCAGAGGAATTATCCCCAAGGTCAGCGCCGTGGGCAGCTTTGCCGAGGCTCTCGACATTGCCATAAAAACCGACCTGCCCCTCTTTATGTATGAGACGGGAGATCGCGTTGAGCTCAAGGAAGCTATTGAGGCCGCCGGAGAAATCTCTTCCGCCGCCATCATAACCGGCCCTGAGGGCGGTTTTGAGCCCTACGAGGCGGAGCTGGCAAGCAAGGTGGGCATAAAGCTTTGCGCAATGGGTCCCCGCATTCTCCGCTGCGAGACCGCACCCGTGGCAGCCCTCACCGCCCTTATGTACGCCACCGGCAACCTTTAAGCTATGGATAATTATGATATTGCCATTGTGGGCGCAGGTCCCGCCGGCAGCACCCTTGCCCGCCTTATCGGCAGCGGAGGCGGAAAGGTGCTCCTCATCGATGGGGCAAGCGCGGGAAAATGCAAACCCTGCGGAGGTCTTCTCGCCCCCGATGCCCAGAAGGCTCTCGCCTCCTTCGACCTGACTCTGCCCAAGGATATACTGGTGGATCCCCAGATATTTTCCGTTAAGACCATAGATCTTGAAAAGGATCTCGTTCGCTACTATTCCCGCTTTTATCTCAATATGGACAGGGAGAAGTTTGACCGATGGCTCATAAGCCTTGTGCCCGAAAGCGTGGAGCTTCTCCGCGCCCGCTGCACAGCTATCGAGCCCGCCGAGGGGGGCTATGTTCTCAGCCTCCGCCGTGAAGACTCCATTTTTCAGGTAAAAAGCCGCCTTGTTGTCGGAGCGGACGGAGCCAACAGCATTGTGCGCCGCAGCTTCTTCCCCTCAAAAATTATGTACTATGTCTCCATCCAGCAGTGGTTTGCTGCGGGTGATGACTCTAACCCCTTCTATTCCTGCATTTTTGACCCAGTCACCAGCGAAAGCTGCTCCTGGAGCATACATAAAGACGGCTATTTTATCTACGGCGGCTCCTTTCTCCCCAGAAACTGCCGTCAGATGTTCGAAAAGCAGAAGCAGCGCATAGAGGGAAAATACGGTTTCCGCTTCGGAGAAGCACTGAAAACCGAGGCCTGCAAGGTTTACCGTCCCAAACGCATGGCGGATTTCAAGACCGGCAAAGACGGTCTTTTCCTCATTGGAGAAGCTGCGGGCTTTATAAGCCCCAGTTCCTTTGAGGGAATATCCTCCGCCATTATCTCCGCAAAAGCGTTGGCAGAAGCCATCTGCGAAGGCGGCAGCATCCATGCCTCCTATCGCCGCAAAACCGCAAAGCTCCGCATTAAAATGCTTATCAAGTGCATTAAGCGCCTTTTTATGTATGTCCCCTTCCTTCGCCATCTGGTTATGAAGTTGGGACTTCTCAGCATAAAGCTTGATTCACAGTAATGCTGCAAAGGGATGTGAAGATAATGACTTTGGAAAATATAAGATCTATTCTTGACCGGCTCATCCTCGAAAGCGATTCCAACCGCATTCCCGCTGAGCTGGCCTTGAGACCCGAGCTTGCAGGAATGAAAATCTTCCAAAAAAGCCTTGTCGGCTGTGCCGATGCCTCAGACCCCATATTCCCGGAGATGAAGGCCGATTTCAAGGCCTACGGAGATATGCTGCGCCTGCCCTGCGACTGGCTTCCCGGTGCAAAAAGCGTTATTTCCTTCTTCCTTAGCTACACGGATGAGATAAGAGTTTGCGACAGACCCGGCTCTCCCTACCCCTCCGATGAATGGCTCCATGCCCGCATCGAGGGACAAAGCTTTATGCTCAAGGCCTGCGATAAGATTATTGCCGAGCTTGAAGCGGAGGGCTATAAGGCCATTATTCCCTCCGCGAGCCCGGACTTTGCCGTGTCCAGAGACGATGCCAGAGCAGCAGCGGGAGGTCCTCTCTTCGCCGCCAACTGGTCCGAAAGACATGGGGCATACGCCGCAGGGCTTGGCACCTTCGGTCTTGCCAAGCATCTTATAACTGAGATTGGCGTCTGCGGACGCTTCGGAAGCATAATCACCGATGCCCCCATCGCCCCCACACCAAGAGCCTACAGCTCTCCCTATGAATATTGCAGCTTCTGCGGAAAGTGCGCTTTGCGCTGCCCCTCCTCAGCTATCGGCAAACGGGAGAAAGATAACGCCCCCTGCTCGGACTTCATAAACCGCACTAAGGAGCTTTTTCCCCCTCGCTACGGCTGCGGAAAATGCCAGATAGGCATGCCCTGCGAAAACGGAATACCGGTTAAATAAGCCAATAAAAAAGCAGACACCCGAACAAAATCGGGTGTCTGATTTTTATTCTAGTTCTCTTGCCGAAAAATCAGTCAACTCTCTTGTCGCCCCAGAAGAAGATGGCGACGGTGCCGGGTCCGGAGTGGCTGCCGATAACGGTGCCGATATTATTGATAAGCACCTTTTCCTTAAGCTTGGGGAACTTGGCCTCTATGACATCGGCCACTATACGGGCATCCTCATAGCAGGCACTATGGCACATATAGCACTTATCGGAATAGTCGTAGCCGTCAGCGGCAAAGCTTTCCATACGCTTGACTATCTCCTGAAGAACCTTGTTCTTGCCTCTTACCTTGCTGCGGGGAATGAGGCGGCCCATATAGTCCATATTCATAAGGGGGCAGATATTCAGCAGTCCGCCGAAAATGCCTGCAGCCTTGGAAATGCGTCCGCCCTTCATATAGAAGGTAAGGTCGGTAGAGAGGAACCAAATCTGGAGATTCAGCTTATTCTCCTCCGCCCAGTCACGGACTTCCTCGATGCTCTTACCCTCATCGCGGAGGTCGGCCATCTTGTCAACCAGAAGACCGAAGCCGGAGGAGGCTGCGAGAGAGTCCACAACATAAATCTTGCGCTCGGGATAACGCTCGGCGGCAATGAGAGCGGCATTCACAGCGCTGTTATAAGAGCCGGAAATTCCGGAGGAAAGGCAAACATGGAGAACATCCTTGCCTTCCTTGAGGAAGCGCTCAAAATGATCCAGATACTCGGATATATTCACCTGTGCGGTGGAAGTTTCCGCGCCATCGAGCATCTTTTTATAAAACTCGTCAAAAGGTATGGTCTCGCCCAGATCGTCGGGATATTCAACGCCATCCAGCTGATAGCGGAAACAAATATATTCAATTCCTCTGCTTTCAAAATGCTCCTTTGAAAGGTCGGCGGTGGAGCAGCTGCTCAGTACAAAATTGCTCATTACATAGTTCTCCTTGGTAAGATTTTACAGAGCCGGGTGTTCCCGGCACCGTATAAATTCTGCACCAATTCAGCCAAAAACTCAAACTACTAAGCGGAAAAGTCACTCTACTAAGAGGAAAAGTGGAATCTACCGGCGGTAGAGTCCACTTTTTTGCTTATTTTTTAGTTTTTTTTCGTTTGTGCCTCTTGCCTATCTGGAAACTGAGGAAAACCACAATCTCCGCAGGAATGGCAACAAAAAACAGCTCCCAGAAATTATTTTCAAAGAGGGAGAAATATACGAGAGCCACTACGCAAAGCACCAGCCCCATAACAATATACATATTGTTTTTGCCTTTGAACCAAACGGAGTTGAGAACCAGAAGGGTTATCAGAGAGACGGGCACCGCAGCCACAAAGCTGATCCAATGGGCATATCCCAGAATCCATGCGATAACAAACTCCAGCACCGTCAGGGTCCATATTCCCGCGATGGCGGCAAGGGTGATAAACAGTCTGCTGTATACCTCGGTCTTCTCACCGGGGCTCTGGGGCTTTTCCCATTGATCGTGGGAGGATATGAGATAGTCCACGCTTACGCCGAACATTTCTCCGATGCATTTAAGCACGTAGGCATCGGGCACGGACTCGCCCCGCTCCCATTTGGAGACGGATTTATCGGAATAATGGAGCTTTTCTCCCAACTCCGCCTGAGTCATACCCGCCTGAGTTCTTAGTTTTATTAGGTTGCTTGCGACAACGATTTTGAGTTCATCCATAGAAATATACCTGCGCGAAAGATTATTATTTTTGTTATTCTATCTTTTTTCAGAGCTTTTTGCAAGGAAAAAATGCCCCGCATCCTGAACACGGGGCATTTGCGTTTATCCTATTTACTTCTTAAGCTGGGAAAAATGCTCCTTGGTGAGCTTTATAACCACACCGCTGAGGCCAAGCAATGCCACAAGGTTAGGCAGCGCCATAAAGCCGTTGAGAGTATCGCCTATATCCCAGACAAGGCTGAGCTTCAGGGTAGAGCCGATCAAAATTACCACAACAAAGACGATCTGATAAACCTTAACTCCCTTGCCCTTGAAAAGATACTCAAAGCAGCGGGTGCCGTACAAAGACCAGCTGAGAACGGTGGAAAGAGCGAAAAGGCTGATACCCACGGCAATGATAAGAGAGCCCAGCTTGCCTCCAAAAACAGTTCCGAAGGAGGCTGCCATCAGAGCTGTGGAGTCTACGGCACTGGAGCCCCAGTCTATGCTTATGCCGCCTGCCTGAGCATCGGCACAGCATACCAGCATGGAAACGCTGGTGAGGGTGCAGATAACGATGGTGTCCATAAACACTTCGAATATGCCGTAGAGACCCTGCTTTACGGGATTGCTCTCGGAAGAGGCCGCATGGGCAATAGGTGCGGAACCGAGACCTGCCTCATTGGAGAAAACGCCGCGTCCTATACCCTTCTGGATAGTCTGCATTATAACTATGCCGGTTGCACCGCCGAGGGCGGCATCGGCGCTGAATGCACCTTTGAAGATCATAGCAAGCACGGGACCCACCGCACGGAGGTTGCAGAGTACAACAGTAAGTGCAGCAAGAATATAAATTACAGCCATCACAGGAACCAGCTTCTCGGTTACGGCACCAATACGTTTGATTCCGCCGAAAAGCACAAGAGCCACCACGACAGCAATAATCGCGCCTATGATAATGCTGCTGAGAGGAACGGTCTGGCCGAACACGGAAACAGTATGAGCCCCGGTGTTGCCGCCAAACTCATTAATGGCATTATTTATAGATGAAGCAATGGTGTTGACCTGAGTCATGTTGCCGATACCGAAGGCGGCGCAGCAGCCAAGTACGCAGAACACAGCACCCAGCCATGCCCAGCCCTTGCCGAGGCCGTTCTTTATATAGTACATCGGTCCGCCGACCCAGTCGCCCTTTTCATTGCGTTCGCGATACTTAACTGCAAGAACGACCTCGCTGTACTTGGTAACCATTCCGAAGAGGGCGCTGACCCACATCCAGAATACAGCACCGGGTCCGCCAACGATAATAGCGCCGGTTACACCTGCAATATTACCTGTGCCCACGGTTGCGGCAAGAGCGGTGGTGACAGCCTGCAGGGGAGTTACCTCGCCCTCACCCGCCTCGGTCTTTTTAAACATCTTGCCGAGGGTATTCTTCATTGCATAGCCAAAACGTCTAAACTGAATAAATCCCACGCGGCAGCTGAGGTAAATACCCGTACCCACAAGAAGTATGAGCATCCAGGGTCCCCATGCGTAGCCGTTGAGTACCCCGACAAAATCTGTCAGTTTTTCCATGAACATAAGCAACTTCCTCTCTTAAAACAAAATGAGGCTGCGCCAAAAAGGTGCACCCTCACAAAGAAAAAATACCGGCAGCTCACTGCCGCTTTTTCTGTCCTTTTGCCTGAGAGATTTGACCCTCATAAAAAGGGTCTTGCACCTTCGGCCCCCGGGCATTTCTCCCCGAGCTTCTCCAGAATACCGTCCGTCTGCGGTCAAGCCGCCTTTCTCCATTGTATGATGGGAGTCTGTTAAGCTTTCCTGCAAATTTCACACGGTGAATATTAAACTATATTTATATTTTAATATATTCTCTTTAACATTTCAATTTGGTAAATTGCTATTTTTTCTACCCTTTTCCCCCTTTGTCGGGACAGCATGCACAAAAAACAGCCCGTTTTTGTCTCTCGGAGAAAAACTTTCGTATTTTCTCCAAAGACAAGAGGAGGAGCCGAGCTCCTCCTCTCCAGACATTATTTATTTAGCTTCCTTATAGACCTCGGGGATGCATATAGCGTGGTAGCTGTAGCCATTCTGTCCGGGAGATGCTTCATAATCGCAGTGGAAAACTATCTTCATAAGCTTTGCGCCGCTTACATCCACCTTGACGGCAATAACGGGATTTTCGCTTCCGGCGCTGAGAGTCTCGCTGGTGTAGACCTTCTCGCCGTCCAGATATACATCAAAGTAGGCGCTCTTCTTATCGTCTGCACTGCCGCGGAAAGCAAACATAGCTTCGAAAACATCGTATCTGGCGTCGAGGCTGAATTCTATGTTAGATTCGTCTCTGCCCCACATCCACTTGTGATACTTGGTGCCTTCAATGGCGGTGAATTCGGTGGAATTGCGGTTTACCTCGCCCGTTCTCTTGGAGTATGCCTCGCTGATAAGATCAAAGGGCAGCAGGGGCTCCAGCTCAGCGATTTTATCTTTAATAACATCAAGGCTGCGGATTTCAAGGGCTGCTTCAAGCTCGGCAATGGCTGCGGCAACCTTGCCGCGGTCTCCGCCGTATTTTTCATCGGCCTTGGCGCACATATCTTCGCCGAAGCGGGTCTCAAATTCGGCAATGCCGTTCTGAGCCTGAGTTTTGTATTCTCCGTTTACCTGCTCAACTATATCCTCGATAGCCTTAAATGCCTCAGCAAATTTTCCGGCGTTATAAAGGGTTTCAGCGGTTACAAGGGTGGAGGTCACAAGCTGCTTCTCGGCAAGAACAGAATACTGCTCCAGTGCTGCCAGAAGAGCTTCGGTGGAATAACCGTATTCCTCGACGCAGACACGTACAGTTTCCTTTGCGCTGACATAGTCATCGGTTTTTGCCAGAGCTTCAGCACTGACGAGTATGTAGGTCTCATAGAGATTATAGCAATCCTGAATCTTTCCGTCGATTTCGGTAGAGAAGGTTCCATAATCGCCAAGAACTCTGTCGCCTGCCTTAAGGCATTCAATGGCAGCGGTATATTCATTTTCCGCAACAAGGGCATTTGCATCGCCAATCACGGTATCCACATAAGCGTCCAAAGCCTTCTGCGCTTTGCTCTGAGCTTCTTCATAAAGGGCATCTTCCTCTATGACCTTTCTGTAGCTGTCGCAGGCGGCAAGATAATCGCCGGATGCATATGCGCCGTCACCGAGAGTCATATTTGCAGAGGACTCAAGAAGAGCGTCCATTCTCTCCTGAACGGGGGCAAAAAGCTCCTTGGTAAAGCCGCCGAAGGAATAGAGAATATCCATGGAAGACTGAGCTTCAACATCTCTTATCTCTCTTGCAGCCAGACTGTCACAGACTCGGTTGGCAGCTGCAAGCAGTTTCTTTTCAATTCTCTCGCTTGCCTCTTCGTCGCTGAGCTTTTCATGCCAGATTCCCTGAGCCATAACATATTCGCCTCTGTCCAGCGCTCTTGCAACACGGGCTGCGGGAAGGTTGAACACCACAAGCAGAATAATCGCGATGGCAAGCACTGCGCAGGCAACAGCAATAATTATGGTCTTTCTGTTTTTATGAAAGTTTTCTGCCCGTCTGAGGATTTTTCTCTCCTCTTCCTCGCTCTCGCGCCATGCATCGGCGCTGGAAGTGAGTTTGGTGAAAAGGGCGGCATCGGACTCGGACTGGCCGATTGCATTGCATTCAGGGCATACTTCTGCGCCCTCAGGCAATACTTTTCCGCATTTTATGCAATATTTTGCCATAAATACATCTCCTGATGTTAAAAATTCAATATGTAAGGTATCCGCAATACACAGACACAGTCATTGTACCAAATTAATCGCTTTATGTCAACTAAAGTGGGGAAAGGGAGAACATTTTCCCGGTATATCGGAAGTAAAATGGGTATAATTGCTTTGGTCGGCAAAAAATGTTGAACACAGCATTTTCCGGTGATATAATAAGTATTTAGATAAATCATAGCAAAGGACAGTGTTTTTTAATGACTAAGGTTGATATTTTCTCCGGCTTTCTGGGTGCCGGCAAAACCACTCTTATAAAAAAGCTCATTTCCGAAGCCTACGCCGGGCAGAAAATAGTTCTTATCGAAAATGAATTCGGTGAGATTGGCATTGACGGCGGCTTTATGGAGGATGCGGGAATTCAGGTAAACGAGCTTAACTCCGGCTGCATCTGCTGCTCTCTCGTTGGGGACTTCACCGTGGCTCTTGCTAAGGTTATCGAGGAGTATGCTCCCGACAGAATACTTATCGAGCCTTCGGGCGTTGGCAAGCTCAGCGATATTATCAAGGCGGTTTCCGCTGTTGATGGGCTTTCCATCGCCTCTGCCACCGTTGTCTGCGACGGTGCAAGATGTAAAATGTATATGAAAAACTTCGGCGAGTTCTATAACGACCAGGTCAGCAACGCTTCTGCTATTGTCCTCAGCCGTACTCAGAATCTCAGCGAAGGCAAGCTGGCGGAGGCCGTCAAACTTCTTCGGGAGAAAAACAGCGAGGCTGTTCTAATCACCACTCCCTGGGATAAGCTCAGCGGCGAACAAATTCTGGAGGCCATAGAAGGCTGCGACACTCTGAATAAGCAGCTCGAAGAGATGGAGCATCATCACCATCACCATCATCATGAGCACGAATGCCATGACCCCGACCGCGATTGCCACGAGCATCACCATCATCACCATGAGCACGAGTGCCATGACCCCGACTGCGATTGCCATGAGCATCACCATCATCACCATGCCGATGAGGTTTTCGCCTCCTGGGGTATGGAAACCTCTGCGAAATTCAGCGAGGAGAGCATCCGCTCCATTCTTGCCCAGCTTGAAGACAGCGAAAAATACGGCGTGATACTTCGCGCCAAGGGCATTGTGGACTCCACTGACGGACAGTGGATACACTTTGACTATGTGTCCGGTGAGGCGGATATCCGCCGCGGAGGTGCCGGTATTATCGGCAGATTCTGCGTTATTGGCAGCGGCATAAACGAGGCCGGACTCAAGCAGCTCTTCGGTATATAAGGAGACAGCTATGCAGGAAGATATTTTTGATATGCCTCAGGTTGAGGTGCCCGTATATCTCTTCACCGGTTTTCTGGAGGCAGGAAAAACCAAATTCCTTCAGGAAACTCTTGAAGACCCCCGCTTCAATTCAGGTGAACGCACCCTGCTCATTATGTGCGAGGAGGGTATGGAGGAGCTTAGTCCCGATACCTTTGCCTCTCCAAACGTTTTTCTCCGCTATGTTGAGGATGTGGAGGAGCTCAGCGAGGAAAATCTCCAGTGCTGGTTCCTTGAAGCCAACGCGGAGCGGGTTTTGGTGGAATATAACGGAATGTGGATGCTGGACGACTTTTATATGAACATGCCTCCTCAGTGGGCGGTTTATCAGGAGTTTATGTTTGTCGATGCCACCAGCTTCCTTAGTTATAACGCAAATATGCGTCAACTTTGTTACGACAAGCTGAAAAGCTGCGAACTTATAGTCTTCAACCGTTTCCCCAAGGATGCGGACATTATGCCTTACCACAAGATAGTCCGCGCAGCCAACCGCGCCTGCGACATCGCCTATGAATCTCTTGACGGCAGCGTTAAATATGACGATATTGTTGATCCCCTTCCTTTTAATAAAAAGGCAAAGCTCATTGAAATTGCCGATGCAGACTATGCTCTGTGGTACAGAGACTTAAACGAGGAGCTGGACAGCTATCATGGAAAGGTTGTCCGTTTCAAGGCTCAGGTTGCTCTCAGCGAGGATTTGGAAGAAGACGAGCTCATTGTCGGACGCCAGATGATGACCTGCTGCGCCGACGACATAGCTTTTGCAGGACTTATTGCCACAGGCAACAGCCGCGGCGACCTGGAAAACGGACAGTGGCTTGAGATTACCGCCTCCATCAGCGTGGAGGAGCACCCCGGTTATGACCGCCCCGGTCCCGTTCTGAAGCTTAAGGAGCTGACATCCTGCTCCGCTCCCGCCGAAACCGTTGCAAGCTTCATGTAATAAAAAATCCCTTGCCCAAAGGCAAGGGATTTTTTATGTATATTCACAAAG
>JAZNZR010000093.1:0-9627 GCA_045595025.1 Oscillospiraceae bacterium | reverse complement strand
AAGGACGTTGCTATGCAGATCGCAGCTCTCAATCCCCGTTTCTGGGATAAGAGCCAGGTCAGCGAGGCTGTTCTCGCTGAGGAGAAGAAGATCGCTCTCGCTCTCATGGATGCTGACCCCAAGATGGCTTCCAAGCCCGCTCCTGTTAAGGAGAAGATCGTCATGGGTAAGATGAACAAGTTCTACGAAGAGAACTGCCTGCTCCAGCAGGAGTTCGTCAAGGACGGCAGCTTCACTGTTGAGAAGTACATGGCCAGCGCAGCCAAGGCTCTCGGCGGCTCTGTCAAGTTCGTTGACGCTGTTCGCTTCATGACCGGCGAAGGTATCGAGAAGAAGGTTGAGGACTTCGCAGCTGAAGTCGCAGCCCAGATGAACATGGGCAAGTAAGCCTTAAAAATAAGAATAAAAAAGAGCGATGTCCGCATTCAAACCGGACATCGTTCTTTTTTTAATTATCGGTGTAATAATTTGCTGTTTTGGGTAGAAAAAATTAAGAGCGGGTGGTATACTGTTGTGTAAAGTATTTTACCACAGCATTTTTCAAGGGTATACACTTACAGCAACAGACGATGTGAGATACAGAGGAGTAATACGATGCTTTCAGTAATAATTCCTGCATATAACGAGGAAGCCATGCTTGAAAAATCAGCGGATGTGATCAGCGCAATTCTCGCAGATGCCAATATTCCCTGCGAGCTGATTTTTGTTGATGACGGATCCAGAGACCAGACATGGAATAAAATCAAATCGGCCTCGGAGAAACACAGCTGCGTGCGCGGAGTTCATTTTTCCAGAAATTTTGGAAAAGAGGCTGCGATTATGGCGGGCCTGAGCGAGTGCAGGGGCGATTGCTGCGTCGTGATAGACTGCGATCTTCAGCATCCTCCCGAGAAAATTGTGGAGATGTACAGCCTGTGGGAGCAGGGCTTCGAAATCGTGGAAGGACAGAAATCCAGCCGCGGCTCCGAGGGTAAGCTTCACGGCTTCGCTGCCAGAACCTTTTATTCCCTTATAAGCGCGGCAACGGGATTTGATATGGCCAATGCCTCGGATTTCAAGCTTCTGGACAGAAAAGCAATAAATGTCCTTGTGAATATGCGGGAAAAGAACGCCTTCTTCCGCGCCCTTTCTTCCTGGGTGGGCTTTAAGACCTGCTCCGTGGAGTTCGAGGTCCGGGAGCGTGAGGCGGGAGAGTCCAAGTGGTCCACACGCGCTCTCGTAAAGTATGCCGTCAGCAATATTTCCTCTTTCTCAACCGCTCCCATGCAGATAGTAACTGTGCTTGGCGTTGTTGTGTTTGTGGTTTCCGTTATTCTCGGCGTAATCGCCCTTGTTCAGAAATTCTGTGGACAGGCTCTGGAAGGCTTCACAACGGTTATTCTTATTCAGCTGTTTTCCAGCAGTGTGGTTATGGTGAGCCTTGGAATTATCGGATATTATATTGCCAGAATTCATGAGGAGATCAAAGGCAGACCCAGATATATAATCGCCGAAAAGTGCGGAGAAGAGGAATAATGAACATTAAGAAGTTCTGTAAAAAGTTTTTTGATATTACCTTCTGGAAGTTTATATTGGTGGGAGTTGCCAACACGCTTTTCGGAACGGGTATAATGTTCCTGTTCTATAATGTGTTCCACTTCAGCTACTGGATCTCGTCTGCCTCCAACTATATTTTCGGAAGCATACTGAGCTATATCCTCAATAGGGTTTTCACCTTCCGAAGCAATGGACATACAAAAGAGACCCTGCCCCGCTTTGTTATCAACATCACCCTTTGCTACCTGATCGCCTACGGAGTTGCGAAGCCCCTTGCCCTGCGGGTGCTGTCAGGAGCGGCACTTAATATTCAGGAAAATGTGGCGATGCTTATTGGCATGTGCCTTTTTGTGGGACTTAACTATATTGGTCAAAGATTTTTTGTTTTCAGAAAAAAGAAGGAAAGTGAATAAAAAACCGCGTATCTTTGAGATACGCGGTTTTTGTTAATTATTTTTTGACCTTTGCGGCTTTCGCGGCATATTTCTTTTTGAATATCTGCTTTCTCAGCAGGAAGATATTCAGAACAACGAAAAGTGCGGCAAATATGCAAAGACACATAATGGTTTTACCCAGACTCTGAGGAGCAACGCCTACCAGCAGGAAGAGGGGGAAGCCGAAAAGAATTGCCCATGGCTGATGGTAAACAAGGTTATCGCTGGCCTGAGTTTCAAACTTGGGATCGATTTCGCGGAGGAGAATCATACCTGTGGAAGCGGTACCTGTCTGCATTCCGTAGATGGAGAGGAAAGCCTCATGCTCATAGTGAGGAAATACACGCCTGCAGATATAGCGGTGGTATATATAGGTGGCGACAGCGCCCAGCACGCAGATGATGGAAAGGGGAACGATGAAACTGGGGGTGAGGAAAGCGCTCAGGTCAATAGCTGCGATGGAGGCAATGACCATAATGTCGAACATGAAGCCGGAGATGCGGTTGAGCATAAAGGTGTTGGTATAGTCGCGGTGCATAAGTCCGCTCTTGCGAAGCTTGGAGAGGATGAACTTTACGAGCATACCGAAAATGGTGGAGAAGAGGAACTGGAAGCCCCAGATCATGCTCTGGATTGTTCCGCCAAGTCCGCCGAAAACGCCCATTTCAATGAGGCAGTTGACGCCCTTCATGAAAAGGAAGGCCAGTATGTAGGCGATGAAGACAAGGGCAACCTGAATGGTGAACTTATCCATACTCTCGGAGAGAGGAATTTCATTTTTGCCGGAATAATGGTCGAGAGTCATATCATCCTGAGCATTCTTGCCGATCTCGCCGGAAATAATGCCCTTCTTCTGAAGACCGCGGAGGGCGATAACGCCGCCGAGAGAGGAGGCAACAAAACCCATGGAAGCAACGGCGAGACCGAAGGAGGTGCCGTTTTCAAAGCCGTAGGTGGCCTCATATGTATGACCCCAGGTGTATGCCTGTCCGGGACCCTGACCGTAGCCGAGAGGGAGGAGAATGCCGGAGGCGAAGAAGCTGCCGAGGAGCTTGAAGAGAATGACGGTGACGATAATTCCGACTACGGCCTGGAGGAGATAGCCGTTGACAACGGCAAGACCGGTGTCCATAGCACCGGTTTTGGAGCGCTTATCCGCCTTTTTATCCACACTTCGCAGAGCCATGGCGGCAAAGCCGAGACCAAGGCCATGATAGGTGAGAATTTCAAGAATGCCGTTTTCGTAGAGGGGAATATGTAAAACCTGCTTGAAAAACGTATGCACAATCAGCAGTATAAAGCCGCCAAGCACGGAAGAGGGTATCATGAGTCTGCGGAGAGGAGCTATAGTGTTGCGAAGGGTGTTGGCAAGGATCATAGAGGCAAAGAGCAGAGTCATAGTGATTATGAAGCTCCACACGCTGTGATCCCACAAATTCATACCTGTTGTCATATATAATAAACCTCCTTTAAAATGGTGCGTATTAAGCATCGAAAGGTAAATTTTAAAGTAAGTACGGTATATTATTGCACATTTGGCGAAAAAAGTAAAGAAAAAGGGAAATATCTTTACAGAGTTAAAATGCCGCAGTATAATAATATAAAATTACAGGAGGCGGAAAAATGGAGAAAATAAACGGATACATCGTTGTTGACCCCGACCACGTATGCTATAACTTTTCCCGTGGCTTCTGGTCTTTGGATGAGGAAATGGATGCCTGCCACGGCTGCAACCATTACGACGATGAAAACAGCACCTGCCGCTGTGCAGCGAATAATGAATAAAAAAGAGTCCGCCTTTGCGGACTCTTTTTTATTCGAAATCTTTCAGATATTCTCTTACGGAGCGGTTCATCTCTCTGGAAAAATCCGAGTTGAACTTAAAGTCGCTGAAGCTTTTGAGCCAGTCCTCATAGCTGCGACGACCGGCCTTATAAGAGAGCATTTGCCGAAGCTCCGCCTCGTCCATATCCCGGTAGCCGTTTTCATGGACTATGTGTTCCATGGCGCAGCGCCGGGGTTTGGCTCTTTCCTTTTGCTGCTGTGTAGGATGGCCGAAGACCAGCATGGCTGCGGGGAAAACCCAAGGGGGAAGGGAGAGAAGGGCACTGAGACCCTCTTTTTGCTCTAAAACATCGCCGATATAGCAGGAGCCTATACCGAGACTCTCTGCGGCAACAACGGCGTTCTGGGCGGCGATATTGGCATCGGAGACCGCCAGAAGAAGGTCGCCGGGGCCGGGAGCGCGCTCTGCGCAGCCGCCGAAGCTGAAGGCCTTGTACCACTTGCGGCAGTCAGCAAGAAAAATAAGCACAAGAGGTGCTTTGGCAATGAAGGGCTGATTATCGCAAAGTAGGGAAAGAGTCTTTTTCTTCTCGCTGTCGCTTATATCCAAAATGGTGTAAAGCTGCTGATTTCCAGCAGTGGGTGCCTGTGCGGCGGCTTCCAAAATGGCGGCTTTGTCCTCGGGGGAGATATTTTCCTCTGTGTATGCTCTCACGCTTTTGCGCTCATAAAGGGAGCGGATAATATCGTTCATAATTATTCCTCAGTTTCTCAGGCTGTGCATAGGCGCGGGGATGCGTCCGCCGCGGGCAATGAAATCTGCGGCAGAGCCTTTATGCACGGGCATAATGGGAGCGCTGCCCAAAAGTCCGCCGAAGTCAACAGTGTCACCGACATCCATTCCGGGAGCGGGGATAATTCTGACGGCGGTGGTCTTCTGGTTTATAACGCCTATGGCAGCTTCGTCGGCAATAATGGCGGAGATGGTCTCTGCGCTGGTGGAACCGGGGACGGCTATCATATCAAGACCCACGGAGCAGACGCAGGTCATAGCTTCCAGTTTGTCTATGGTGAGCACGCCCGCCTTGGCAGCGGCAATCATACCCTCGTCCTCGCTGACAGGAATAAACGCTCCGCTGAGACCGCCCACGTGACCGGAGGCCATTATGCCGCCTTTCTTGACGGCATCGTTAAGCATGGCAAGGGCGGCGGTGGTGCCGTGGGTGCCGCAGATTTCAAGACCCATCTCTTCGAGAATTCTTGCAACGCTGTCACCGATGGCGGGAGTGGGGGCAAGGGAGAGGTCGACAACGCCAAAGGGCACACCCAGACGGTTTGCGGCCTCCTGAGCAACAAGCTGACCCATTCTGGTTATACGGAAGGCAGTGCGTTTAATGGTGTCGGCAACGGTGTCGAAGCTCTCACCCTTAACTTCCTTAAGGGCAGCGTGAACAACACCGGGACCGGAAACGCCAACATTTATGACGCATTCCCCTTCGCCCACGCCGTGGAAAGCGCCTGCCATAAAGGGATTATCCTCAACTGCATTTGCGAAAACAACAAGCTTCGCGCAGCCAAAGCCGCCATTATCCGCGGTGAGAGCGGCGCAGCTTTTTATTATGCGTCCCATAAGTGCAACGGCATCCATATTGATGCCGGCCTTGGTGGTGGCAACATTGACGCTGGAGCAGACTATGTCCGTTTCGGCAAGAGCTTCGGGGATGGACTCAATAAGGCGAATATCCCCATTGGTAAAGCCCTTGTGGACAAGGGCGGAATAGCCGCCGATGAAGTTTACGCCGCAGGCTTTGGCAGCAGCGTCCATAGCTTTTGCAACCGCAACGGGGCTGCCCTTTTCGCAGGCTTCTGTGACAAGAGCGATGGGGGTGACGGATATGCGCTTATTCACAATAGGGATACCGAACTCACGCTCAATGGCGCAGCCTGTCGCAACAAGATGCTCCGCCTTGCGGCAAATTTTATCATAAACCTTCTGAGCGCAGGTATCCATATCGGGGTGGGCACAGTCACGGAGGGAAATGCCCATGGTGACGGTTCTTATATCCAGATGCTGGTTATCTATCATATCCAGCGTCTGGCGGATATCGGAAATCTGGAGCATATTCACGGCCTCCTCAAATTCTGTGCATAGCGGTGAAAAGGTCGCGGCGCTGGATGCGTATGGAAAGGCCGCTTTCCTCGCCCTTTGCGGAAAGGGCAGCGGAAATTTCGTCAAAGCTGCGGGAAGAGGTGGCGGTGTCCACCAATATGGTCATGGTGAAAATACCATCCATTATGGTCTGGCTGATGTCCAGAATATTCACGCCCATATCTGCAAGAAGGCAGCTTACATTGGCAACGATACCAACACGGTCTTCACCTATAACTGTCATTATTGCTTTCATTTTGGATTTACCTCCAATATAATTTATGGCTAAATAATACCCTATTCCGACTTTGTTTGCAATAAAAATGCCGCAGCTTTACGCCGCGGCATTTTGGATTTTTTACCAGTTGTCTTTTTCCTCGGCATAAAGCCGAGGGAGAATGGAAGCCAGGTTGCTGTATTCCTTGATGTTGTGGCCGTAAAGGGCGCGGGGAACGAATTCGGGGATAGCCTCTCCGTCGGGGACAAGCTTCACAAGCTCGCCCTTTTCGTTGGGACCGTAGCCCATCCAGAAACGGGAGCAGAACAGTATTCCGCCTTCGGTCTTTCTGGCAAGATGGGTCATCACGGCGGGGGCGCTTCCTATACCGTAGGCGCAGACCATTGCAAGGCAGTCGTCGCTGCCAAGGAGACTTTCGTCATAGCCTATTTCGGAGGGACGGCGGAAACAGAGAAGAAGGTCTTCGGGACCGCCGAGACCGATATTTTCTTTAATCTGATGGTTCATACCCCATGTTTTCTGGGAGACGGGAACAGCGGGGTCGAGAACATAGGAGGGATCGTGGGCGCGGGCATGGAAATGGTCATCATGATCCCAGAGCTTGTAGCGCAGATCGCTGCCTACACTGTGCCAGCCGAACCACCAGTCAAACATCTCCGCGGTAACACCGGGCATAAAGGTGGTGTTGGCAACAAAGCCTGTGCCGTTGGGGGCTATGGTGAAGCCGTTCTGGAGGCCGGGGACATCTGCCTTCTGGAACTTGGCGCGATCCTCAAAGGGGAGGGCAAGCTCGGCAGGAGCAGCAGGACCCTTCCAGATGTCCAGCTTTTCCTGGGGAATATCGGCAAGGGGACGGTTAAAATACTTTGCGTAGGGCAGTTTTGCCTCTTCGGGGGTGAGAACGGGAAGTTCCATAGTGCTACCTCGCTTTCAGAAATAAAAATGTGCAAAATGTATCTACAATATAAAAATATTATCATTTTATCCTTGTGTCAAGAGCGATTATAATGTATTATACCTAGTGCAGATAGCTTTCGAGGGTGTACGCCCCCGGAGGACAGTGCTGTCTGAAAAAACATATTAAGAAGAGGAGATAATCCAATGAAAGACACCAAAAAGGGACTGAACAGCTTTGGTCTCAAGGGTTGGTGGGTCGTTATCTTCGTTGGTCTGCTTTACTACGTAAGCTCCAACGCAGTTGACCTTCTCAATGTTACTACCACCCTTTTCGCACAGGTTAAGGGCTGGGACGAAAATGCTCTGCTTGTATTCTCCGGTCTCGGCGGCTGGGTAGGCGTTATCCTTACCCTCATTTTCGGACGCTGGATCGCCAAGAAGGGCGTTAAGCTCCCCACCGTAATCTTCCTTGTCATCTTCGCAGTGCTCTACTTCCTGAACGGCCGCGTCAACTCCGTTGCAACCTACGGTGTTGTTGTCGTTCTTCTCTCCGCTGTTTCCAACAGCATCAACCTGGTTTCCACCAATGCTTATATGTCCAACTGGTTCCCCCGCAAGAAGGGCATTGCTCTTGGCTGGTCCACCATGGGTGCTCCCATCTCCAGCGCAACCTGCATCGCTATCTTCACCGGCATTTTCGCTGCTTCCCACGGCAGCCTTGCCAACCCCTTCCTGTTCTTCGCAATTCTGACTCTGGTCGTTGCTATCGTTGCTCTCCTTGCTGTTAAGGCCACCCCCAAAGAGGCCGGTGCATATCCCGACAACGATCCCGCTATGGCTGATGTTCCCGTTGAGAATCCCCAGTCTCCCTGGACTGTAAAGAAGCTTCTGGGCTGCAAGAACATGTGGTTCGTTTCCATTTCCTTCGGTCTGCTGTTCATGGCTCTCGTTGCTACCATGACCCAGTTCATCCCCCGTATGATGGCCAGCGGCTTCACCATGGATCAGGGTACCATGTGGCTCTCCATCGCTTCCATTCTCGGTATCCCCGGCAGCTATCTCTGGGGCGTTCTTGACCAGAAGGGCGGCACCAAGCTTGCTGTTATTGTATTCGCCATCTACATGGCTGCAATGCAGTTCCTCCTTGCCATCTTCTTCGGCAACCAGATCGTCACCCTCATCCTCATCGTTCTCCTTGGCATTCTCATCGGCGGTATCTGCAACCTGCTGCCCTCCATGGTCATCCAGATCTTCGGCGGCCGCAACTTTGCTGCAGCCAACAGCGTTGTAACTCCCATCGTTGTTGCTCTGCGTACCACCACCTTCATCGTAATGCCCGCTATCCTGGGCGCAACCCACGGCTCCTTCCAGGCTCTCTCCATATTCTACGGCGTTCTCTCCGTCATCGCCATGGTTCTCGCCATCTTCATGACCAAGGACACCCTGCCTGAGCCCGAGGCAAAGTAAGCTGAAAAGCAGTTATAAATAAAAAGCCCCTTGCCATATTGGCAAGGGGTTTTTTATCAAAAAGTGGCAACGGTTTCAGCGGGGGCAGAGCAGGAACTGAGCTTTCTGATCTTGAGCACAGGACCGGGACGGTCGAAGCCGGGATGCTCCATGATTGAGATGGAGGCGCCAAGCTCTACCCACTGGCCGTTTTTAAGGTCGCTATGGCTGTTGCCGGTGGCGATAAGTCCGGCAAAGGCAATATCATCGGCGCAGCAGGTCATCATTTGGCGGCCAACGATCAGCTCGTCTTTTTCAAGATCCTCGCTGAGCGCAACCTGAGCCTTGAAACGGACGGACTTTCCGTGATAGCTGTCCAGCTCTTCGTTCAGATCTCTGTACCATATGGCATAGTCATTGTCCGCGATCTCGATGAGTTTTGCCTTTTTGTCAAATGGCAGAGGATCGACAATGTCATCATATTTCACAGTGCCGTCGGCGGACTCATACGCAATGTCGCAGGCCCGGTTTGCGGCTCTTACGATTTTGTGGTATGGCATAATATCCGCGTCCTTGGGGAAACGGTTGAAAACAATAAGCTCGCAGCTTTTCAGCTTGTCGTAACAAAGTTGACGCATGTTTGCGTTATAAGTGAGGAAACTGCCGGCATCGGCAAACATAAACTCCTGATAAACTGCCCACTGGGGAGGCATGTTCATATAGAAGTCATCCAGCATCCACATTCCGTTATATTCCACCAAAACACGCTCGGCATTTGCCTCCAGAAACCAACGCTGAAGGTTTTCTTCGCTGAGATCTTCCACGTCCTCAACATAGCGGAGGAAAACATTGGGGGAGGCAAAGGTGTCGGGGCTGAGTTCTTCAATGCCCTCTTCACACATAATCAGCAGCGTGCGCTCACCGGAATTGAAACGGGGATCTTCAAGAGTTTCCTGAAGAAATTTGGTTTTGCCTGCCTCGAGAAAACCGGTGAAAAGATATACGGGAACTTCAATCTGAGGCATATCTAAAATATCTTCCTGCATGGCTGTCTCCTTAAAGTCCAAAGAGCTCTCTGAGATTTTCTTCGTTTATGCCGCTGCCGATAACGCAGAATCTGCCGATTATGCCGGCACTGCCTC
>JAZNZR010000092.1:0-2042 GCA_045595025.1 Oscillospiraceae bacterium | reverse complement strand
TCCTCGACTACGATGATATCTTCGCAGGCGACCCCGTCTGGGTCACCGAGAGCATAGGCGGCATGGGTCTTGACGGACGCCACATGGTCACCAAGATGAGCTATCGCTTCCTCCACACCCTCGTGAACCTTGGCCCCGCTCCCGAGCCCAACCTCACCGTTCTGTGGTCTCCCGCTCTCCCCGAGAACTTCAAGAAGTACGCAACCAATATCTCCATCCAGACCAGCCCCATTCAGTACGAGAACGACGACCTCATGCGTGCCGACCTTGGCGATGACTACGGCATTGCCTGCTGCGTCAGCCCCATGCGCATAGGCAAGCAGATGCAGTTCTTCGGCGCCCGCGCAAACCTTGCAAAGGCTCTCCTTTACGCCATCAACGGCGGCGTTGACGAGCGCACCGGCAAGCAGGTTGGTCCCAAGACCGAGCCTATCAAGAGCGAGTATCTGGATTATGAAGAGGTTATGGCGCGCTTCACTGCTATGGCAAAGTATCTTGCCAATGTCTATACCAAGGCTCTCTACATGATCCACTATATCCACGATAAGTATAACTACGAGCGCATCGAGATGGCTCTTATGGATGAGGAGATCAAGCGCACCACCGCCTGCGGCATAGCAGGTCTCAGCGTTGTTGCCGACTCCCTCTCCGCCATCAAGTATGCAAAGGTAAAGCCCATCCGCAACGAGCAGGGCATCGCCGTGGACTTCCGTATCGAAGGCGACTTCCCCAAGTACGGCAACAACGATGAGCGCGTTGACTCCATCGCAGTGGATGTTACCCGTATGTTTATGAACTTCATCCGCGAGAACAAAATGTACCGCGATTCCATCGCCACCCAGTCCGTCCTCACCATCACCTCCAACGTTGAGTACGGCAAGAACACCGGCACCACTCCCGACGGCCGCCATGCGGGCGTTCCTCTTGCCCCCGGCGCAAACCCCATGCACGGACGCGACACCAACGGCGCTCTGGCATCCCTCCTTTCCGTCTCCAAGATCCCCTTTGAGGACTGCGAGGACGGTATCAGCTACACCTTCTCCATGGCTCCCTCTGCTCTGGGCAAGGAGGATGCTGACCGCAGCCAGAACCTTATCACCCTTATCGATGCTTACATGGAGGCCACCGGTCAGCACGTGAACATCAACGTTCTCAACCGTGAGACCCTTATGGACGCAATGGAGCATCCCGAGAAGTACCCCCAGCTCACCATCCGCGTCAGCGGTTACGCTGTCAACTTCATCAAGCTCAGCCGCGAGCAGCAGCTTGATGTTATCTCCCGCACCTTCCACGAAAAGATGTAACATCAGGAGAAGAGCCTATGACCTGCGGCAGAATACATTCCTATGAGACCTTCGGAGCTGTGGACGGTCCCGGAATACGTTTCATTGTGTTTCTGCAGGGCTGTCCTCTCCGCTGCCTTTACTGCCATAATCCCGATTCCTGGGACCCCAAGGACGGCACTGAGGCCACGGTGGAAGAAATCGTGGAAAAGGTTGTGGCCTACAAGGGCTTTTATAAAAACGGCGGCGGCGTCACCTTCTCCGGCGGAGAGCCTATGCTCCAGCACGAGTTTGTGTATGAAGTGATCTGCGCTCTCAAGGAGCGGGGAATTCATACAGCCATTGATACCAGCGGCATAGTTCCGCTCGAGCTCTGCAAAAAGACAGTGGATGCCGCGGATATGCTCCTTCTGGATATCAAGAGCTTTGACGAGGAGCTTTCACGCCGCATCACCGGCAGCGAAGTGTGCCTGCAAAGGGAAAAGGAGCTGCTTGATTACTGCGAAGAGCAGGGCAAGCGTGTCTGGATCCGCCATGTCGTCGTCCCCGGGCTCACTATGGAGGAGGATAAGCTCCGCGCCCTTGCGCAGTTCCTCTCCGGCTATAAATGCATTGAGCGCATTGAGCCTCTGCCCTTCCACAAGCTGGGCGAGCATAAATGGGAGGAAGGCTGCTATCAGCTCGGCGATACTCAGGCTCCCACAAAGGAAGAAATGGACAAAGTTGACGCAATATTGAAAAAGGTATAACAAAAACCCG
>JAZNZR010000091.1:0-24205 GCA_045595025.1 Oscillospiraceae bacterium | reverse complement strand
CATGGCTACGATCCGACTTGCCGCGCCACCTCCCCTCGTAGGGGATGCTTATTTCAATCCTTCTGCCTCGCCTTGTAGGAGAGGCTTTGATGGCGCGATGAGGGCATCGCGGTGCTGCGGGTGCTGAAATAGAACGAGGCGAAATCCCCGTGGCGCCGAGCAGGCGCCTCGGCGCAGCAGCGTCCTGAGCGGAAATCGAGGTAGGCACACTAAGGTTTCGGATTTGATTATGTGGCACAACGCCGTTTCTATAACTGCACCGAGGGGTGTTTCCAAAGAGGGGGCTTCCCTCGCCCCCTCTTTGGTGGACTTTTCTTTCCATATTCTTTTCGGCCACTCGAAAAGAATATGGCCGTCGGAGACAAACACCCCATCCGTATGAGGATAATATCCCCTCAGGTTGAACAAAAGGAGACTTTCTATGCCTTACGAATTCGATCCGGCTGTTGAACAGTGTTTTCTTCAGCTTAAAAACAGAATAGATGAGGCCGGCATGACCGTTGACCACGGCCGCATACGCGCAGCCTTTGAGCTGGCGGCAAGCAGCCATGTGGGTCAGAAGCGCAAGGACGGCTCTCCTTACATCACTCACCCCATCGCCGCCGCCATCATCGTGGTGGATATGGGTCTTGATGAGGACTCCATCGTTTCCGCTCTCCTCCACGACGTTGTTGAGGACACCTCCGTTTCCTGCGAGGAAGTCTCCCGCCTTTTCGGCAGAGGAGTTGCGGAGATAGTTGACGGCGTTACCAAGCTCACCCGTGTCAACTTCTCCAGCAAGGAAGACGAGCAGATGGAGAATATGCGCAAGATGCTGATGGCTATGAGCCGGGATATCCGCGTTATCCTTATCAAGCTGGCCGACCGCCTCCATAATATGCGCACCATGGAGTATCAGTCTCCGGAAAAACAGCGGAGCAAGTCCATGGAGACTATGCAGATTTATGCCCCCATAGCCCACAGACTTGGCATGCAGGCGGTAAAGTGGGAGCTGGAGGATCTTTCTCTCCTCTATCTGGACCCTGCCGCCTACAAGGCTATCATGGCCACCATTGATAACCGCCGCCCCGTTCTGGAAAAATTCATGCAGGATATGTGCGACAAAATCACCGCCCGCCTTCGGGAATGGGGCATTGAAAGCACTATCAACTACCGACTGAAGCATGTACACAGCATTTACCGCAAGATGTATACCCAAAAGCTGGAGCTGAAGGAAATTTTCGACCTTTGCGCCCTTCGCGTCATCGTCAACGATCTGGGCGAATGCTATAACGTCCTCGGTCAGATCCACGATATGTTCAAGCCTATCCCCGGACGCTTCAAGGACTATGTGTCCACCCCCAAGCCCAACGGCTACCAGAGCGTCCATACCACCGTTATAGGCAACGAGGGCATACCCTTCGAGGTGCAGATACGCACATGGGACATGCACCGAGCCGCCGAATACGGCGTTGCCGCCCACTGGAAGTATAAGTCCGGTGACAGCGGAGTCAAGGAAGGTGATGAGGAAAAATTCGCCTGGGTGCGCCGCCTTCTGGAAAACCAGCAGTCCAGCGAAGCCAGCGACTTTTTCACCGAGCTGCAGATCGATATGTTTGCCGACGAGGTTTTCGTTTTCTCCCCCAAGGGCGACGTTATCAACCTCCCCGCCAAGGCGACTCCCATAGATTTTGCATATAACATCCATTCCGCCGTTGGCAACCGCATGGTGGGAGCCAAGGTCAACGGACGCATAGTTCCCTTTGACCACAAGCTCCAGAACGGCGATATTGTTGAGATTCTCACCTCCAAGGCCTCCTCGGGACCCAGCCGCGACTGGCTGAATATTGCCCGCTCCGGCTCCGCCCGCACCAAGATAAAGCAGTGGTTCAAAAAAGAGCGCAGGGAAGAGAACATTGTCCGGGGAAAGGAAATGTTCGACGCGGAAATGCGCCGCAGCGGCCTCACTCTTGCCGAAGTAAACGAGGCGGATGTTGTTGCTCCCCTCCTGAAAAAGCTCTCCTTCGCCTCCATCGAGGATCTTTATGCCGCAATAGGCTACGGCGGCGTTACCGCCACCAAAACGGTAAACCGCATCCGCGACGACTATATAAAAGCCCAGAAAGCCTCCGGCGCAAAATCCGCCATAGAAAAGCTTAACGATGCTGCGGAAAGACGCAACAAGCAGGCCAAGCCCCAGAAGGCCATTCAGGGTGTCATCGTTGCGGGTATAGACAACTGCCTTGTTAAGTTCGCCCGATGCTGCACCCCCGTCCCCGGGGATGATATCGTGGGCTTCATCACCAGAGGCTACGGCGTAAGCATCCACCGCAGCGACTGCAAAAACCATATTGCCGACCGCCTGAACCCCAACTCCGAGATTGGACGCTGGATAGATGTAAGCTGGGCGGATGATATCAGCGAAAGCTATGTCACCGGTCTTCAGATCTCCGCCCGTGACCGCAGCGGACTTCTTATGGATATAGCCACCGCTCTCAACTCCCTTAACGCCAAGGTGCGCTCCCTCAATGCCCGTGATTTAGGTGACGGCATGGCCAGCGCCAATCTGACCGTTGAGGTCAGGGATCTGGCAGAGCTGAAAGCGATAATCAGCCGTCTGAGCGCAGTAAGAAGCGTTACAGGCGTTGCAAGAAGCAACAACTGAAAGGATTTATAGATTTATGCGAGCTGTTCTCACCCGCGTTGACTCCGCCTCCGTCACCATTGACGGAAAGGTCAACGGCGCCATTGGAAAGGGTTTTCTTGTTCTTCTGGGTGTCCATGTGGACGATACGGAAGCGGAAGCCAAAAAAATCGCCGATAAAATCTGCGGTCTTCGCATTTTTGAAGACGAGGCAGGAAAAATGAATGTGAACCCCACCGATGCAGGGGCGGAGATTCTGATAATCAGTCAGTTCACCCTCTTTGCCGACTGCCGCTCCCGCCGTCCCGGCTTCACCGAGGCCGCCAGACCCGAGAAAGCCATTCCTCTCTATGAAATGGTCATTGCTCTGTGCAGAGAGCGGGGCTTTAAGGTTGAAACCGGCATATTCGGCGCCGAAATGAAAGTTGAATCCGTAAATGACGGCCCTGTGACAATCTTGTTTGACACCTCGGGCAAATACGGCATCTGAAAGGAGATTTATCTATGCTTATCAAGACTCTGGAAGTAGGTCCTATCGAGACTAACTGCTACATCGTTTCCGACGAGAAAAGCCTGCACTGCGCCGTTATCGACCCCGGTGCCGATGCCGTTATTATCCTTGACTATCTGGAGAGCAACCGCCTTGTCTGCGACTGCATACTCCTGACCCACGCCCATTTTGACCATGTGGGCGCTGTTGAAGATCTTATGGAGGAGACCGGCGCTCCCCTTTATATCTGCCAGAAGGACTGCGGAGTCCCCATTGGCAGCTGGGGCGATGTTTATAACCCTCCCGAAGGTGCCAAGTTCTATAAGGAAGGCGATATCGTCTCCGTTGCCGATATCTATTTTGCCGTTATCGAGACCCCGGGCCATACCCCCGGCTCCGTCACACTGATGTGCACTCAGGAAGGGGAGGAGGAAAAGGTCCTCTTCACCGGCGATACCCTCTTCCGCGACAGCTGCGGACGCACCGATTTTGCCTCCAGCAGCACCGAGCAGATGCTCGCCTCCCTCCGCCGTCTTGCGGATCTGCCCGATGACTACGAGGTTTATCCCGGACATATGTTCACCACCACTCTGGACAGAGAGCGCCGCTGCAATTACTTTATCCAGATGGCCAAGCGCGGCTGAAAAGGAGACAGCATTTTATGAAAACAAAAGCAAAGCGCACAGCTTTTTACCATTATCCCGTTGAGCTTGTCTGGCGCGGCATCGGCGTTGGCAACGACGGCAGAACCGTTGACCCCCTCAGCGAGGAGCAGTATGAAAATTATGAGCCCGAACGGGGCACCGTGTTCACCCGCGCCCTTGAGGTAAAGCAGAATGAGGTTTTCTCCTTCCAGATGAAAACCTGGCTGTTTTATTCCGATTGGCGTATAGAGCTCACCCCTATCGGTCCCTGTGAAACAAAGGTGAAATTCACCAATACCGTCAAGTATCGCTCTCTTGAGGGCTTCATTTATTCCGGCTTCGGCGCCCTCGCCCGCCACGAGGTAAAGCAGTTCAGTAAACAGCTGGGTCAGAAAATTGAGGCCGATTTCCAGAAAAACCGTCCCCCTCGGGAGGATTGAGAATAAAAACCGCCGTTATTCCGGCGGTTTTTGCTTTTGCGGCGGCGCGCTGCGAAGGGTGCGGTATTTAAAGGCTTCCCTTGGGGGAAGCTGTCGAGCGAATGCGAGACTGATGAGGGAAAATGATATCGCACAAGCGGCACCCCCTCATCCGTCATTTGCTTCGCAAATGCCACCTTCCCCAAGGGGAAGGCTTTAAAGGCGCGCCCAGTGGTCGCGCCCTACGGGTTAGGCCCTTGCTGCGGTGTAGGGAACGGTCTTGACCGTTCCGAATAAAAACACCTCATCCGTCACGGCTTCGCAAATGCCACCTTCCCCAAGGGGAAGGCTTTTCCAATCCCTCCGCCTCACATTCGTTCGGGGCACCTCCCTTTACACAAGGGAGGCTTTAAGGGCGGAGCATTACGAGGAACATTCCCCGTGCTGCCGAACAGGCAGCTAGGGGCAGCAGCGTCCTGAGCGGAAATCGAGGGTAGTACTCTAAGGTTTAGACTCTGATTATGTGGCACAATGTATTTCCTGCCTCCGCACTTGGGGAGTTTCCAAAGAGGGGTTTTGCATCCCCTCTTTGGCCTGTTTTTCTTTCCATATTCTTTTTGCTGGCACAAAAAGAATATGGCCGTCGGAGACAAAACACCTCATCCGTCACGGCTTCGCCGTGCCACCTTCCCCAAGGGGAAGGCTTTGTGCGGCGGGATATTATTTTTTACATTTTGTTAACCATTCGGGCAAACTTATATTATAATCTAATTGCAGAAGGATGTTATTTTGAAGAGGTGAGTTTATGAACAAAAAAGCGCTTGTTATAGAAGATGACGGCAATATTGCCGAGCTTCTCCGCCTTTACCTTGAAAAGGACGGCTTTGCCGTTTACCGCGCGGCCGACGGCGGCGAAGGACTTGAGATGTTCCGCGCCTTTGCTCCCGATATAGTGCTTCTGGATATCATGCTTCCCGTGATGGACGGCTGGAGCATACTCCGGGAAATCCGCAAAGACTCCAAAACCCCCGTTATAATGCTCACCGCCAAGGGCGAAAGCATCGACAAAATAAGCGGCCTTGAGATGGGTGCCGATGATTACGTAACAAAGCCCTTTGACGTGAAGGAGCTTATTGCCCGCGTCCATGCCGTTATGCGCCGCAGCGACGATGGGGAAACCGAGCCCAACAAGGGCAAAAAGCTGGAATTTGACCGTCTCACCGTGAATCTGGATTCCTATGAGCTGATTGTGGATGAGCGCAGAGTGGACACTCCTCCCAAGGAGCTGGAACTTCTTTTCCATCTGGCCTCCTCTCCCAACCGGGTTTTCACAAGAAATCAGCTTCTTGACGAGGTCTGGGGCTTTGACTATTTCGGCGACAGCCGCACCCTTGATGTTCACATCAAGCGCCTTAGAGAAAAGCTTGAGGGCGTAAGTGATAAATGGTCTCTGAAAACCGTCTGGGGCGTTGGCTATAAGTTTGAGGTCGTCTGATTTAAACTCCGGAACAACAAATTCCGGAGTTTCATTTTTGTTGAATTATCGTCATTTTTTGAGTATACTTATTTTGTAGGATTTTTGGCCGGAAGGAAGAGTTTATGCACAGTTATTTTTTCAAAAACTTCATAACGGCAGCTCTTTTGCTTCTTTTGAGCTTTATTGTTTTCGGCGCCTCCTTCCTTGGGCTGGGCAGAGCCTATATGCAGTCGGAGCGACAGGAGGCTCTTGAAGCCAATGTGGAAGAGGTTTCCCTTCTCGCCTCCGCCTACTCCCGCTCGGGCAGACTGGAGGATCTGAGCTTCCGCATGGTTCTCTCCACCCTCAGTGAAACTTCCTCCTCCCACTATCTCATCATCGACCCCAATGGAATTATTACAAGCTGCTCCGATGCGGATTTCCGCTGTCCCCATCTGGGAAAAAGCATATCTCCGGAAATTATGCACTTTCTCTCCCAGGCCGGGCGCTACAGTTCTCTTGATACTCTCGGAAATATTTATAGCGAGCCTCATTATGTGGCCGCCATGCCGGTCATCACTCCTGAGGGAGCGGTTATTGCCTATGTTTTTGCCTCTTCCGATGCCTCCACCCTTATAAATGTCTGGAATGCTCTTTACAGGATATTCTTCGTATCCACTCTCATAATAATGGCTATAACCCTTATTATCAGCTTCGTATCTGCCCGCAACCAATCCAAGCCCGTAAACGAAATTGCCCGCGCCTCCCGCCGCTTTGCCCACGGAGATTTCTCCGTGCGTGTTTCAGGTGCCGACAGACCGGATGAGATAGGCGCTCTTGCCGCCTCCTTCAATCAGATGGCGGAAAGCCTTGAGCAGACGGATAAGCGCCGCAGCGACTTCCTTTCCAATATATCCCACGAGCTGCGCACTCCCATGACCAGCATTTCCGGCTTTGCCGACGGAATTCTGGACGGCACTATCCCTCCCGAAAACCAGCGCCAGTATCTTGAAACCATATCCAGCGAAACAAAGCGGCTCAATCGTCTTGTCCGCCGCTTACTGGAGCTTAGCCGCATGCAGAGTCAGAGCGTGGAGGAGATAAGAAAAAACAGCTTTGATATCTGTCAGCTGCTTGTGGAAACTCTTTTCATTTTTGAAAAGAAGATAAACGACAAAAAAATCGATGTTAGGGTGGAAGTCCCCGACGATGGAATGTGGGTTTGCGGTGACAGGGACTCCATAAATCAGGTCATATATAATCTTCTGGAAAATGCCCTGAAGTTTTCTCCCGAAGAAGGAGAGCTCTCTCTCAGCGTTTTCAAGCAAAGCGGGAAAGCTTATGTTTCCGTGAAAAATACCGGCGAGACTATACCCGAAGAGGATATTTCCCTTATTTTCGAGCGCTTTCATAAGTCCGACCGCTCCCGCGGCATGGATAAGGACGGAGTGGGTCTCGGTCTTTATATAGTCAAAACCATTATAGGCAGCCACGGAGAAGATATTGCCGTCACAAGCCGGGACGGAGTTACCGAATTTGTATTTTCTCTCACTCTTAAAAAATAATTCCTGTTTTTAAGGAGATTTCATTTATGGACGAAAACAGAAACAACTGGTATACGCAAGAGGAGCCCTCCGGCTGGTATGCTGCGCCCGTCTCTCCCAAAACCGCTCCAGCAGCGGTGGAAAAGCCCGTTCCTCCCAAAAACCCCCGCCGTAAGCGCACGGGTCTGAAGCTTACTCTTATAATCGTTCTGGTGCTTGTGCTTATCGCGGGAACTGTTTTTATTTTCTCAGACGGCATAGACAATCTGGGAGATTTTATTCTTTCCATCCACGGCATTTATGTGGACGATGATATCATTGAAGACAAGATAGAAAACGGAATGGATGAAATAGAAGGTGCCTTCGATGACGTTGAAAATGCTCTGGAGGATCTTCCCGGCATTTTTAACGGTCTTATCCCCGGTTTTGGCGATATGCTGCCGAATTTTGACGGTGACTTTGAAATCATCATACCCGGCGAGGAGAATATCCCCACTATTCCCGGCACACCCTCCGTTCCCGATGACGGCAGCCTTCCCGATGACTTCCGCGACTTCTTTGATAATTACTATGTCTCCGAGGAGACCATAAAGCCCAGCAACATTGAAAAAGCCAATACCAAGGGTGATTTTGAGCTTAATCTTTACTCCAAGGATGGGGCTGAGAGACTGGATCTGGACGCTCTTTATGAGCGCTGCGCCCCCTCCGTTGTGGGTGTTATGGCCGAGTATGAGGGCAAGCTGGGCTATGGCTGGGGAAGCGGCATAATTCTCAGTGCCGACGGCTATATCGTTACCAATGCCCATGTTATTTCCGAGGCTGACCGCTGCACCGTTATTCTCTGGAACGGCAAGGAGTGCTCCGCCCTTCTTGTTGGTGAAGACAGCCAGACTGACCTTGCTGTTTTGAAGATAAATTCAAAGGGTCTTATCCCCGCAACCTTCGGCAACAGCGATGAGCTTAAGGTTGGTGAGTCGGTTGCCGCTATCGGCAATCCTCTGGGCAGCGAGTTCTCCCATACCCTTACAAACGGCATTATTTCCGCCATTGACCGTCATGTTGATTATTCCGGCACCAAAATGCCCCTTATTCAGACCAATGCTGCCATAAATGAGGGCAACAGCGGCGGACCTCTTTTCAATATGTACGGTCAGATTATCGGCATCACCAATATGAAGATGAGCAACGATTACGGTGTTACCATTGAGGGCATTGGCTTCGCCATTCCCAGCACCACCGTTAAGAAGGTCTGCGACCAGCTTATCGCAAAGGGCAAGGTCACCGGCAGACCCGGTATAGGCATAACCTGCGGCAGCATTCCCGACGAGGCTATGGAGGAATACGGTCTTCCCGAAGGTCTTTATATAGTTGAGGTCAGCGAAGGAAGCGATGCCAAGGCAAAGGGAATACGCCCCGGTGATGTACTCACCCATATCAACGGCATCAAGGTGCTCACAACAGATGATGTTCTTGTTATTCGCGATGAGCATCAGGTGGGGGATATGCTCCGCTTCACCATTTACCGTGACGGAAAAACCTTCGAGGTGGATGTGGAGATTTACGATCTGGGCAATATCTATTGACAAAGTGATATTTTGAAAAAGGGCTCCCCGTTTTGGGGAGCCCTTTTTTGGGCGGGGCAGGGGATTCCATTTTTATTTTTGTAGGGAACGGTCTTGACCGTTCCGGAAAAAAACACCTCATCCGTCACGGCTTCGCCGTGCCACCTTCCCCTCAAGGGGGAAGGCTTTGAAGCGGAATAATTACGAGGTGCATTCTCGGTGCTGCCGAACAGGCAGCTCTATGCAGCAGCGTCCTGAGCGGAAATCGAGGCAAGCACTCCAAGGTTCCGGCGCTTATTATGTGGCACAAGGTATTTTCCACCTCCGCACTTGGGGAGAATCCAAAGAGGGGGGAACAGGTCGGTCTTAATAACTTCCCTCCTCGCGGCATAGCCGCTGCGGTCTTGGCTAAAAATGTGCCACCGGCACATTTTCTTAACGCCACGACTTTCCATATTTTTTTGCTGGCACAAAAAGAATATGGCCGTCGGAGACAACAATCCCTCCGCCCTTTCGCGTGCGGCGTATGCGGGCCGTCCAGTGTCCGGCCCCTACAATCGTTGTTTTAGTGCAGTTTAGGGAACGGTCTTGACCGTTCCGGAAAAAAACACCTCATCCGTCATTTGCTTCGCAAATGCCACCTTCCCCAAGGGGAAGGCTTTATGGGGCTTATTTTCAACCCTGTTGGTTATAATTCAAAAGATAATCAACATATACTTTATTTATAATATAACATCTTGCTTTTTATCATAATTTGTGCTAAAATTTAGGCTAATGGAGTTTGCTCAAAAAGCGACTTTTCAACATTTTTAAGGGGATTGATGATATGAATTCCATCAACGATATATGGGCCGGAATAATGGAGATACTCTCCGGTCAGCTCACAAGCACAGCTATAAACGCCTGGTTTTCCGACTGCACTCCCATTGATCTGGAGGACGGAAAATTCATAATCCATACTCCCACCGTCTTTAAGAAGGGCATAATCTCCCAGCGCTTCGGTGACAGCATCCGCGCCGCCCTCAGCGACCTTTTCTCCTGTGACTTTGAGCTTGTCATCCTTGCGGGTGACGAGATAAACGAATACCGCAGCGAGGTTAAAGACCGCAACACCCTTCCCGAAATGGACGGCTATACCTTCGATAACTTCATCGTTGGCAAGAGCAATCAGCACGCTCACGCTGCCGCTCTCGGCGCAACCAGAAACCCCGGCAGTAAAACCTATAACCCCCTTTTCATATACGGCAACTCCGGTCTCGGAAAGACCCATCTTCTTCTGGCTATAGGCTCCGCCATCCACGAAAACGATCCCGGCGCCAAAATTGCCTATGTTAAGGGCGACGATTTCACCAATGAAATGGTACGCTCCATAAAAGAAGGCTCTGCCGAGGAGTTCCGCCAGAAATACAGAAATGTGGATCTCTTCCTGGTGGACGATATCCAGTTCATCTCCGGCAAAGAAGCAACTCAAGAAGAATTCTTCCATACCTTCAACAATATCTACGAGGCCGGTCATCAGATAGTTATTACCTCCGACCGTCCTCCCATGGATATGATGAAGCTGGATGACCGTCTCCGTACCCGCTTTGAAGGCGGCTTGCTGGTTGATGTTCAGCCACCCGATGTGGAGACAAGAATGGCCATTATCCGCAACAAGGCAGGCCAGCTGGGTATGCAGCTGAACGATAATGTTGTTCAGTATATTGCCGACAGCGTCAAGAGCAACATCCGCCAGATAGAAGGCGTTGTAAAGCGTCTCACCGCTTTCCGGGAGATAATCCACGGAGAAATCGATATTGAGACCGTAAACAGAGCCATGAAGGATGTTATCCGCATGGGCAGCTATGTTCCCACCCCCGATATAATCATCGAGGAGACCGCAAGATACTTCTCCATAAGCCCTGATGAGATAAAGGGACAGCGCAGAAACAAAAATATCGCCATTGCACGCCATGTAAGCATCTACCTTATCCGCAGCCTTATCAACCTCTCTCTCAACGAAATAGGCGCGATTTTCGAGGACAGAAACCATGCTACCATTCTCTCCTCCATCCATAAGATAGAGAGCATGATAAAGACGGAGCCCGATATGAGCGCCACAATCCGCGATATCACCAGCAACATAAACTCCAGACAGAGATAATCCACATTTTCTTCAACAGGTTTCTAACTTATTGTTGAAGAATGTTGAAAGAAAGTTTTCCATATTCAGCCTGTTTGAAAGCAGAAAATTTTCCACTTTTTTCTCCACATAAATTTTCCAGCATTTTCAAGGCTTTTTTGGGCTTTTCAACATAAAAACTCACCTAATACTAATACTGCTAATTTTAAAATTCTTTCTTTCTTATAAGAAAACATTTTTTAATTCGGGAGGAAATTAAAATGAAATTTACCTGCGTAAAAAGCGTTCTCCAGAGCGCTGTAAACATAGTATCCCGCGCCGCATCCAGCAAAAGCCCCATTCCCGCTCTTGAGGGTATTCTGCTTGAGGCAGGTCCTGCAGGAGTAAAGCTCACCGGATATGACCTTAAAAAGGGTATTTACACCACCGTTGATGCCGAAGTAAGCCAGCCCGGCTCCATCGTCATCAGCGCAAAGATATTTGCAGATATAGTCCGCTCTCTGCCTGAAGGTGTTGTATGCATTAAAACCGACGGACTTAATGTCTCCATTTCCTGCGAAAATTCCGATTTTAAGATAATCGGCACCGATTTCAACGATTATCCCGAGCTTCCCTCCATCGATAAGCACGGCGGAATTTCTCTTCCCCAGAATATTCTCGGCGAAATGATCCGTCAGACCATTTTTGCCGTAAGCGACAACGAAGCCCGGCCCGTATACACCGGAGAGATGTTTGAGATTGCCGATGGCTGCCTCACTCTGGTTGCCGTTGACGGTTACCGTCTTGCTCTTAGAAGAGAGAAGATAGACAAGGAGATGGAAAATTATTCCTTCATCGTTCCCGGCAGCGCTCTCAGCGATCTTGAGAAGCTTTGCGGAGATAATGACGAGGATGTTACTATTGCTCTTGGAAATAAGCACATCTCCTTCACCATAGGGAAAACCGTTATTATTTCCCGCCGTCTTGAGGGTGACTTCCTTAATTATAAGAAGACCGTTCCCGCCGCTTTTAATGTTAAGGTTCGCGCAGACCGCCATATGCTCCAGCGCACCGTTGAGCGTGTAAGTCTCATTATTGACGACAAAATCAAGAATCCTCTCCGCTGCACCTTCGGTGACGGCGAGGTACGCATTACCTGCTCCACCTCTCTCGGTAAGGCGGAGGATATCTGCCTCTATGAGGGTCAGGGCAAAGGCGTTGAGATAGGCTTTAATAACCGTTATATTCTCGATGCTCTCAAGGCAGCTCCCTCCGAAGAAATCAATGTTTGCCTGAATACCGGCTCCTCTCCCTGCATCATCACTCCTGCAGACGAGAGCGATAAGTTCCTTTACATGGTTCTGCCTGTAAGACTCAAGGCCGAATAATTACATAGCTGCGTCTTTGAAAGGAATAAAAAAATGGAAGACATCACCATTAAAACCGAATTTATAAAGCTTGATGCTTTTTTGAAGTTTGCGGGAGCAGTGGGCACCGGCGGAGAAGGCAAGCTTCTCATTTCTGAGGGACATGTTTTCGTAAACAATGAGGTCTGCACCATGCGCGGAAAAAAGCTCCGTCCCGGTGACATAGTCCGCATTGCCGACGATGAGTATCTCGTAAGCGGCAACTGAAAATGAGAGTAGATTCTCTTTATCTGAGGGGATTCAGAAATTACAGCGAGCTTTCTCTTAATTTCGATGAGGGAATAAATCTTATCTGCGGAAATAACGCTCAGGGAAAGACCAATATGCTGGAGGCAGTTTATATGCTCACCGGCGGGCGCAGCTTCCGCACCCGTTTTGACAGGGAAATGATAGGCTTTGACTCCCTTTCCGCAGAAATAAAGGCTGAAATTTTCGCCGCGGACAGAGCCCAGAAGCTTGAGATAAATCTCCGCAGGGCTCAGAAAAAGGAAATTAAACTCAACGGAGTTAAGAAAAGCTCCGCCGAGCTTGGGGAAACGCTGAAGGCTGTTCTCTTTTGTCCCGATGATCTCAATCTTATAAAGGAGGGAGCAGCTGCCCGCCGCCGTCTTATGGATATGGCCATAATCCAGCTGCGCCCGGGCTATGCCAAGCTCCTCTCCGATTTTAACAAGCTCTATGAAAACAAGAGCAGAATTTTGAGAGATTACAGAGATGATCCCGCCATGCTGGATACTCTCGATGATTTTTCCCGGTCTCTCGCCCTTGTAAGCGCAAGAATGATACGCTATCGCGCCTCCTTTGCCCGCCGCCTTGCGGAAACCGCTTTTCCTATCCACAGCGAGTTTTCAGGAAGGGGAGAGGAGCTGGAAATTAAATATTCAACCGTCAGCACCGTAACTGACCCCACCGCTTCCGTTGAGCAGATTTTCGGTGAGATCATGGAGCACCAGCACAGCCACCGCACTGCGGAGCTTGCCTCGGGCAGCTGCCTCACGGGTGCCCATAAGGATGAGCTGGAGATAAGCATCAACGGACGCGCCGCCCGCTCCTTTGCCTCTCAGGGTCAGACCAGAACGGCGGCTCTCAGTATAAAAATGGCGGAGCGGGAGATTTTCCTTGAGGAAACGGGAGAGCCCCCCGTGCTGCTCCTTGACGATGTTTTAAGCGAGCTTGATTCAAAAAGGCAGGAGTTTGTCCTCAACCGCATAGGCGGAGGACAGACCCTTATCACCTGCTGCGAGGACGAGGATATCTCCCATCGCACCGGCGGCAAGGTGATTTTCGTTGAAAACGGCCGGGTTTTATAAGGAGAGAGTATGTATCTGCACATAGGAAACGATTTTGTGGTAAAAAAAAGCGACATTGTGGCGATTTTTGACCTTGATAATACCTCTCAGTCCATATTGACGAGAAAATACCTTTCCCGCTGCGAAAAAGAGGGAAGGGTGATAAATGCCAGCGGCGATGAGCTTCCTAAAAGCTTCGTTGTCTGCGCCTATGAAAATTCCCGCAAGGTTTATCTAAGCCAGCTCAACTCCTCAACCCTCCTCCGCCGCAGCGAACAGAAGGGTCTGGAGTGAGAGAGGCGGGAAATGGAACAGAGAAAAAACCCCCGATTATCTAATTATGATTATTCGGGAAAAGGCGCTTATTTTGTGACAGTGTGTACAGATAAGAGAAAACATATTCTCAGCACTGTCGTAGGGCGGGGGCTTGCTCCCGCCGAAAATGTATTAACAGAATACGGCAAAATTGTGGATAATCAGCTTCTTGATCTGGAGAAAAGATTTTCGGAACTTAAAGTTGATAAATATGTGATAATGCCAAACCATGTGCATTTAATATTATTTCTTGAAAAATCGGCGGGAGCAAGCCCCCGCCCTACGGTATCCGATATTATATGCGCATGGAAATCCCTCAGCGCACGCCAATGCAAACAGGAAGGTCTGAAAACCAAACTTTGGCAAACCTCATTTTATGACCATATAATTCGCGATGAGCAGGACTATTTTGTCCGATGGAAATATATTGACGAAAATCCCGCCAAATGGGCGGAAGATGAGTATTTTTAATTCTCACACCATTACCACGCAAATACACGGAAGGAAGATAAGAAAATGTCTGACATCACCGAGAAGATAGTAAATGAATATGACGCCAGCCAAATTCAGGTTCTTGAAGGGCTTGAAGCGGTGCGCAAGCGTCCCGGTATGTATATCGGCTCCACCTCCTCCAGCGGTCTTCATCATCTTGTTTATGAGATAGTGGATAACGCCATTGACGAGGCTCTTGCCGGCTATTGCAGCCACATTACCGTTACCATAGAGAAGGACAATGTTATCAAAGTCACTGACGACGGACGCGGTATTCCTGTTGACATTCAGGAGCAGACCGGAAAACCCGCTCTTGAGGTTGTTTACACCGTTCTGCACGCAGGCGGCAAGTTCGGCGGCGGAGGCTATAAGGTTTCCGGAGGTCTCCACGGCGTTGGTGCCAGCGTTGTCAACGCTCTCTCCCAGTGGCTGGAGGTTGAAGTCCATAAAAACGGCAGCATCTATCAGATGAAGTTCAGCCGCGGACACAAGACCCAGGATATGACCATTATCGGCAGCACCGAGCGCACCGGTACCACCGTACGCTTCAAGCCCGATCCGGAGATGTTTGAGGACACTGTATATAGCTACGAGACTCTCCAGACCCGTATGCAGCAGCAGGCCTTCCTCAACGCAGGTCTTAAAATCAGCATCAGCGATGAGAGAGACGAATCCGAAGGCGGCAAGGACACTCCCCGCAGCGAAAATATGTGCTATGAGGGCGGCATCCGCGAATATGTAAGCTATCTCAACAAGAATAAGACTCCTGTTCACGAACAGGTTATTTATATGTCGGGCAGCAGGGAAGACTCCATTGCGGAGCTTGCTCTGCAGTATAATGACGGCTACAACGAAAACATAGTTTCCTTCGCCAATAATGTCCGCACTCCCGAGGGCGGCATGCACGAGGAGGGCTTCAAGCGCGCTCTTACCAATGTTCTCAATAACTACGGCAAGAGAATGAAGCTTTTAAAAGACGAGGAAAAAATCTCCGGCGAGGATTGCCGCGAGGGTATAACCTGCGTTATCTCCGTCAAGCTCACCGAGGCTCAGTTTGAAGGTCAGACCAAGGCTAAGCTGGGCAACAGCGAGATAAGAACTCTTGTCAACGCCGTTGTCGGTGAAAAGCTGGAGGAATTCCTTGAGGAAAACCCCGCCGTCGGCAAGGCTATTATTGAAAAGGCTCTTATGGCATCCCGTGCCCGCGAGGCCGCCAGAAAGGCAAGAGAATCCGTCCGCCGCAAGACAGGTCTTGAAAGCGGACAGATGCCCGATAAGCTTCAGGACTGCAACGAGCGAGACCCCAGCCTCTGCGAGATTTACATCGTCGAGGGTGACTCCGCAGCAGGCTCCGCCATTCAGGGACGCGACTCCCGTTTCCAGGCCATCCTTGCTATGTGGGGCAAGATGCTCAACGTGGAAAAGGCAAGAAGGGACAAGGTTTACACCAACGATAAACTCTATCCCCTTATAGTGGCTCTCGGCGCAGGCATTGGCGAGGAGTTTGATATCAATAAGCTCCGTTATCACAAAATCATTATCATGGCCGATGCTGACGTTGACGGCGCACATATCCGCACTCTGCTGCTGACTTTCTTCTTCCGCTTTATGCGTCCTCTTATAGAAAACGGCTATGTTTATTCCGCTGTGCCTCCCCTCTATAAGCTTACAAGAGGAAAAACCCAGCGCGTTGCTTATTCCGACAGTCAGCGCGACGCTATTTCCGCTGAGCTTCGCGCGGATAATCCCAACGCCAAGGTTGAAATAAGCCGCTTCAAGGGTCTCGGTGAAATGGACCCCCACGAGCTTTGGGACACCACTATGGACCCCGAAAAGCGCACCCTGCGCCGCGTAACACTGGACGATGCCGTGAAGGCCGACCAGATTTTCACCGTACTTATGGGCGAAGAAGTTGAGCCCAGAAAGGAATGGATTGAGCTTAACGCCAAATACGCGGTGAATATAGATATATAAGGTAACATTGCCGAAAATAATATCCGCCTTCAAAAGTTTATGTTCCCGTGAGGCGGGACAAACGATATGGCAGAGGGGTTATTATGAGCACGTTTGCCGCAGTGAACTTGACTACACCGGATGCTGTCAATATATCGACACTAACCCCTTCCGCTGGGCGGAGGATGAATATTACTAACTCCCACACAAAGGAGGCCATGATAAATGGCACATAACAGAAACTATAAACCCGAAGATATACTTTTCCCCAATCAGGTTATAACCGAGTCCGATCTGGTTAACGAGATGCAGGACAGCTACATCGAATACGCCATGAGCGTTATCGTTGGACGCGCCCTCCCCGATGTCCGCGACGGTCTCAAGCCTGTCCACCGCCGCATTCTCTACACCATGTATGAAAGCGGCCTTACCTTCGATAAGCCCTTCAAAAAGTCCGCCACCTGCGTCGGTGATGTTCTGGGTAAATATCACCCCCACGGCGACGCCAGCGTTTATGATGCAATGGTGCGTCTGGCTCAGGACTTCAGTATGCGCTATATGCTGGTGGACGGCCACGGTAACTTCGGCTCTGTGGACGGCGACCCCCCTGCCGCCTACCGTTACACCGAGGCCAGAATGAGCAAGCTCTGCAACGAGATGCTCAGAGATATTGATAAGGACACCGTCAACTGGGATCCCAACTTTGACGAAAGCCGCAAGGAGCCCCGTGTGCTCCCCTCCCGTTTCCCCAATCTTCTGGTGAACGGCTCCAGCGGTATTGCCGTTGGTATGGCTACTAATATCCCTCCCCATAATCTGGGCGAGGTTATTGACGCCTGCATCTGCGTTCTGGATAATCCCGAGGCCGGTCTTCACGAGCTTATGGAGCACGTGAAGGGTCCGGATTTCCCCACCCGGGGCATTATTATGGGCCGCAGCGGCATCCGCGCCGCCTATGCCACCGGCAGAGGCAAGGTGGTTGTACGCGCCAGAGCCGAGTTTGAGGAGTTCGGCAAGGACCGAGTCCGCATTATCGTCACCGAGCTGCCTTATCAGGTTAATAAGCGCCAGCTTCTCAAGAACATAGCCGAACAGGTTAAGGATAAGCGCCTTGAGGGCATTTCCGACCTGCGCGATGAGACCGACCGCAACGGTATGCGTATGGTCATCGAGCTCAAGCGTGACGCCAACCCTCAGGTTGTTCTCAATAAGCTCTATAAGCAGACTGCCCTTCAGTCCAATTTCTCTATCATTATGCTGGCTCTGGTGGACGACCAGAAGCAGCCCAAAATCCTCTCCCTCCGCCAGATTCTGGACGAATATCTGGCTCATCAGGAGGAAGTTATCCGCCGCCGCACCGAATATGACCTGCGCAAAGCCCGTGAGAGAGCTCATCTGCTGGAAGGTCTTATCATAGCTCAGGACAACATCGACGAGGTTATCCGCATCATCCGCTCCCGTTATGACGATGCAAAGGAAGCTCTTATGGAGCGCTTCGGGCTGGATGATGTTCAGGCTCAGGCTATTCTTGATATGCGTCTGAAGGCTCTGCAGGGTCTTGACAGAGAAAAGCTGGAGGCCGAGTTTGCCGAGCTTCAGAAGCGCATCAGCTATTTCCTCGAGCTTCTTGCCAACGAGGAACTGCTCAAGGGCGTGCTGAAAGAGGAGCTTATCGCTATCCGCGATAAGTTCGGCGATAATCGCCGCACCGAAATTCAGGAGATTGAGGACGAGATCGACATCGAAGACCTCATCGAGGAGGAGACCTGCGCCTTCACCCTCACCCACGGCGGCTATATCAAGCGTCTGCCAGTCAGCGAGTACAGCGCCCAGCGCCGAGGCGGCAAGGGCATCCGCGCAATGGCCACCAAGGACGAGGACTATGTGGAGACCGTATTCACCGCCTCCACCCACGATAATATACTTTTCTTTACCAATACAGGCCGCGTCTATGTAAAGAAGGGCTATACCATTCCCGAGGCAGGCAGAAATGCCCGCGGCACCAATATTGTCAATATCCTTCCCCTCGATCCGGGCGAGAGAGTAAACGCAATGCTCCACGCAAGAGGCTTCGAGGAGGATAGCTTCCTTGTGTTTATCACAAGAAACGGCACTGTAAAGCGTATTTATCAGTCCGCTCTGAAAAATATCCGCTCCAGCGGTATCCGCGCCTTGAAGCTGGATGAGGGCGATGAGCTTATCTCTGTCCGCCAGACCGACGGAGAGCAGAATATCCTCATCTGCACCCACGAGGGCTACGCCATCTGCTTCGGCGAGAGCGATATCCGTCCCATGGGCCGTGACGCTGTGGGCGTCCGTGGCATCAAGCTCCGCGAGGGCGACTATGTTGTGGGCGCTGCCCGTGCAAGGGTGGGCGGCACTCTCCTCTCCGTTACCGAAAACGGCTACGGCAAGCGCACTCCCATCGAGGAATATGTCCGCGGCGGCGGCGAACCCCAGCACCGCGGCGGTAAGGGTATGCGCGGCTATAACTGCACCGAAAAGACCGGCAAGGTTGCCGACTGCAAGGTTGTTGACGAAACCGATGATATCCTCATTATCTCCGATGACGGCACCATCATCCGCATGGCTGTTGACGGAATTTCCACCTATGGCCGTGCCACTCAGGGCGTACGCCTTATGCGCGTAGCCGAAGGCAGCCGCGTAATCTCCATCGCCCGCACCGAAAAGGAAGAGGCGGAGGAAGAAAAAGCGGAGGAGTAAGAAACCTCTCGTTTGGATAAAGCGACACTTGCGACGCAGATGACTGATTTGGGAAATGCTTTGTGTAAGACTTTCCCTCATCAGTCTCGCTGGCGCTCGACAGCTTCCCCCAGGGGAAGCCAATTAGAGAAAACAAGCCTTCCCCAGGGGGAAGGTGCCCACAAAGTGGGCGGATGAGGGAACACTATGGATAATGACCAGATGCGAAGGCGTTCTCAGGAGCTTAGAAAAAACGCCACAAAGGAAGAGAATAGACTGTGGTACGAATTTTTGCGGACACATCCAAGGCAATTCAACAGACAAAGACCTGTAGGACCATATATAGTAGATTTTTATTGCTATGAGGCAAAACTGGTTATTGAACTGGACGGTTCCCAACACTATGAAGAAAAGGGCATCGATTATGATGCGAGAAGGACGGAATATTTGGAGAAAAAAGAAAATCTGCGGGTACTTCGTTTTTCAAATCTCGATATAAACCAAAATTTCAGAGCGGTGTGCGAATTTATTAATACGGAGTTGGACAAAATTTGTCCCCCCTCCGCTCCCGAGGAACAAGCTATGAAAACTGTATCAATCTATACCGATGGCGCCTGCTCGGGAAACCCCGGTCCCGGTGGCTGGGGCGCTATTTTGATTTATAAGGGCGTGGAAAGGGTGCTCTCCGGCGGCGAGAGAATGACCACCAATAACCGCATGGAGCTTACCGGCGTAATCTCCGCTCTGCAGGCCTTGAAAGAGCCCTGTATTGTTGAGCTTTGGAGCGACTCCAAATATGTCATTGACGCTCTGGAAAAGGGCTGGGCAGTATCCTGGAGAGCCAAAGGCTGGCGCAAGGCGGATAAAAAGCCCGCCCTCAACCCCGACCTCTGGGAAACGCTGCTCAAGCTCACTGAGCAGCACCAGATGCACTATCACTGGGTCAAGGGTCACGCCGAGAATGAGTACAATAACCGCTGCGATGCCCTTGCGGTACAGGAAAGAGGAAAATTCGTCTGAGGTAAGCCTATGAAGAAAAATTTCCATCAAAACGGACTTAAAATATTCTGCTCCTACTACGGACCCCACAAGAAACTTTTCATAATCGATATGCTTTGCGCCATAATTGCCGCGGGGATAGACCTTGTTTTCCCCTATGTTTCCCGCAGCAGCATGCAGACTCTGCTGCCTCAGGGCGCTTACCGCACCTTCTTTGTGGTTATGGCCGTTCTTATAATCTCCTATGTGCTGAAAGCGCTGCTTTATTACACCATCACCGTTGTGGGTCACAGAATGGGCACACTGGTGGAGGCGGATATGCGCCGGGATATTTTCTCCCATATGCAGAGCCTCTCCTTCAGCTTCTTTGACCATAACCGCACCGGTAAGCTGATGAGCCGCGTCACCACCGAGCTTTTCGATATCACCGAGCTTGCTCACCACGGACCTGAGAACATCATAATCTGTGCCCTGACCATTATAGGCAGCGCCGTGATGATGCTCTTCATCCAGTGGAAGCTGGCACTGGTGCTTATAATAATCACTCCCATATGCTTCTGGTTCACCCTTGTCCAGCGCAAAAGTATGCGTGACAGCAGCATTGAGGTGAAGAAAAAGACCGCGGAGATAAACGCGGCTATTGAAAGCTCCATTTCCGGCATCCGGGTGGCGAAGGCCTTCGCCAATGAGGAGACGGAGGGCAGAAAATTTGAAAGCGCCAACGACCTTTTCAAAACCGCCAAGGTGGGTTATTACCGCGCCATGGGACGCTTCCAGTCCGGTATGGAGTTTACCACCGGTATTATGCCCGTCCTTGTTATCCTTGCCGGCGGTATTCTCATTATGAGAGATGAGCTGAGCTTTGTTGACCTTGTAACCTTCACTCTTTATACCTCCGTTTTCGTCTCTCCCGTACGCAAGCTGGCTATGAGTATGGAGATGTTTATGCAGGGCTCCGCCGCTTTCAGCCGCTTCCTTGAGGTTATGCGCACCGATGCGGAGATCGCCGATGCTCCCGACGCCACCGAGCTGAAGGATGTGAAGGGCGATATCCGCTATGAAAATGTCAGCTTTTCCTATGATGACGGCACTGAGGTTCTTAAAAATGTGAACCTCCACATCAAGGCGGGGGAGAGCTTCGCCCTTGTGGGTCCCAGCGGCGGCGGAAAAACCACCATGTGCCATCTTCTCCCCAGATTTTATGATGTCAGCGGCGGCAGCGTAAGCATTGACGGAAAGGATGTACGCTCTGTCACGCAGGAGAGCCTGCGCCGCAGCGTTGGTATAATCCAGCAGGATGTGTTTATGTTTGCAGGCACTATACGGGAAAATATCCGCTACGGCAGACCCGATGCCAGCGACGAGGAGGTTGTTGAAGCCGCGGTCAAGGCGGAGATCCACCGTGAGATTATGGAAATGCCCGATGGCTACGATACCTATATAGGCGAGCGGGGTGTTATGCTCTCCGGCGGACAGAAGCAGCGCCTTTCCATTGCCCGTGTTTTCCTGAAAAATCCCCCCGTACTTATTCTTGATGAGGCCACCAGCGCTCTGGACAGCGTCACCGAGGCGAAAATTCAGGCAAGCCTTGAGGCTTTGAGCAAGGGACGCACCAGCATTATCATTGCCCACCGCCTCAGCACCATAAAAAATGCCGACCGCATCGCGGTTATCGAAGGCGAGGGCATAGTCGAGCAGGGCAGCCACGCTCAGCTTATGGCTCTGGATGGCGCTTATGCGGCACTGCAGAAGGCTCAGGCCTTCGGGGAATGAGATATATTAAGCAGCGGAAAAAGCTTCCGCTGCTTTTTCCTTGCCCGAAAAGAGCGGGGAATGGCTTTGTTCTTGCTTTCGACATTGGAAAATGATAAAATAATTCCGCCAAGACAGGGGGTGCTCCTCCCGCCTTGGCTAAAACCCGTTTTGGGAAAGTAAGGGCGGCCTTCCCTGATATCGGAAACAACAATCCCTCCGTCTTTTGCCTGCGGCAAAATCCACCTCCCTTTACACAAGGGAGGCTTTAAAGGCGCGCTGAGGTCATCGTGCCGACAAAGCCTTCCCCCTTGGGGAAGGTGGCATTTGCGAAGCAAATGACGGATGAGGTGTTATATGTCTCCGACGTCGGGGCGTTAAGAAAACATGCCGGTGGCATGTTTTTAGCCACCGACCGGAGCGGCTATGCCGCGAGGAGGGAAGTTACGGGACGTCGAGGACGCCGTCTCCTACGTGCCAGCAAAAAGAATATGGAAAGAAAAACAGGCCAAAGAGGGGATTCAAAGCCCCTCTTTGGAAACTCCCCGAGTGCGCAAACAGGAAACACATTGTGCCACAAAATGGGAACCTAAGCCTTAGAGTGCTTGCCTCGTTTGCCGCTCAGGACGCTGCTGCGTAGAGCTGCCTGTTCGGCAGCACGGGGAGTTCACCTCGTAATATTTTCACGCAAACCCGTAGGGCGCGATGACCTCAGCGCGCCGCATCTGCAATATGGAGAATCAATATGTCTAACAAATTCTGGACAAGTGAAACTGAAGCTCTTTTCCGCTCTCTCGATGCGGGAGGCAGCCCCGTGCTGCTGAGCGGCCTGGGCAATGCATCCCGCGCCCATATGGCGGCAGCGGTGCGCCGTGAGATGGGCTTTCCCCTTTTCGTCATCTGCCCCGATGACCAGAGCGCCGAGATTATGGCCCGTGACCTTGAGTCCCTCTTAGGCGAGGAGAGCCTTCTGCTGCCCTCCAGAGAAATAAACCTCTATGCCGCGGACTCCGTCAGCCGCGGAGAGGAGCAAAAGCGCCTTGCCGCCCTGTCCCGCCTTGCGGGAGAAAGGGTTGGCATCTGCGTCTGCTCCGTTGCCGCCCTTGCCCAGCGCTCAATTCCCCGGGATAAGCTTCTTGCTGCCTCCCGCAGCATCAGTGACGGGGAGGACATATCCATGGAGGAGGTAGAAAAAACCCTCATCAACTGCGGCTATGTCCACCGTGTGCAGGTTGAAGCCCCCGGTCAGTATTCCCGACGGGGCGGTATTCTGGACTTTTATTCCCCCGCATACATAAATCCTGTGCGTATGGAATTTTGGGGAGACAGCATAGACTCCATGGGTCTTTTTGACCTTGTGAGCCAGCGCAGAATTGAAAATATAGACTCCTGTCTCATTCTCCCCTCCGCGGAAACCCTCCCCTCACTTTTCGAGGGAGGCAGCAGCGCCCTTGCGGACTGCCTCGGTCAGCTTGCCCTGAAGGCAGCAAAAGGAAAGCGGAGCGAGCATCAGCTTTTGGCGCAAAATCTCCGTGCCGATGCGGAGCGCCTTCGCTCCCGCTGCAGCCTTGCTGCCGCTGACAGATATATGGGAATAATATACCCGCAGTATTCATCCGCGATAGACTATATTCCCGAAGATTCCCTCGTTTTCATAGACCAGCCCTCTCGCTGCGCCCAGCTGAGCGAGGACGCTATGAAGCTTTTTGCCGCGGATCTGGAGGATCTTCTTCAAAGCGGAAGCCTTATGGGCGCGGCGGCGGATTTCCGGCGCAGCTGGAGCGAATGCGCAGAAAAACTGCAGGATTACCCCATAGTCATGGGCGAAAACTTCACCACAAGCCGAATTTCTCCCGAACCCCGGGCAATCGTGAATGTTCTTGCAAAGCAGCTGCCCTCTTACGGAGGCAGCTTCGAAACCGCCTGCGACGATGTGCGCCACTATCTGGGACGGGGATTTTCCGTTTTGCTTCTGGCGTCGGATGAGCGCCGCGCATCCTCTCTGCGCAGTTTCTTTGAGGAGAGAAATATTACATCTCGTATAATTCCGAATATATCTGCACCCATACACAGCGCCGAGTGCGTGATTTGCGTGGGCGCTCTTTCCGGGGGCTTTGAGTACCCCAATTCCGCCTTGGCGGTGCTCAGTGATACCCAGCTTATGCAAGCGGGACTTCGGAGAAACCGCCGCAAAAAGCGCAGCGGAGACTCCAATCGCCGCAAGCTGGATTCCTACGCAGATTTGAGCGTTGGCGACCTTGTTGTCCACGAATACCACGGCATAGGCCGATTCAGCGGCATTGTGAAAATGAAGCTGGACGGCATTGAGAAGGACTATGTGAAAATTGCCTACGCCGGCAGCGACAGCCTTTATGTCCCCGCAACGCAGCTTGACCTTGTGAGCAAGTATATAGGCGGCGGCGAGGACAAGGTTGT
>JAZNZR010000090.1:0-15037 GCA_045595025.1 Oscillospiraceae bacterium | reverse complement strand
CCTGTCCAAGGATGAAGGCGGCCGTCACACCCCCTTCTTCAACAACTATCGTCCTCAGTTCTACTTCCGTACCACCGACGTTACCGGCGTCATCACTCTGCCCGAGGGCACTGAGATGTTCCACAAGACCCTCGAGTACGCTGAGGCTGGCGACAACGTCGGCTGCCTGCTCCGTGGTATTGCTAAGAAGGACGTCGAGCGCGGCCAGGTTCTTGTTGTTTTCAAGACCATTCACCCCCTCACCAAGTTCGTTGGCCAGGTTTACGTTCTGTCCAAGGAAGAGGGCGGCCGTCACACTCCCTTCTTCAACAACTATCGTCCCCAGTTCTATTTCCGTACCACTGACGTTACCGGCGTCATCAACCTGCCCGAAGGCACCGAGATGTGCATGCCCGGCGACAACGTCGACATGAAGGTCGAACTGATCACCCCCATCGCTATCGAGAAGGGTCTCCGCTTCGCTATCCGTGAAGGCGGCCGTACCGTTGGTTCCGGCGTCGTCATCGAGGTCGAGGAATAATTCTTATTTGACGATAAGATAAACTCTTTGAGTTAAAAATTAAAAGCGGCTTGCTTCGGCAAGCCGCTTTATTCTTTATATCGTTCAGGCATTTATCCTGATGCCGCTTTTTTGAGACCGCACATAAATCCGTCCAGTGATGAGGAGTGTATATCGCCGCCGATAACCTTGTTTTTGTATACATATAGCTGTGCATACACTGTGTCTGAGCTTTCATGGTTTGTCACCTTGTAAGTATAGAGGTCAACTTCCTTGCCGGCATACTCTTTAAGATCGTATCCCTGACTTTGCTGGAGGGCATTGTATTTGTTGAAAACATCGGAGAAGCTCTTGGGTATCAGCACCGTTTCCTTGTTCAGCGCAGGAACTTCAACTTTCCAGCCTAAAGAAGCTAAGTAATTTGCCCCCTTCTCATCGCTTGAAACTTTTGTGTTGGCGTGTTCCGCCTTTTCGGGCGCATCAATAGTTACAAGCATAATTATTCCGAAAAGCACAAGAGCCGCCATTATAACTATGAAAATTGCTTTTTTTCGGTCAAATTTTAATGTGTAAATAAACATTTTTGTCCCTCCTTTGTATTAAAGTATTCAAACTGCGGACAAAACATGCTATTATATTGAAAAGAAGAATATTTCTGTGAGGTGGTATTATGGCACTTGTGAGACTCGATAAACTTATTGCCGATTCCGGACGCGCTTCCAGAAGGGAGGCAAAGGAACTGGTAAGGGCGGGCAGAGTGAGGGTTGATAATATGATTGCCTCTTCTGCTGAAATGAAGGTTGACGGCGAGTTGTCCACGGTTTATATAGACGGAGAAAGTATTGATTACAGAAAAAACCGTTATATCATGATGAATAAGCCCAACGGTGTTTTGTCAGCAACCGAGGATAGCCAGCAAAAAACCGTTATAGACCTTCTTCCCGAGAGCCTACGCAAGCAGGAGCTGTTTCCCGTAGGCCGTCTGGATAAGGACACAACGGGTTTGCTGCTTCTCACAAATGACGGAGTTTTTTCTCACAATATAATTTCGCCAAAGCACCATATCCCGAAGGTGTACCGCGCAGCTGTCACAGGTATATTGGATGAAAGCGATATTGCAGCATTTGAGAAGGGAATTGTGCTTTCCGACGGTACGGAGTGTATGAGCGCAAAGCTGGAAATAGAGCGCCCAAGCGTCGGTCTTGCCACTGTTTATGAGGGAAAGTATCATCAGGTGAAGCGTATGTTCGCCTCCCGCGGCAAGCATGTAACCGCTCTTCACCGCCTGAGCATTGGCGGGCTGAGCCTTGACAGTGCCCTTAAAAGCGGTCAGTTCAGAGAACTCAGCGAGGAAGAAATCAGAAAAATATTTGAATAAGTAAGCCATTTACCCGGAGCTAAAATTCTGCTCCGGGTAAATAATTACATTATGAAAATATTATGTAAATTATGAAAAATGACGGACTCGGCAAAATGACCAATATGTGGTATTTAATGAAAAACAGCTTCATTTTTTGGCTCTGCTGATGAAAAGCACAAAATCAATACCCTAAATTTAACGCAATTAACGATAAATTTTTTGATTTGTTGAAAAAATACACAAATTCTATTGAAATTTATAGAACATTATTGTATTATGTGATTTAGTGTAAAATGTATATAAATTTTGCCATGTTTGTGCTCTTTGGCATGATGTAAAACATATAGGAGGACATATTATGTCTAACAGAATTTTTCAGAGCGTTATTGTTCAGATGAAGGATGCAACGGACCGCACCTTTGGCGTAGTCAACAATCAGGGCTATGTTGTCGCCTGCAATGAGCTGAGCCTTATTGGCTCTCTGCTTGAAGATGTGCATAGCATATCCGGCGAAGCTCCTGACCAGATTTTCACCACCCCCGCGCATACATATAAGATTTTCGGAAGTGTTGATTCTCAGTTCGATTATGCTGTGTTTGTTAACGGTCATGATGCTATCGCAAAGTGCGTATGCGTTCTCGCATCCGTGGCAATGGGCGAGGCCAAGACCAATTACGAAGAGAAGCATGACAAGGCAACATTTATCAAGAATATAATTTCCGATAATATCCTTCCCGGTGATGTTTATGTCCGGGCAAAGGAACTCCACTTTGCTGCTGATATTTACCGCGTTGTTTTCCTCATCCGTCAGGTAGGAAAGAGCGATGTGTCCGCCATTGAGCTTCTCCAGAGTCTTTTCCCCGACAGACAGCGCGACTTTGTCCTTTCCATTTCTGAAAGCGACCTTGTCCTTATCAAGGAAATGGCTCCTTCCCACGATAACTCTGAGCTTTTTGCCATTGCCAAGAGTATAGAGGATGCTATGAGCAAGGAGTTCGGCATCAAGACCGTCATCGGTATCGGCACCACTGCTCACCATCTCCGTGAGCTTGCCGATCGCTATAAGGAAGCACAGGTTGCCATTGAAGTTGGCAAGGTGTTTGATGACGATAACAGCATCATCCACTATGAAAACCTGGGTCTCGGGCGCATTATTTATCAGCTTCCCACCACTCTTTGCGAGATGTTCCTTTCCGAAGTTTTCAAGAAGAACCCCATTGAGAGCCTTGATCAGGAAACCCTTTTCACCATCAATAAGTTCTTTGAGAACAACCTGAATGTTTCCGAAACAAGCCGCAAGCTTTTTGTACATAGAAACACTCTGGTTTACCGCCTTGAGAAGATCAAAAAGCTCACCGGTCTGGATCTGCGTGAGTTTGATCATGCTATTATCTTCAAGGTTGCCCTTATGGTAAAAAAATACCTCAACTCTCAGGGCAAGCAGTATTAATTTTAAGAAATTAAGATGGCAGGAAGCAAATTTGATGCTTTTTGCGTGTAGATTGTGTCCAACAAAATGGAGGAATGTGATTTATGGTTTCAATGAACGATGTTTCAATGGTTTATAAAACCAGCGGAACTGTCGCTGCAAATCACCTTAACATTAATATTGAAGAGGGTGAGTTTGTATTTCTCGTCGGTCCTTCCGGAAGCGGCAAAACCACTATTATCAAGCTTCTCACCGGTGAGATAAAAGCAAGCGAGGGCGAAATCAGCGTCAACGGATATGACCTTTGCCATATCCGCCGCCGTATGCTGCCCAAGTTCCGCCGCACTCTCGGCGTTATTTTCCAGGATTTCCGTCTTATTGAGGATAAGACCGTCTATGAAAATGTTGCTTTTGCAATGCATGTTGTAGGCGCATCCAAGAAGGAAATTCAGGATCGCGTACCCTATGTTCTGGCTCTTGTCGGTCTTGAAGGCCGCGAGAAGCGTCTCCCTCAGGAACTTTCCGGCGGTGAGCAGCAGCGTGTTGCCATTGCAAGAGCTCTTGTCAACCGTCCCCGCATCATTATCGCGGACGAGCCTACCGGCAACCTTGACCCCGCAAAGAGCCTTGAGCTCATGCTTTTGCTCCAGAAGATCAACGAACTGGGAACAACCGTTCTGGTTGTCACCCATGAAAAGGAACTGGTAAATGCCTTTGCCAAGCGAGTTATTTCTCTTGAAGCAGGCAGTGTAGTCAGTGACGGAATGGATGGGTATTACGCATATGAAGCTTAACAGACTCTTTCACCTCATAAAAGAGGGTATTAAAAGCATATTCACTCACGGATTTATGTCCTTTGCATCCGTGACTATAATCGTGGCCTGCCTCCTTATCATGGGCAGCTTCTCCCTTCTCAGCTTCAATATCAACGAAATGATAGGGGAGATGGAACGCGATAATGAGATCCTTGCATTTGTTGACGAGGAGCTCAGTGACGAAGAGGCCATGGATATCCAGCATCGTATTGAGGCCATCAGCAATGTCAGCTCCGTGCGCTTTGTTTCCCGCGAGGAAGCTTTTGAAAGCTTCAAGGCTGAGTATGATGATGACTCCAGATTCGATGATCTGCCCGATACAACTCTCCGCCACAGATACGCTGTCCACATGGAGGATCTTGCTCTTATGGAGAGCACCGCTGCAGATATTAAGGCAGTAAAGGGCATTGCCGATGTTGGCGCCGAGCTTGAAATAGGTAAGGCAATTATCGTTGTCCGCAATATTATAAGCGTTGTTTCTCTCATCATTATTGCAATCTTGTTTGTTGTCAGTGTGTTCATTATGAACAACACCATCAAGCTTGCTACATTTAGCCGCAAGGAAGAAATTGCCATTATGAAGATGGTAGGAGCAAGCAACTCCTTTATTCGTTTCCCCTTCGTTGTTGAGGGTATGATTCTCGGCCTTCTGGGCGGTGGAATCGCATTCTTCGTGCAGTGGGGTCTTTACAGCCTTGTCACCGATAAGCTTATGACCAGCCTTATCGGAACTCTTGTCAGTGTGGTTGCCTTCGATGTTCTTCTCTGGCCCATGTTGGCGGTTTTCCTTGGAATCGGACTCATCGTCGGTGTTTTCGGCAGTACCGTTGCCATCAGAAACTATCTGAAGGTCTGATATAGTTTTTTATCTATTCCCCTCAAAGGAGGATTTTATGTCTAACAAAAAATTTGTACGCCTTGTCTGCGTTATCCTTGCCGCAGTAATGCTCTTCGGTCTTCTGCTTTACGGTGTAGGCAGCTTTTCTGCCGGCGCTATAAGTCAGGCGGATATAGACGCGCTTGAAGATGAGCGTCAGGCAATCCGCGACCAGCAGGATCTTGTCATTGAGCAGATGGCGGCTCTGGAGGAAGAAAAAGCTTCTGTTATTGCCCGCAAGGAAGCATTGGACAAGCAGAATGAGCTCAACCGCCAGGAGATTGAGATAATCAATGAGCAGATAGAGCTTTATGACCAGATGATTGCTGCCAAAGAGATAGAGTTGGCAGAGGCTGTTGCTGCTGAGGAAAAGCAGTTTGATATTTACTGCGGCCGTGTCAGAGCAATGGAAGAAAACAGCTCCTGGTCCTATCTTTCCTACATACTAAAGGCCGGCAGCATCTCCGAGATGCTTGGCCGCCTGGATGATATCATGGATATCATGAAGTATGACAAGGCTCTCGAAGAAGAATACATTGCCGCCCGTGAGTTCGTTGAAGAAGTCAAGGTGGAGTATGAGGCTATCCAGGTAGAGCAGGAGGAAAAGAAAGAAGAGCTCCTTGAAGAAAAGGATAAGCTTGAAAAGGAAATCGAGAAAGCCTTCGTTATGATCCAGGAACTGGAGGACGATATCGATGCCTATACCGAGGCCTATAATGAGAATCAGCTTCTCGAGGTTGAGGTAAACAATAAGATTGAGGAAAAGCAGAAGGAGCTTGCTGCACAGCAGGCTGCCCAGCAGCGCCCCAGCTATGGCGGCGGAACTGTTGGCGGAACCGGCAGCACCGTGCCCTCCATCGGCACTAACACAGGCGGCGGCTATTACTGGCCTGTAGGCTCCACCTATATAACCAGCGCCTTCGGTGACCGCGTCCACCCCATCTTTGGAACCGTTAAGTTCCACGCAGGTGTTGACGTAGCAGCTGGCGCAGGATCTCCCATTGGTGCCGCTCAGGCAGGCACCGTAGGCATTGCTGAGTATAGCTCCTCCTACGGCAACTATGTTGTTGTCTACCATGCAGACGGCAACTCCACTCTCTATGCCCATATGAGCTCCATGGCTGTCAGCGCAGGACAGTATGTAAGCCGCGGACAGACTCTTGGCTATGTGGGTTCCACCGGATGGTCCACCGGCCCCCACCTCCATTTTGAGGTTAGAATGGGTGGCTGCGTTGATCCCCTGAGCTTCTATAATATCGCATTTTCCTTCTCTCCCACCGCCTGATGGGGAGATAGAATAAGTAACTGCCGGACTGATATTCCAGTCGGGCAGTTACTTTTCATTGTATTTGAGATATACTAGATACATATTTTCACAGTATTTTTAACTGAGTGGTGTTACTATTGAACAGACGGAACAATTTTTGGTCAATGCTTGGCTTTGGCTTTGCCAGTGCTATTTTAACTCTTGTTGTTGTCAGTATCCTTTTTGTGAATTTTGTCGGCGGTATGGATGGACTTGCGTTTATGAGCAAGCTCAATACTGTTCGCGGTATAGTTGATGAGCTTTATGTTGCCGAGGTTGATTGGGATGCTGCTGCCGATAAAGCCTCCGCGGCGATCGTTCAATCCGCAGGAGACCGTTGGAGCTATTATATGTCTGCCGAGGAATATGCCGCATACATGGATAGATCCCAAAACTCCACCAAGGGAATAGGCGTAAGCGTCAGGCTAGATGAGCAGGGGAGAGGCGCCTACGTGGTAAGCGTTGTGCCGGGATCACCTGCGGAAAGAGCGGGTATCAAGGCGGACTGCGTACTCACCGTTGTAAACGGGAAAAGCCTTGCCGGATTTGAAATAAGCGAGATAAGCGCTCTTATCAAGTCCCAGAGCGGAGAATATGAGATTCTTTTCCTTAACCCAGATGGTATTACCGAAACGGCAGTTATCACAAATGAAGTTGTGTATACAAGCCCCGTTTCCTACCGTATGGAGGAAAACAGCATCGGCTATATCCGTATAGATAACTTTGAGAAGGGTGCATGCGATGATTCCGTGGCTGCCATTGAGGCTTTGCGGGAGCAGGGGGCCGAGTCCCTTGTTTTTGATGTCAGAACAAACCCGGGTGGGCAGCTTTATGAGCTGACAGGACTTCTGGATTATCTTCTCCCCGAAGGCGAGATATTCGTGAGCGTAAGCGCCGAGGGAGAGGAAGAGATTTTCTATTCCGACGAAAACTGCCTCAGCATGCCGATGGTGGTGCTCATTGATGAGAACAGCTATTCCGCTGCGGAGTTTTTTGCGGCTGCACTGCGTGAATATGAGGCGGCAGCTCTTGTGGGAATGCCCAGCACGGGCAAGGCGAGAAGCCAGCAGACCTTCAAGCTCAGCGACGGAAGCGCAGTTCATATTTCCACACGCAATTATCTTACCCCCAACAGAGTGAGCCTTGCCGAGGAGGGGGGACTTATTCCCGATATTCAGGTTGAGATAAGCGGCCCGGAGGATAACCAGCTTCAAAAAGCATTGGAATATCTTTCTTGACATAAGGCGTACTTGCACTTATAATACAAGATTGGTATTTAGCGTTCTTATTTAATAAAATTATTACAATATATCGGAAGGAAGACAGTAATGGGTAACGAAAACAGATTCAAAATGAGTCAGGAGCGCCTTGACGAGCTTAAGCAGGAACTGGAATATCTCCAGACCGTCAGGGAAAAGGAAGTAGCCGAGCAGATCAAGGAAGCAAGAAGCTTTGGCGACCTTTCCGAAAACAGCGAATATGATGAAGCAAAAACCGAACAGGGCAAGCTCTATTCCAGAATTGCAGAGGTCAAAAACCTTATAGAAAACGCCGAGATCATGGAAGTAACCCGCCTTGCAGGCAAAGTGGGTCACGGCAGCCATGTTAAGGTAAAGGATCTGGAGGAAAACTCTGTTGAAGAGTACCAGATCGTCGGTTCTCAGGAGGCCAATCCCATGATCGGCCGCATCTCCAGCGACAGCCCCTTTGGCCGCGGACTTCTCGGTCACGGTGTAGGCGAGGTTGTCACCGTTGATGCTCCTGCAGGCCAGCTCCAGTTCGAGATACTGGAAATCAACAACTGATTGGAGTGCTTATAATGAGCGAAGAGATAAAGAACATCCCTCAGGAGGAGAATCTCAGCGAGCTTCTGCAGATTCGCCGCGATAAGCTCAGGGGTCTTCAGGATGAGGGGCGCGACCCCTTCCAGATAACCAAGTTTGCCCGCAGCGCATTTTCTGCAGAGATCAAGGGTGATTATGAAGCTTTTGAAGGCAAAACCGTTTCCGTTGCCGGACGTATTATGTCCAAGCGCGGCATGGGTAAGGCCATCTTCTGCCATATCAAGGATGACCGTGGACAGATCCAGCTTTATATTAAGAAGGATTCCGTATCCGAAACCGAGTTTGCAGACTTCCGCAAGTATGATATAGGCGACATAGTAGGCGTGACCGGCTTTGTTTTCAAGACCAAGACTGAGGAAATTTCTGTCCATGCAGAGAAGGTCACCCTTCTCAGCAAGAGTCTGCGTCCTCTCCCCGAAAAGTTCCACGGAATGACCAACACTGAGCTTAAGTATCGCCAGCGCTACGTTGACCTCATCATGTCCGACGCAAGCCGCCGCAACTTCGATATCCGCTCCAAGTTCATCCGCTTCCTCCGCAGCTATCTGGATAACAGAGGCTATATGGAGGTTGAAACTCCCGTTCTTAACACCATCGCCGGCGGAGCTGCTGCCCGTCCCTTCATCACTCACCATAACACTTTGGATATCGACATGTATATGCGTATCGCAACAGAGCTGCCTCTCAAGCGCCTTATTGTCGGCGGCATTGAGCGTGTTTATGAGATAGGACGCATTTTCCGCAACGAAGGTATGGACACTAAGCATAACCCCGAGTTCACCACCGTTGAGCTCTATGAGGCCTATGCAGATTTCCACGATATGATGGATATCGCCGAGGGCGTTATTTCCGGCGCTGCCAAGGAAATTCTCGGCTCCTATCAGGTCGAGTGGATGGGCGAGACCGTTGACCTCACTCCCGGCTGGAGAAGACTCAGCATGGTTGATGCCGTTAAGGAATATGTGGGTATTGACTTCGGTGCCATCAGCGATGATGCCGAGGCTGTTGCCGCCGCAAAGGCTATTGGCGTTGAGCTTGCCGATGCAGCTGAAAAGACCTGGGGCAATGCTCTTTACGCCTGCTTCGACCAGCGTGTTGAAGAGAAGCTTATCCAGCCCACCTTTATCACCATGTATCCCGTTGAGGTCAGCCCCCTGACCAAGCGCAGCCCCGCTGACCCCCGCCTCACCGAGCGCCTTGAGCTCTTCATCTGCCACAGCGAACTGGCAAATGCTTATTCCGAGCTCAATGACCCCATCGACCAGCGATACCGTTTCGAGAAGCAGGTTGAGCAGCGCGAGCGCGGCGACGATGAGACCGAGATGCTGGACGAGGACTTCCTCCTTGCTCTGGAGTATGGTATGCCTCCCACCGGCGGCATGGGTATGGGCATTGACCGCTGCGTTATGCTCCTCACCGGCTGCGACTCCATCCGCGATGTACTTCTCTTCCCCACAATGAAGCCTCTGGCCGAATAATGCTTATTAATATAAAAAGGAATTGCGTTTATGCGCAATTCCTTTTTTATTATCAGTTTGTTGGCATACTAAAAGTTTACATAATGTTGAAGATCTTGTTTGAGCATTGCAAAGGGACGGGAGATGTGGTGCGGGTATTAGAGTTTTACTACGCAAATTAGGTGGGTGACGGAGCGGCTCTTTCCTTGGTTTATGAAATAGGCTAGAATAGTTAGCGAAAGGGGATGAGCCTATGAACTTATCCGAAAAAATCCAGACTCTCCGCAAGGAGCGGGGACTTACACAGGAGCAATTTGCGGAAAAGATTTTTGTTTCAAGAACGGCTGTATCCAAATGGGAAAACGGACGGGGAATGCCGGGGATGGATTCACTGAAGATGATTGCTGAAGTTTTCGGAGTATCCCTTGATGAGCTGCTTTGTGCGGAGGAACTCATCACCGTTGCCGAAGGAGAGAACAAAAGAAATATTGACCGATTCGCTCTGCAAACCGACGCGCTTTTCAGCATTTCGGCTCTTTTAAGCCTTTTTCTGCCTCTGTATAAAGCCCATACGCAGGAGCATTTTTATTCCGTTGCTCTTTATAGTTTTGCGGGAAGCTTTGCCCTGCTTTACTGGGCTTTGCCGATATTGATAGGTCTTTGCGGCATTATTCAGATTCTCCTTTGCATAAGAGAAGGGGGGAGGCTGGGTGCGATTTTTTCAAAAGCGGGATTCGCCTTTAATATAGCTGCGGTTTTCCTGCTTATTATAGGAGGTCAGCCTTATCCCGCCATTTTCTTTTTCACCCTCTTGCTTATTAAAAGCGCGGCAATGCTGATAAGGAGAAGATGATGAAAAAGAAAATAAAAATCAGGCTTGCTGCGGGGCTGCTTCTTCTTGCCCTGTTCGCACTTTTTACATTTTCTCTCCGCTGTGTGGATCTGCGTCCGATAGGCCCTCTGGACTCTGAAGTAGCCTATGGAAGAATAAACGAAGCCGTGCATTCTCTTGTGGGTGTGAATATGGCTTTGTATACCGTAACGGATTGGGCAGGTGTAGCGGCAATAATAATGGCAGCGGGCTTTGCCTGTCTTGGACTTATACAGTGGCTCAAAAGGAAAAGCCTGAAAAAAGTTGATTGCTGCGTCCTTGCTCTCGGTGGATTTTATATCCTTGTTTTTGGTGTCTATGCCTTCTTTGAATATTGCGTCATAAATTACCGCCCGGTACTTATAAACGGTATATTGGAAGCCTCTTATCCTTCGTCTACAACAATGCTTGCCGCCTGCATATTCCCAAGTGCGATGATAGTTTTCCGCCGGATAATTTCAAAACCCAGACTCCGCCGAGGGATAAACTGCATCTGCGCTCTTTTTACAGCCTTTATGGTTCTTGGACGCTTTTTCAGCGGTGTGCATTGGCTCACGGACATAATTGGAGGGCTTTTATTCAGTGCAGCAGCCATAGTTCTCCTTTCTGCCGCCTGTGGCTATGAAAAAACTGATTCTGCTGATATAATATAAAAAAATAACCTTAGGTAGGGTATTGCTTGTTACGCTGCGTAATGATGTAAGATGCCAGCGTAAGGAGGTGTCAGCTATGTCTAAATACACAACGGGAGAAATTGCAAAGCTTTGCGGAGTTTCCGTCAGGACCGTGCAGTATTATGATTCCAGAAATATTCTTGTTCCCAGCCAGCTTTCCGAAGGGGGAAGGCGCCTTTATTCGGAGGAGGATTTGAAGCGGATGCGGATAATCTGCTTCCTTCGTGAGGCGGGACTTCCCATAAACAGCATTGCTCAGCTTTTTGACGAAAAGCATCCGGAAAATATAATCTCCGTTTTGCTGGAGGAGCAGGAGTTATCACTGCGTGAGGAACTTTCCGAGACCCAGAAAAAACTGGGAATCATAGAATCAGTGAAGCGGGAACTGAAGGAAATAAAAAATTTCTCCGTTGAATCCATTGGCGATATAGCGCGCATTATGAAGCAGAAAAATGAACTGAGAAAAATGAGGATCATGATGCTTGTTACGGGACTTCCCGTAACGGCTTTTCAGTGGGTCTCCATTATTTTATGGATAACCCGAGGCATGTGGTGGCTTTTTGCCGTCTGGGCTTGCATTGCGATTGCCTACGGCGTATGGTTCAGCATTTATTATTTCAGGCATATTGAATATATCTGCCCCGAATGCCATGAGGTTTTCGCTCCATCTGTCAAGGAAGCCTTTTTCGCTTACCACACTCCAAGAATGCGCCGCCTGACTTGCCCCAAGTGCGGCGAAAAGAGTCTGTGTGTTGAAGTTTTTCGCGGAAAGGAGAAGTGAAGCCGTGTCCGTTTTTAAGAAAGCGCTGCTCTTTGCATTGAGTCTTCTGCCGGTTTCTTTTGTTGCCGGTGTGTTCATTATCTTTTACCAGCTGAATACTCTCCCCGAGGATATGGTTGCCGAGGTGCTGGCAGAGATGCCCAATATGACGGTGCTCGCCCTTGTAAGCGGAGTGCAGGCGGCAGCTTATGCCTTCGTATGCGGTCTTTTCGGCTATGTGCTCGCGGTGAAGGTGGGGCTTTGGAAAAGTTTCGAGTTTAATAAAAAGCACGCTCTGACTACACTTATTATCTCCGTGCTGGGCGGAATTGTGTTCAGCCTTGACCACTGGATATTCGGCAGTTTTATTGATGGTATTCAGGAAGCCAATGCTGCCTCACTGAATGCCGCGGGAGTAATTGCCTCCGTGCTTTACGGCGGAATGGTGGAGGAAGTGATGCTCCGCCTCTTCCTCATGTCCCTCATCGCATTCATCATACATAAAATCTTCTGCAGAAAGTGCAGTGGGGAAAATATGCCCGTGTGGGTGTTTGCACTTGCCAACATAATTGCTGCAATCGCCTTTGCCGCGGGTCATCTGCCTGCAACAGCCGTGCTTTTCGGAGAGCTTACGCCCCTTATCCTATTGCGCTGCTTTTTGTTCAACGGCGGCTTTGGCCTTCTTTTCGGATGGCTCTTCCGCAAATACGGCATTGCCTATGCAATGGCGGCCCACGCTCTTTTCCACATTGTCAGTAAGCTGATTTGGTTTATATTTGTTTGATAAATACTCATAAGGGAAAAAAGGAACTGTGTTTTTCACAGTTCCTTTTTTTATAGATAAAGATATGATTTGATGCTTGATTGATGATTTTTTGTCAATGATGTTAAAAATATATCTTTTATTGCATATAAAATTAGTGAAGTGTTATAATTAGCGTGCAAAAACTTAGAAAGAAGGAAAGCTCAATGAAGAAAATTACAGCCCTTTTGCTTGCGCTTTTGATGGTGTTTTCTCTCTGTGCCTGCGCTTCGGATGTTGAAAATTCCGTACCCGAAGTCACGCCTACTCCTTCGTCCGCACCTACTCAGGAGCCTGCACCGGAACCTGAGATCATTGACGAAAATGCACAGAAGCTAACAATTTCCGACCCTCAGTGGGTACTGAGCAGCGACGGAAGCTATTATGAACTTACCAATGTTGCCTTCTGCACCAATGTAGTTCGTGATGATCTTCAGTATATGAACATCTTTGTTCCTGCTGCCTACATAGACGGTGGCGAGATAAACGGCTATGACGCAGAATCTGCCCCCATTGTGTTTATGAATAACTGCTCCGGATGGAGAAGCAGTAAGCCTGGAAACGTTGAAAAAGCATACATTGCAGAGGGCTTTGTATTTGTCAACTGCGGTGCCCGAAGCCGCGATGCCGGTGAAAACGGCAAAATGCCCTGCGCTGTTGTTGACCTTAAGAGCGCAGTACGCACTCTTCGCCTGAACGGAGATGTTATTCCCGGAGATGAAGAACTTATCTTTTCTGTAGGCACTTCCGGCGGCGGTCAGATGAGCTCCATTCTTGGCGCCAGCGGCAATATGGACGAATATTATTCCTACCTCTATGAAAACGGCGCGGCAGGTATTCTCTATGATGAAGCAGCTGATGTTTATACCTCCACCATTGATGATGATGTGTTCGGCTGCATGTGCTATTGCCCCATCACCGATATAAACAATGCTGACCTTGCATATGCATGGATGCGTTATGACTGCGGCGAGACCGAATTTGTTGGAATGTTCGGCGGCGGCGGAACTTTCGATGAGTTTAAGATTGAACTGCAGAACGACCTTGCCCTTGCATTCTGCGAGTATATCAATGAACTGGGTCTTGTTGATCTTGAGGGAAATGCGCTCAGCTTTGATTTGAACGAGGACGGAACTCCCAATCTTCGCAGCGGAAGCTATTATGATCAGATTCTTGAGAATATGAGCGACGCTTTCAACGCAATGGTTGCTTATTCCACCGCTGATGACGGCAGCTTCAGCTTCACCGAGCCCGGCAAGGGTTTCGGTCCCAATGCTGTTCCCGGAGAAACCTTCGATAGCGTGGATGCGCTCCTTGCCAGCTATATTAATACAGACTCCTGGCTTAAGGAAAATGATGACGGCAGCTACTCCATTACCGATATGTACGGTTTCCTCAAGGGAACCGAGCTTGCCCGCAACAAAGATATTCCCGGATTTGACACCTTCGATTTGAGCGCCGAAAATGACGCTTTCGGCACTCCCGAGGAAAAAGCGGTTTATTATTCTGCCTCTGTTGCAGCGGTTCTGGAAGAAAACTATGAAAAGTACTCTGCCTTGGAGGGCTTTGATGCCGAAATGGTTGATACCTTCATTGAGCAGGCAAACCGCGAGGATATTGCAAATCAGACATATCTGATGAACTCCACCCATATTATGCTGGATGTGGCGGCGGGTGAACAGGAAGCGGATTTTGCTCCCCACTGGCGCACCAGAAACGGCACCGGCGATGAGCACACCAGCTTCTCTGTTGCATACAACCTTTGCCTTGCCGCAAAAATGGCTGGTGCAGAGAGCGTTGATTACGGTCTCGTGTGGGCTATGGGCCACGGCTCAGATGAGGGCAAGTCCACCGGCAGCTTTGCTCAGTGGGTTCACTCTCTTGCCGGCGGCATTGTAGCCGAGGAAGAAGCTCCTGCTGTCCCTGAGGGTGCAGAAGCTCCCGATGCTCCCCAAAAGGCAGATGGCGCAGCTCCCGCAGAGGGAGACAGCTATACCTATACCGAGGTTAACGGCTTCGGTCTGAGCATTGACTGGACACTTGTTCTTAAAGCTGACGGAAGCTATGTGCTTACCGAGGTTAATGATTTCGTGGGTGAGCTCAGCTATGAAGGCACCGAATATACCCGCGATGGCGACACTGTTGTATGCGGAGCCATGGTCAGCGGTCCCGGTATGTTTGAATGGGCCGACCCCAAGGGCTTTACTGCCACTATTAATGCTGACGGTACTTTCACTCCAGTAAAGTAAAAACAGAATAACCTTAGGCGGCCTCACATAGGGATTTACACGGTTTTGAATAAATCTTTTCCCCGCAGCTTCCTCCGCTGATCTTGAAATACAC
>JAZNZR010000089.1:0-11591 GCA_045595025.1 Oscillospiraceae bacterium | reverse complement strand
AGAGTACCATTGCAAGAACAGTGAGAATAACAATAATTTTCTTCATTTTTTCTCTCCTCAATATTATGTGTTTGTGTTTTTCTTTCTTTTTTTCACGCGCTTACGGTTTTGGATGGACTTCTGCTTGTAATATTCCTCCATCTCCTCGTCAGCCTTGTATATGATGCGGTTGGCTGTCCAGGTTTCTTCCTCGGTGTGGCGGAATTTTACGCGTGTGAGGAACTTTCCGTGTTCGCTGCACTCTGCAAGAGTCATATATCGCTTGTCTCCCTGATTGACCCAGCGCTGATTGCTCATTTCCTTTTGGCATTCGGGGCAGGGAATGGCGGAAAGCCGCTCGTCCGCAAAAGCCTCGCTTCTTGTGGCATAGCCTGTGAAGGTGAGATGCTCCAAAGGTTCGGGTCCTTCCTCGCTGTCCTCGCTTGATTTTTTGCGACGAAGGGAGAGCTGATGCATAGTCTCGTCGTATCCCGCAAGACCGGCCATCAGGTCAAGATGGGAGCAGACCAGGGCGGTGTTATAGGCATCTCCGAGGGCGTCGTGGGCAACTCGGGTCTGCTCAATGCCGAAATGCTCCATGGCAGTGGATAGAGATTTCTGGTTTCTGTCGCCGTCGGTCTGCATATTGTAGATTATCTGAAGATTTACCCAACCGGCAATCCAGTCCCAGTCAAGGTCGTGGACGATTATGTTCTGTTCCATTATACCCTTGTCGTCATAACCCCAGGTAAGGAAGGTACAGCCGTCGCCGCAAAATTCGCGGAACTGACGCATGGCCTCTTTGAAACCGCAAGCATCGTTCAAGCGCTCGGAATCAATACCGGTAAGCTTCTTAACCTTGTAATGCATTTTGCGGAAGTATACGGGTTTAACGTCTATCTGGAACTCCTCGCCGGGAGTCATATCCTCATTGAGCTTGCAGGCGCCGATTTGGATTATTTCGCCGCGAAGGTGTATGGGCAGACGGTTATATATGGGAGATTTGGAGCTCATTGCCTGGTTCCATTCCAGGTCAAGAACCACATACTGCATTAATATCACCACTTTCAGTTAAGCCTGACCGATATAATCCAAACCCGCTCCTCGGGGCGTATTCTCGTGCCAGACTTCATTTCGTTCTTTGCTGGGCGTTAGCCCAGCTGCATCATTCAATTTTGACTGACACAAAAATCCTCTCCCGGGGAGTCGAAGATTTCTGAGGCCATATGCTAAGGCAGTGCAAGGCATCGGCTTGCAGACGGACTCTCGCCCTTCAAAAGCCGATAACGCAGCAATTCCAACGGATATGGCCTAAGAAACGTATTCGGATTATATCGGTCAGGCTTTAGTGAGCATTATATCATACCTTAAAGGCGTATAACAACAGTTTTTTCATTGTTTGCAGCGGAGATGTGTGATATAATGCTTGCTTAGTAAATAACAGGAGGAATTTATCCTATGAATATAGTTGTTCTTTGCGGAGGCCTTTCAAACGAGAGAGATGTTTCAATCTCCTCCGGTACCGGTGTTGCCCGCGCCCTGAGGGCAAAGGGACATAATGCTGTTCTGATAGACCTCTATCTGGGCTATACTCAGCCCTTCGATGAGCCTGCCGAGGTTTTTGCCCGCGGCGGCAGCATAGCGGATTTTTCCGTGGCTGAAGCTGCTCCTGACCTTGACGCTGTCCGCGCAATGGGCGGCGGCTGCGCCATCGGCCCCAATGTTCTCAGAATCTGTGAATACGCGGATATCACCTTCCTTGCGCTCCACGGTGAGGAGGGCGAAAACGGCAAGCTGCAGGCAACTCTGGATCTCCACGGCATAAAATATACCGGCTCCGGCTATCTGGGCAGTGCTCTCGCTATGAATAAGAGCCTCACCAAGACAGTTCTCGCCTCCAAGGGTATTCCTGTACCTGCGGGTATCACCCTTGAAAAGGGCGCGGATAGCTATGAAAATGTGGGCTTCCCCTGTGTGGTAAAGCCCTGCTCCGGTGGCAGCAGCGTGGGAACAAGCGTTGTTTACGAGGAAGAGGATTATCTTCCCGCACTTATGCTTGCTTTCAAATATGAGAAGGCAGTGCTTGTAGAAAAATACATAAGCGGACGCGAGCTAACTGTCGGTGTTATGAACGGCAATGCAATGCCCGTCATCGAAATAATACCCAAGACCGGCTTTTATGACTATAAGAACAAATATCAGGCGGGCGCAACGGAAGAGATATGCCCCGCGCCCATAGGCGAGGAAGCAACAAAGAAGGTTCAGCGTCTTGCGGAGCAGGTTAATGAGGCTCTGATGATAGATGCATATTGCCGCGTGGACTTCCTTTGGAATAATACCGACGGAGAAATGTATTGCCTCGAGGCCAACACCCTTCCCGGCATGACACCCACCAGCCTTATCCCTCAGATGGCAAGAGAAGAGGGAATGGATTACGGCAGCCTCTGCGAAAAGATAATCGAAGTATCTCTGGAGAAGTATTGATGAGAGGTCTCAGTCTTGAAAACATAATAGCCGCCTGCCACGGTGATTATTTCGGCGATATGGAGCTGCTCCGCCGTGAGGTCAGCGCCATCACCACCGATAGCCGCAAGGTGGAGTCCGGATGCCTTTTTGCCGCAATAGCGGGGGAGCGGGTGGACGGACACGACTTTATTCCCGCGGTTATGGAAGCGGGAGCTCTTTGCGCCATCGGCGAAAAGCTTCCTGAAGAAAATGCCCGCCCATTCATAAGAGTCAGAAACACGGTGGAGGCTCTGCAGCTTATTGCGGAGTTTTACCGCACCCGTTTTGATATTCCTTTTATAGGAATAACGGGCTCCGTGGGCAAAACCACTGCCAAGGAAATGGTTGCCAGCGTCCTTTCCCAGCACTTCAATGTTCATAAAACCGCAGGCAACTTTAATAATGAGCTTGGCGTTCCTCTCACCCTTTTCGGCCTTCGTGAGGAACATAGCGCAGCCGTTATCGAGATGGGGATTTCCCATTTCGGAGAGATGAGCCTGCTCACCCGTATCGTTAAGCCCGACCATGGTCTTATCACGGTTATCGGTCATGCCCACCTTGAATTTCTTGGAGACAGAAAAGGCGTGCTGAAGGCCAAGGGCGAGATAATAGAAGGCATTCCCCGCAAGGGCAAGGTGTTCTGCTGCGGTGATGATGATATGCTTGCGGCGGCGGACTTCGGCAGAGAAAAGGTCTGCTACGGTCTCGGTGAAAACTGCGCCGTCCGGGCAGAAAATGTGCAAAATATGCCCGACGGCAGCACCTGCTGCACGGTGGCAGCAGGGGAGAGAAGATTTCCCGTAACTATCAATGCCTATGGCGAGCATATGATTGCTGCGGCTCTTGCCGGAGCGGCAATAGGCATGGAACTTGGTCTCAGCGATGAAGAGATTGCAGCGGGAATTGCCGCCTATGAGCCTGTGGGCAGCCGTGCAAGACTTATTAAAACCGACAAAATAAGCATAATAGACGATTGCTATAACTCCAACCCAACCTCTCTTGCATCCTCCCTCCGCTCCCTTTCCAAGGCAGAGGGCAGAAAGATTGCCATTATAGGTGATATGCTGGAGCTGGGAGAAAAGGAGAGAGAGCTTCATTTTGAGTCCGGTTCTTATGCCGCCTCTCTCGGCATTGACGCTGTGCTTTGCTGCGGAAAGCTCTCCGCTTTCACCGCCGAGGGCGCAGGAGAAAAAGGTCACCATTTTGAGAGCAAGGAAGCTCTCATAGCCGCCCTTCCCGGGCTTATTCGCGAGGGGGATACCGTCCTTGTGAAAGCCTCCAGAGGAATGAAATTTGAGGATATTTCCGCCGCGCTTAAAGAGATATGAAAAAAGTCCTGAACCTTTGTTTAGGACTTTTTGTTCATAAAATATTTACACCGCTTTAATTTTATGGCAAAAATACCGGAGTAATTTTTGTGTCATGAAGTATTTCCCCGAAAGGATGATAATATGAAAAAGCTGATTGCACTTATTCTTCCTCTTGCATTGCTGCTTTCCGCCTGCGGAAATGCTCCTGCCGAAGAAACTCCAGCACCAACGGCACCCGCTCTTTCAAATGTTATGGATATTTATCTGAGCGATGCTGCTGTTTTTGTCAACGGAGAAGAGGCAGAAGATGAAGAAGGGGGAGCAGTATATACCGCTCACGATATAGTCTATTATGAAGAGGGCAAGGATTTCACCTACGGGGAGGGCTCTGAAAAAGACTCCCACAGCGTGGAGGAAGCTAAGTCCCACACCGTTGTGCATATCACCAAGCCCGGAGCCTATTCTGTCAGCGGCAGCCTTTCTCAGGGACAGATAGCTGTGGATCTGGGTGAGAATGCCGAAGAAGACCCGGGCGCGGTGGTAACACTTGTCCTAAATGGCGTGGATATAAACTGTGATGTGGCTCCGGCAATAATCTTCTATAATGTCTATGAAAGTGACGCAGAGAAAAACTCCGGAAAAGATGTGGATACATCTGCAGCGGGAGCCAATGTTATAATTGCCGACGGCACGGAAAACAATGTAAAGGGCTCTTATGTGGCGCGCATCTATAAGCCCGGAACTGTTGTCCTCAATGAGAACGGAACAGAGGTTGAAGATGCCAAAAAGCTCCATAAGTACGATGGAGCGTTTTATTCCAAAATGTCGATGAACATTTTCGGCGGAGAGAGCGGAAGCGGAGTGCTTTATATTCTTGCCGAGAACGAGGGTCTTGACAGTGAGATGCACCTCAGCCTCAACGGCGGCAACATATTCATCCGCTCGGGAAATGACGGTATCAACACCAATGAAGACGGTGTGTCTGTAACCACGGTAAACGGCGGCACGCTGGATATTCAGGTAACAGGCGAAACAGGCGAGGGAGACGGCATAGACTCCAACGGCTGGCTGGTAATAAACGGAGGCAGAGTAAAAGCCGAAGCCTGCTCTTCCAGCGCCGATGCGGGAATCGACTCGGATATGGGTATCCATATCAATGGCGGCACCGTTATTGCCACAGGACATATGTTGGATAGAATTGAAGAGGGCGGACAAAGCTACGCGGTTTTCAATTTCGCGCAGGAGCAGAAAGAGGGCACAACATTTTCAATCAAGGATGGCAGCGGCAAGACTCTTATGGAAGATAGGGCTGAAAATGCCTACTCCGTGCTTGTCTACAGCAGCGCTGAGATATCCGAAGGCAGCCACACGATTTGGAGCAATGGCAAACAGCTTTCCGCTCAAAGCGGAGCAATGGGCGGATTTGGAAAGCCTGATATGGGCTTTGGCGGCGGAGAAACACCACCCGAAATGCCCGAAGGCTTTAATCCGGAGAATATGCCGGAAGTCCCGGAGGGGGAAATGCCCCAGACTCCGCAGGGAGAACGCCCCGAAGATATGCCTGAACCTCCCGATGGTGATTCACGAAATGAAATGCCCGAAGGTATGCAAAGACCTATGGAAAGACCCGGCTTGGGCGGCTCACCGGAAGGCGAGGCGGTGACGGAGCTTAGTTTTGTCAAGGGCGGAAATATGTTCTACGGTGTACAGGCTGCGGAATAATTTGAATAATAAAAAGGAGGATACCGCGCTGCGGCATTCCTCCTTTTATCTTTTGTATTTTTAAGTAGTTGAGCATTTCAAGCTGTGCCGGATAAGATGGCAGACTTTACTGCTGAACCTCAACAAGCTCAATATGGAAATTAAGCTCCTTGTCAGATAGTTCGTGGTTGGCATCAAAGGTAATGGTGGAATCGTCGCGGGCGCTCACTTTGACGGGCATAGGCTGACCGGTGCTGGTATAGAGAACAACATTTTCGCCAACATTGAGCTCCTCGCTGCCGGGCAGCTGAGCTATTTCCAGAGTGAAGATGGCGCGGGGATCGGAATATCCATAGGCCTGATCGGGAGTGAGCTGGATATCTATGCTTTGACCAACTTCCATATTGGCAACTGCTTCATCGTATCCGCGGATCATCATGCCCATACCGCAGATGAACTCCAGAGGTTCGCCCCGCTCATAGGAAGAATCAAAAACAGTGCCGTCATTCAGTGTGCCGCGGTAATGAGTTCTGCAGAGCTTGCCCACATTGGGACCCTCAATGCCGGGCATAGAGTGGCATCCGCCGTGGCAGCCTCCGCAGCCACCGCCGCAATGGCCTCCGCAGCCTTCTTCTTCGTCGTGCTCGTGATGATGGTCACAGTTAACTCCGGCAGATTCAAGTTCGCCGCTTAAATAGGCGTTGACTGCAGCATCTGCATCGCCCTGTGCACCGGAGCAAATCTCAATGCCGGCTGCGTCAAGTGCGGCCTGAGCGCCGGCACCAATGCCGCCGCAGAGAAGAACATTCACGGAAAGACCGGAGAGAAAGTCGGCAAGAGCCTCGTGACCGCTGCCGTTTGTATTTAAGATTTCGCTGGAAGCAATTCGTCCAGCCTCAATTTCATATAACTTAAAGTTTTCGGTGTGACCAAAGTGCTGATAAATTTCGCCGTCAGCAAAAGGTACCGCAATTTTCATAGGCAACTTCCTCCATTGTTTTTTATCAAAAAGGGTTGTACTCCAATCGGGTACGAATAGCAACCATTAAAAAACGCCTTCGGCGTTTGTGAGTTCGTGGGCTTGACTCTTCAACGGCAAACCCAGAAGAAAAAACAAAGACCCGGCAAAAGCCGAGTCTTTATTTTTTTTGATCGGAGTGGCGGGAGTCGAACCCACGGCCGTCTTGCGGCGCACACGCCGCGACGCCCGCTTGCGGCCATAATATTAAAAAAACGCCTTCGGCGTTTTATGAGTCCGTGGGCTCCACTTTCAGCGACAAACCCAGAAGAAAAAACAAAGACCCGGCAAAAGCCGAGTCTTTATTTTTTGGTCGGAGTGGCGGGAGTCGAACCCACGGCCTCATGCACCCGAACCATGCACGCTACCAACTGCGCTACACCCCGATAAATGCCAATTCATTATAGTGTTAATTCGGAGGGCTGTCAAGAACTTTCCTGAGGCTTGTTCTTATTCTCTTTTGGTTAGAATATGTATATCAAGAGCAAAATATTGCTCATGCTATGCTTCAAAGGAGCTATGATATGAAAAGAACAAAGCTAATAGGCGCAGCGTTGATTTTGGCTGCTCTTTTTGCGGTTAAGGCTTTATTTCCCGGTATTACAGACAGCATAATCACGAAGACCAAAGCCGTTTTTAAATGGGGTGCGGAGTATAGGGAAGTCTTCGGTGATGCAGGCAGTGATATAGGATTATTTGAGGGCGAGAGGGAAGAGCCCTCTCAAAGGGAAAACCAAGAGAATGTTTCCGCTTCCTATTCCCTTATGACAGTTGAGCACGCATCCCCAAGCGCTGCCGAACTGGACACGGAGTTTGGCACTAGCGAGGGAGAGGAGACAGTGGAGCTCCCCGCGGCAGTGGCGGCATTTATTGAAAGTCAGGAAGAGTACTCCGAATATGAACTGCCCGAAAAGGTAAGCTACTCGTACCATGTTTTCAAGGAGGATTACACCGCCCCCGTTGAAGGTATGAACTCCTCGGGCTTCGGCTATCGAACCCACCCCATCCACGGGGATATCCGCTTCCATTACGGTACGGACTTTGCCGCATGGACGGGTGAGGCGATATATGCCTTTGCCGATGGAGAAGTGAGCTTCGCAGGCTACTGCGAAAGCTACGGCAACTATATCACTGTGGAGCACTCCGACGGTTGGAAGAGCCTTTATGCACATTGCAGCATACTCTATGTGGAGGAGGGTGACAAGGTGTCCGCGGGAGAGAAAATTGCCCTAGTTGGAGATACGGGACTTGTGACAGGCCCCCATCTTCATTTTGAACTGAGCAAAAACGGAGTCTATATAAATCCTGAATATTATGTAAACTAAATGAAGAACTTTGAGCTGGATATAAAGCCGGCGGCGCTTCTGATCTTTGCCCTTATCTATTTTTTTGATGAAAGCGGCTTTGTTGCCCTTGTGCTGCCTGCTGTTGCGGTTCACGAGCTGGGACATTTTCTGGCTATGAAAATGGGAGGGATGCGCCTGCGCTGTCTGCGCCTCGGTCTTTTCGGACCGGAGTTGGATTATTGGGGGAGTCTGGGCGGTGCGTGGGGCGCTGCCGCCTTGGCGTCGGGACCCTTGGCTGGACTTATGTATTTCGCGCTGTGTATGCTCCTTCCTTATGACTACTGCCGGCTCAGCGGTGAAATGAGCTTTGCGCTTTCCTGCTTTAACCTCATTCCCGTGCTGCCGCTGGATGGAGGACGACTGGTGCAGCTTGCGCTGGGGGAGAGTTATTATAAAATTTCCCGGGTAATAAGTTTCTTTCTTGCCGGGGCTGCATTGGTTCTATGGATATGCAAGGGATGGTTTTCTATTTTCGCAATTGCGCTGTGGCTTGTTTGGGCGAATAATAAAAACAGGGGGTGAACTTTCGTTCACTCCCTGTTTGCTTTTCTCTGTCCGTATTTATCAAAGGAATTCTTCAGCCTTTTTTCCACAATAAAAATCGGGAAGACCATAAAGACCAACTGAATAAAAATTATGTAAACTGAATTTAGCCCGATACTCTCGATGTCCATACCAATGAAAAAGAGCATTACTACCGCTGAGCAGGGCAGTAAGGCAATACCAATCCCTTTCCAGAGAGAGCCTATCTGCTTATGGGCAAACTCCCAGGTATCGCGGTTTTTCATACTGCGGGTCGTGCGGTAGCCGTAAGTATAGTTAATATTCTTAGGGGCCTTGCGCAGGAACTTTACCCCGAAAATAATCATTGTTGCGGGAATGAGCATGGCGCATATAAACATAAAAATCCAAAATCCGATGGAATCCATATCATTACCCCCTTTTACACGCATTTTATACCAAGGCACATCATATGTCAATTTTCCGCTATTGCTTTTCAAGGATGGCTGTTATAAAATAATATGAATATTTTTAACAGGAGAAAGCTATGAATCCTAAGCTTAAACGGATTTTGCCCAAGGTGCAGAAGCCTGCCCGCTATACCGGCGGAGAATATAACGAAATAATTAAGGACAAAAATGCCGTCAGTCTGCGTATGGCATTCTGCTTCCCCGATACCTATGAGATCGGTATGAGCAATGTGGGTATGCGCATTCTTTACGGCACTATGAACTCCATGCCCAATGTATGGTGCGAGCGTGTTTTCGCTCCATGGTCGGATATGGAAGAGGAGATGCGCAAGGCTTCTCTTCCTCTCTATGCCCTTGAAAGCGGTGACCCTATAAGCGAGTTTGACGCTATAGGCTTTTCCATCGGCTATGAAATGGCATATACCACCGTGCTGAATATGCTGGACATGGGTGGAATACCCCTCCGCAGCAAGGACAGAAAGTCTCTTCTGCCCCTCGTTTTCTGCGGCGGTACAAGCTGCTGCAACAGCGAGCCCATGGCTCCCTTTATGGATGTGATGTTGGTGGGCGAAGGGGAGGAGATGGATAATGAGCTTCTGGAGCTTCTTATCCGCGCCAAGGAAGAGGGCTGGAGCAAGGAGGCATTCCTTCTTGAAGCGGCCAAAATTGAGGGCGTTTATGTGCCCTCCCTCTATGAGCCCGTATATAATGCCGACGGCACCCTTGCTGAGATGCGCCGAAAAGAGGGTGCTCCCGAAAAGGTAACCAAGCGCATAGTGAAAAACTTTGACGAGAGTTATTTCCCCACAAACCAGATAGTACCCTCCACCGAGATAGTCCATGACCGTGTCAATCTGGAACTTTTCCGCGGCTGCATCCGTGGCTGCCGCTTCTGCCAGGCGGGACATATCTACCGCCCCGTGCGCACCCGCAACTATGAGCGCCTTGTGAAACAGGGCATCGAAAGCCTTGAAAACACCGGCTATCAGGAGATAACCCTTTCCTCTCTTTCTTCCAGCGATTATCCCGGTCTTGAGGCTCTTTGCGACGGTCTGCAGGATTACTGTGTACCCCGCAGTATCGGCCTTGCTCTGCCTTCCCTCCGTGCCGATAACTTCTCCATGGATCTTATGCAGAAGGTGCAGCGTGTCCGCAAAAGCGGCCTCACATTTGCACCCGAAGCAGGTTCACAGCGCCTTCGTGACGCTATAAACAAAAATGTCCGCCACGAGGATCTGATGGAGACCTGCAAGGTGGCATTCTCCGGCGGCTGGAACAATATCAAGCTCTATTTTATGTTGGGTCTGCCCACCGAGACCGATGAGGATGTTCTGGCCATTGCCGATATGGCTAAAAGCGTTGTCTGGATGTGGCGTCAGCATTCCACCAATAAGGACAGGGGTGTTCGCATCACCGTTTCCACCTCCTGCTTTATCCCCAAGCCCCACAGTCCCTTCCAGTGGGAAGCTCAGGTCAGCCCCGAGGAATATCTCCGCAAAGTAAAGCTCCTTCGCGAGCATATGACCGCAAAAAATGTCACCTATAACTGGCATGATGCGGAAACCAGCGTTATCGAAGCCGTTCTCTCCCGGGGTGACCGCCGCATTGCGGATGTCATCGAGGAGGTCTGGCGCAGCGGCGCAAGGCTTGAAGCATGGAGCGATTTCTTTGACTATAAGCGCTGGACCGATGCCCTTGAAAAATGCGGCGTTGACCCCGCTTTCTACACCACCAGAGAAAGAGCAAAGGACGAAATCCTGCCCTGGGATCATATAGATATGGGCGTGCGCAAGGCTCATCTTTGGCGCGAAAGAGAGAAGGCATATGCTGCCGAACTCAGCCCCGACTGCAGCGTGAAGTGCAGCGGCTGCGGAGCCAATAAACTGACGGGAGGTGTCTGCAATGAGTAAGCTGCGTCTTCGTTTTGCCAAAAAGGGCAAGGCCGTCTATATTTCCCATCTTGACCTTATGCGTACCATGCAGAGAGTTTTCCTCCGGGCGGGCTATCCCCTCAAATATTCCGAGGGCTTTAATCCCCATGCCCAGATTTCCATTTTGCTGCCCCTCTCTGTTGGCTGCTCCAGCTCCTGCGAGCTTATGGATTTTCAGCTGACCGCAGATTCGGATCTTTCTGAAATGCCCGCTCGTCTAAGTGCTGCCATGCCCGAGGGTATAGAAGCAATTGAAGTTTATGAAGCCGAGCGCAAGGTCAAGGAGCTTAAGTGGCTCTCCGTTGCCGGACGCTTTGAATATGACGAGCGCCCTCTTGAAGAGATGGCAGAAGCACTCCGCGAGTTTTTCTCCGCCGAAAGCATCGTTATTGAGAAGAAGACCAAAAGAGGAATGGGCGAGGCAGATATTGCACCCGCCATCCGCGAGATAAGCTTTGAAAAAGGGGAGGACTGCGTTGCCCTCCGCGCTGTCATAAGTGCTCAGGAGCCCACCCTCAATCCAGAGCATCTTGTGTCTGCTCTTCGTCAGAAGGCAGAGGGCATTGCCCCCGACTTTGCGGAGTTTGAAAGACTCGAAATTTTTGATGAAAATATGGCGATTTTCCGTTAAAAAAGTATTGCATTTACGGAATTGTTGTGTTATCATATAACGGCTTGCGAAGCAAGCGTGAATGAATAAAGACGGTCCGCTTCCGCGGCCTTTGCCCTCCGGTATGAACGTCTATAAAAGGAAGGAAATATAAAAATGGCAGATCTCATCAAAACCCTGACTGCACAGTACATGAAGCCCGAGCTCCCCACCATGAACG
>JAZNZR010000088.1:0-3137 GCA_045595025.1 Oscillospiraceae bacterium | reverse complement strand
TCCAAAGAGGGGGGAACAGGTCGGTCTTAATAACTTCCCTCCTCGCGGCATAGCCGCTGCGGTCTTGGCTAAAAATGTGCCACCGGCACATTTTCTTAACGCCACGACTTTCCATATTCTTTTTGCTGGCACAAAAAGAATATGGCCGTCGGAGACAACAATCCCTCAGCCCTTTCGCGTGCGGCGTATGCGCCCACGGCCAGTGTCCGGCCCCTACAATCGTTAGTTTGCTGCGGTGCTATGTAGGGAACGGTCTTGACCGCAGCGTGAAAAACACCTCACCCGCCAAAGCTTTCCCCTTGCCAAAGGCGGCGGGGTATATTAAAATAGTCCCGATGAATTTTTCGGAAAAGGATGTGGGAAAATGGACATCCAGCATCTCAGATATGCCATTGAAATTGAACGCAGCCGCTCCATCTCCAAGGCGGCGGAGAAGCTATATGTGAGTCAGCCCTTTCTCAGCAAGGCCATAAAGGAGCTGGAGAACGACATAGGCGTGGATATTTTCAACCGCACCAGCCGTGGTGTTGTGCCCACAAAAAAGGGCGAGGAGTTTCTTGCCCGAGCCAAGGATATCCTTGCCGAGATGGAGGCTCTGGAAAACCGCTTCCGCAGCAGCTCCTCAGAGTCTGTAAGCGTGGAAATAAGCGTGCCCATCGCCTGCTATATTTCCCATGCCTTCGTGGATTTTATTCAGGAACTGGAGGGCGGTCAGGAGATCAAGGTGAATTACCGCGAGACCAACACTATGAGCACCATCCACCATGTTGAGGCCCGTGACTATAATATCGGAATCATCCGCTACCAGACTTCCTTTGAGGAATATTACCTTCACTATATAGAGAGCAAGGATCTTGTGGCGGAGCCCATATGGAAGTTCAACTACCACCTTGTTATGAGCAAGGCCAACCCCCTCGCCAACAAGGAGAATATCACAACCGATGACCTGCAGGGACTTATTGAGATAAGCCACGGCGACCCCACCATTCCCGCCCTCTCCGCCAGTATGCTCACCGAGCTGCGCAGCAGAGTTTCAAACCGCCGCGAGATAGTTGTCTATGAGCGCCAGAGCCAGTTTGAGCTTCTCTGCGCCATGCCGGAGACATACATGTGGGCTTCTCCCACGCCCCCCGGCGTTTTTGAGACCTATCCTCTCACTGAGAAAAACTGCGACTTCCCCGATAACGAGTATAAAGACCTCCTCATCTACCGCAAGGGCTACCGGCTCAGCGCCGCGGAAAAACTGTTTGTACGCAAGGTTCACGAAATGGTGGAGTCCCTTAGATAAAAACTTCCGTCCTTGCTATAACGACATTTATATATTAAAATGCGCATATATGCCCTTTTTGCCAATGTTTAAGGGCGTGTATGCGCGTTTTTGCAAAACAGCTATAACTGGATGGAATAGCTCCATGCTTTTTTTATCTCTTCCGATAATATCAAACGTCTGATACAATTTCCTCAGAAATGGTAATAATATAAGTATCAAACTGTTTGTGCCCCGAAAGGGCAGAAAGGGATAAAATATGGAATTTGTCAAAGGCGCATGGAACGAGGAAATCAACGTTCGCGATTTTATTCAGAAAAACTATACCCCCTATGACGGTGACGAGAGCTTTCTTGCCTCTCCCACTGAGCGCACCAAGCAGCTTTGGGATGAGCTCTGTGTGCTTCTGGAGGCCGAGCGCAAGGCTCCCGGCCGCGTTCTCGACGCAGACACCAAGGTTATCTCCGGCATAACCGCCCATGCTGCAGGCTATATCAACAAGGATCTTGAGGTTATTGTCGGTCTCCAGACCGAAAAGCCCCTCAAGCGCGCCATTATGCCCTTCGGCGGCGTAAGAATGGTTGAGCAGAGCCTTGAAGAGCACGGTTTCCATATGGATCCCGAGGTCAAGAAGATCTTCAAGTATCGCCACAGCCACAACGAGCAGGTTTTCGCCATTTACACCCCCGACATCCGCGCCGCCAGAAGCGCAAAGCTTCTCACCGGTCTTCCCGATGCCTACGGACGCGGACGCATCATCGGCGACTACCGCCGCGTTGCCCTTTACGGCGTTGACTTTCTCATCAAGGAGAAGAAGGCTGCCAAGGATCGTTATGACTCTGCCGAGCTCACTGAGGAGCTTCTCCGCAAGCGCGAGGAGATAAGCGAACACATCGATGCTCTTAGCGAGCTGAAGGAGATGGGCGCTATCTACGGCTTTGATATCAGCCGTCCTGCTCAGGACACCAAGGAAGCCATTCAGTGGACCTATCTTGGCTATCTGGCCGCCGTCAAGGAACAGAACGGTGCTGCAATGAGCCTTGGACGCACCAGCACCTTCCTTGATATCTATGCCCAGCGCGACCTTGAAGAGGGACGCTACACCGAAGAGGAAATTCAGGAAATGGTTGACCATTTCATCATGAAGCTGCGTATTGTCCGCTTCCTCCGCATTCTGGACTATGATGATATCTTCGCCGGCGATCCCGTTTGGGTCACCGAGTCCATCGGCGGCATGGGTCTGGACGGACGCCACATGGTCACCAAGATGAGCTACCGCTTCCTCCACACCCTTGTGAACCTTGGACCTGCTCCCGAGCCCAACCTCACCGTTCTCTGGTCTCCCGCTCTTCCTGAAAACTTCAAGAAGTACGCAACCAACATTTCCATTCAGACCAGCTCCATCCAGTATGAGAACGACGACCTTATGCGCGCCGACCTTGGTGATGACTACGGCATCGCCTGCTGCGTCAGCCCCATGCGCATAGGCAAGCAGATGCAGTTCTTCGGTGCCCGGGCAAACCTTGCAAAAGCTCTCCTTTACGCCATCAACGGCGGCGTGGACGAGCGCACCGGCAAGCAGGTCGGCCCCAAGACCGAGCCTATCAAGAGCGAGTATCTGGATTATGAAGAGGTTATGGAGCGCTTCACCGCCATGGCAAAGTATCTGGCAAATGTCTACACCAAGGCTCTCTACATGATCCACTATATCCACGATAAGTATAACTACGAGCGCATCGAAATGGCTCTCATGGACGAGGAGATCAAGCGCACCACCGCCTGCGGCATTGCCGGTCTCAGCGTTGTTGCCGACTCCGTCTCCGCTATCAAGTATGGCAGGGTAAAGCCCATACGCAACGAGAAGGGCATT
>JAZNZR010000087.1:0-70840 GCA_045595025.1 Oscillospiraceae bacterium | reverse complement strand
CCTTCATCTTGACAATGATCCAGCTGGACGAAGGGCGGCGGAGACAATAGCTGCTGCTTTGGAGGATAAGTACAAGGTAATAGACATTCTTCCCGAGTATGGCAAGGACATGAATGACGAGCTCAGGTTCCGTTTCGGAAGTCTGATTGGGTGGGAACTAAGCGAAGATGATTGAAGTCCGTCCATGAACAGCGGGCTTTGAAGGAAGGAGAAAAGTTTTGGAAATTAAACTCTATCAAATAAATCAAGACCGTGATGATAACGGCTGTGCCTTTCTGGGGCTTGACCGACTGGAAGGGATTTTCGAAGACGCGCAGATTGACAGCGAGATTTATGACCAGGTATTTAGTGGTCCTGTTGAGGCGGATTCGTTGGAGGAGATATTTTGTATATTCAACCTGGACCATCCCGATGGATTTGCCGGTCGCTCCATGTCTGTATCGGATGTCGTGGAGATAGTGGAGAGCGACTCCGTAGAGCCTGGATTTTACTTTTGCGACAGCATTGGATTTAGAAAAGTGGAGTTCGATACGAGAAATGTTGCGGTAAAGGAAGACACGATTGCGGTTGTACTTCTGGAGCCAGGAAAGCTGGCGGTAGCTACCAGAATCGATGCCTCCTTGGGCGGCCTGCAGAGGACTGTGGGAGGCTGGATCGAAGCGGTTTATCCCTTCGAAGAGTCTGTGTGCATTGTGTGCAATGAGGAAGGCAAGCTACTCGGCATGCCTCTGAATCGGGCCCTTAGATACGAAAACAAGGTAACGGATATTATTGCAGGCCCATGCTTTGTGTGCTCCTGCGAGACTGCAAGCTTTGGCAGTCTTACCGAAGCGCAGCAGCAAAAGTATCTGCAGATGTTCAGATATCCTGAACACTTTCTCAACCTAGGCGGCGAAATTATATCTGTGCCCTACAAGCCGAATGTGGATAAAGGTGCAAGATGAGCGAGAGAAAAAACGGAAGACGGCAGACCGTGCCGAATAGAAAGTCCTGCACTGCTGAGCAGATTAGAAACCGAAGACTGCTGGCTGAATATCTCAGAAACTCCCGTTGGGATGAGGCTATGAACCGTAAACGTGAGTGGTGGCTTTTCGAGAGAAAACACCGACACGATTTCTAGACCATGGGATGTCCATGGTATTGTCTTAGCAAGCACTGAACTTGCTGTAGCAAATTCAACTTGTCCGGGGCTTTGCGCCCCTGAAACCCCGCTGTATGAAAGGATGGTGATTATGAGGAATAGGAATCACCGCATTGTGTTTTATCTGAATGATGATGAATATGTTGCTCTCAAAAACAAGGTAAGTAAAACCTCATTTTCTCGGGAGAGTTTTATTTGTGCAGCCATAAAAGGAACGCAGATAAAGGAAGCACCACCCGTTGAGTATTACGAACTCATAAGAGAACTCCGCAGAATCGGCAGCAATCTGAATCAGCTTCTGAAGGTGTCGAATGTCAAAGGTGCTCTTGATGCTCCATGCTTGAGAAAAGAATTGGATGCAAACAGAGAGCTTGAAAACAGGCTTTGGCGTTTGTTCCAGAATGGAGAAAGCTGATGGCAGTCACATCGATCTGGGATATAAAGGGCCGGGTGGACAAGGTTATAAATTACGCAATGAATCCAGAAAAAACGTCGGAGAATTCTATGGAGCTTCTTGCGGCCTTTCATGCAATTGAAGGTGTAGTGGAATACGCATCAAACCAGCTAAAGACAGAAAAACAGGTCTATGTAAAAGGCATAAACTGTGACCCGGATGTAGCTGCCAGTCAGTTCATGAAGACGAAAATGCATTGGGGAAAGACCGATGGCATAATTGCCTTTCATGCTTATCAATCCTTTCTCCCGGGCGAGGTGGATGCTAAATCCGCACATGAGATAGGAGTTCGTCTGGCTGAGGAGCTATGGGGAGACCGATTTGAAGTGGTGGTGGCAACCCATGTCAACACAGGCCATTATCATAACCATTTCGTGCTGAACTCGGTGTCTTTTATAGATGGTCTGCGTTACTACGACCAAAAGAAGTCCTATTACCTTATGCGTTACGTATCTGACCGCCTATGCCGCGAACACCGGCTGTCAGTCATTAAAAATCCTCAAGGCAGGAGGAAGAATTATTCGGAATGGAGCGCGGAGGAAAATGGAAAGCCTACTCTCCGCGGCAGCATCCGTGCAGATATTGACAGGGCGATTGGTGCATCAACAACCATGAGAGATTTTCAGCGTGTTATGGCAGAGATGGGCTATGAGATCAATCTGAGCACAAAAAGCGGCGGAGCCTTGAAATATCCCAGTTTGAAGCCTCCGGGAGCAAAAGGAAATTTTCGCTTTCATAAGCTCGGCGAGGGCTACGATCTTGACAGTATTAAGGATCGGATACTTGAGAATCTTAGAAAGCGAATACCATTTCCAGAAGCGGGAAAACGCTATGTTGGCAACAGGTATTTCAGAGGGACATTCAAGTCGGTGAAAAAGCTTCACGGGCTGAGAGCGCTCTATCTCCATTATTGCTACAAGCTGAAAATAATAAGCAAGAGACCGGCATCATGCAAACGGGTGCCAATCTCTTTGCGTCAAGACATAATTGAGATGGATAAGCGCTTCGCTGAAACACGCTTTCTGGTGGAGAACAAAATTGAAACCGTAGCTGAGCTTGAGGCGAGAAAAAGGCAAACTGAGCTTAACATGGAGCAACTGATTGCCCAAAGAGAAGGGCTGAGGCGCAGGCTCAGAAGATGCGACGAGTCAGGTACCACTCCATTGAAAAACCAGATATCAGCAATATCTGAGGAGCTGAAGTTCCTGCGCAAGGAGCTTCGGATTTGCAGGTCCATATCTGAGCGCTCCATAGAAATTGAAAGAAATATGAAGGACATAGAGCATCAAACAAATGCAGAGAGAAGGGAGGTAAAAGATTTTGAACATGGCAGGAGACGCAGCGGAACAGGTTATACGGATGTCGCTAAGCGGCGTTGAGCTGGCTGCGAAAATTACAGGCACAGGAGCAAAAGAGCTTGCAACTATGCTCTATGCCATAATGAAGGACCAGAAGAAGACCAAAGGCAAAGCAAGGCTTAGTGCTATGCTGCGAAGCGAAAAACCATTGAAGGTGTTTGCTGTTAAGGATTCTGAGCTGCAGACATTCTGCAGAGAAGCCAAAAAGTACGGTGTACTTTATTGTGTGCTCAAGGATAGGGATGCCAATGATGGTCTCAGTGATATCATGGTAAGAGCGGAAGATGCACCTAAAATCAATCGCATTTTTGAAAGGTTTAAGCTGGCAACTGTGGATGTTGGTGAGGTTAGAAGCGAGATTGAACGTCAAAGGCTTCAAAAAGCAAATGAGGCAGCAAACCCGAACCCATCAGCTTCAATTAATACCGATGAGCAGAAGGAGGCCTTTCTGGAGCATTTTATGGGCGGAAAAGAAAAAATACAGGAGCAAGGAACAGGAAACCCCACGGAAGGCCGGGCCGCGAAATCCCGTCAGTCCGAGCCTATCTCCGCAGCCAGAGAGGATACCGCAAGGGGCGCTATTGACCATCGTACATCTGTGAGGGAAGAACTAAAAAGGATTCGCGATGAGCAAAGCGAAAAGGCGGCAGCCACTCTTCAAAACAGCAGGCATGACCACAAGATAGACCATCCGAATATTGTGCATCGTGAAGGCAAAGGGAAGAAAAAACGCAGAAAGATAAGCGAAAGATAAAAGGAGAAAGCCATGGAAAGAAAACGAGTCCTTGAACTCACGGATTTTGAACACCGCTTGATGGTTGGCGGACTGACGGATTTCAGGAATCGACTTATTCAGGAAAAGGGTCCCACCGAGGATATAAATGAGCTTTTGCTCAAGGTAATCGATGCTCCCCAAAGGAGACGCGGGGGGAAGGGTGTCCATGAGGAGAGATAAATGCTCCGGGCAGAATATTATCCTCTATTTATGTGGGGCCCTTTTGGTTGTGTGGGTGGCGCTGCTTACTGCGCCGTATCTCGGAGAAGGAGTAAAAGGTGTCTTCTCAAACCTTGACAGCATCTTTTCCACTCCATTCAAAATTAGTCTTTGTGAGGACAGCCTACGGGCGGTCCTCATTTTGCTCATGATATATGGAGTAGGCTTAGGTGTGTATATTTCCGATGACCGAAATTACCGATGGCGGGAGGAACATGGCTCTGCCCGTTGGGGTATAGCCCATTCCGTCAACAAAAAGTATGCGGACAAAAGCTGGGCCCACAACAAGATCCTTACTCAAAATGTGTCCATTGGAATGGATGGGCGGAAGCATAGAAGAAATCTGAACGTGCTTTGCTGCGGCGGTTCTGGCGCAGGTAAAACACGTTTTTATGCTAAACCAAATCTGATGAATGCTGACTGCAGCTATGTGGTGCTGGACCCCAAGGGGGAAATGCTTCGCGATTGCGGAGAGCATCTTTCCAAAACTCATACTGTCAAGGTAATAGATCTAATTAATATGGAGAAAAGCCACTGCTATAATCCCTTTGTCTATCTGAAAACGGATAACGATATCCAACGGCTTGTGACAAACCTATTCAAAAACACAACGCCTAAGGGAAGCCAGTCTCAGGACCCCTTCTGGGATCAGGCTGCATCCATGCTCCTTCTGGCCCTCGTTTTCTATTTGCATTACGAGGCACCGAAGGACGAACAGAATTTCCCCATGGTGATGGAAATGATACGAGCGGGCGAGGTGCGAGAGGAGATGGAGGATTTCCACTCCCCATTGGATGAGCTCTTTGACCGATTGGAAATGAAGGATCCTGAGCATATAGCTCTGAAGTATTACCGCAACTACAAGTCAGGTAGCGGTAAAACTCTAAAGTCCATTCAGATTACGCTTATATCCAGACTGGAGAAATTCAATCTGGATTCTTTGGCGGGAATCACCCAGACAGATGAACTGGATTTATGGAGCGTTGGTGAGAAGAAAACCGTTATCTTTGCGGTTATCCCAGATAATGACAGCTCCTTCAACTTCATTGTTGGCATGCTTTACACGCAGCTTTTTCAGCAGCTTTATTACCAGGCGGACCAAGTGCATGGGGGAAGACTGCCTGTCCACGTTCATTTCCTGATGGACGAATTTGCTAACGTGGCTCTTCCCGATGAGTTCGATAAGCTTCTGGCCACAATGCGCAGCCGAGAAATATCCGTGAGCATTATTATTCAGAATATGGCCCAGCTTAAAGCTCTTTTTGAGAAACAATGGGAGTCTATCGTGGGCAACTGTGATGAGTTTTTATATCTCGGCGGCAATGAGCAGTCCAGTCACAAGTATGTGTCTGAGCTGTTGGGCAAGGAAACCATTGATACCAACACCTATGGACAGTCCAGAGGTCGTAACGGAAACTACTCAACAAACTATCAGCTTTCGGGGCGTGAATTGATGACGCCTGATGAGGTGCGCATGCTGGACAATCGGTATGCGCTTCTTTTTATTCGCGGTGAGCGGCCAATCATGGATCTTAAGTACGATATCCTAAAACACCCGAATGTTCGCTTTACCACTGATGGTGGAGCTCCTGTATTCAAGCATGGTGAAGACACGAGAAGCTTTGCTTCAATCAGTCTTTCCAAGGAGCTTTTGAAGCAGGCAAAGGAACCCGAGGAGGAAGAGCACAACTGGGTTCTTTTCTGCGAAGAGGAGCTCGAAGAGTACTTCAAAAAATATGGAGGTAATGAAAATGAAAATCAATAAGAAAAACAATGTAATTCTTGCGGACAAGAACAAGGTGACGGAGACCAAGGCGAGACGGGCCTTTCGTCACTATGCCGCCGCGGTGGTGACGGTAGCAGCTTTTGGAGCAATGGCAACAAGCGCCTATGCTGCGGCGGGAGACCCTCTTGCTGTGGTCAATAATCTTTCCACATTTATCTTTGGACTGATCCGTGCAGTGGGCCTCATCCTGCTTGGTTGGGGCATTGTTCAGGTCGGTCTTTCTCTGCAGTCCCACGACCCCTCGCAGCGCTCCAACGGCTTTCTGACGCTTGCTGGTGGCATTGTTATAACCTTTGCCAAGGAGATATTGTCTCTGATTACTGGCTGAGTATCAGAAAGAATTGCAGTGCAGTAATTTAGTCAAGTACGATTTGCCAAATCGTACTTGACTAAATTTTTATGAGACGCCATTTCAAGGACAAGGAGGTGTTTTAGTGTCCGATAACTGGGTAGTCCAAAATCTTGAAAATGCAATGGATGTGTGGGGAAGAAAGCTATCCGAGATATGGGAACTTCTCACACAAAGCCCGCAGAGCTTTCGCGGTGGAGAATTGTGGAGCATCGCAGTTGGGATACATGGGACTCTTCAAGCCATTGCATATGCTCTGCTTGTGCTGTTTTTCGTTGTGGGTGTCATGAAAACCTGCGGTAGCTTTGCTGATTTGAAAAGGCCTGAGGTCGCTTTGAAGGTGTTTGTTCGATTCGCCATAGCAAAGGGGCTAATTACACACGGTCTGGAGCTTATGATGGCGCTTCTGACAATCGTGCAGGGCGTTATATCCAACATCATGAATGCAGCAGGCTTTGGCGCGCCTGAAACGGTATCACTTCCTGAGGAAATCGTAACGGCAATTGAGGAGTGTGGGTTCTTCGAGTCAATTCCCCTATGGGCTGTTGCCCTGATAGGAGGCTTGTTCATATGGGTTCTCTCCTTCGTAATGATACTCACGGTATACGGACGGTTTTTCAAGCTTTATATGTACACGGCGATTGCACCTATACCACTTTCTACATTCGCGGGAGAGCCTTCCCAGAGCGTTGGCATCAGCTTCCTTAAGGGCTACGCCGCGGTATGTCTTGAGGGGGCCATTATCGTTCTGGCCTGCATTATTTTCTCAGTATTTGCATCATCACCGCCAAGCTATGACCCATCTGCAGCGGCGATAACAATGGTTTGGGGATATGTAGGAGAATTGGTTTTCGGAATGCTGGTACTTACCGGCACAGTAAAAATGGCGGACCGTGTGGTTCATGAAATGCTTGGCATATAAACGAGAGAGGAGACAAGGAAATGAACAATGAGATGTATTATGTGCACACCTATAATGGCGAGGTAATGAGTGTTGCGTACAGTATGGATGCTTGTTTGGGACGCAGTGTAACAGAAGCCTTTAGCAAGGCTGGTGCAGAGGACGTTCTTAGCTTTGAGATTGCCAAGAACGAGATAATCCATATTCCAAAACGCAGTATTCTCTATATCTCTGTAGAGCGCCTGAGAATGGAGGGATAGGGTGGAAGTTAAAATCAATAAGGAGATACGCAACTACAGCGAGTCCGTGTTCTTCGGATTATCTATGCGTCAGTGTGTTTTTTCTGTTTTGGCAATCGTTGTGGCTATAGGGCTCTATTTTCTTCTTAAGCCTCATCTGGGAGTTGATACTGTGTCGTGGATATGCATTTTAGGAGCCTTTCCGTTTGCGGCCTTGGGCTTTGTAAAATATCAGGGGATGAACGCGGAGGAATTCCTTTGGGCATGGCTTCGAAGTGAACTGGTCGAGCCTAGATTTTACCCCTGTGGGTGCAACAATCTTTACTACGAGCTGGTAAGGCGCAAAATTGATTCTGGAGAAAGGGAGGGGGGAAAATAAATGCTTAATACGATCAAAAGGCTCAAACGGGAGGAGCAGGTGAAGTATCGCGTGCCTAAAAAGGTGCAGGACCTTATTCCCGTTGATTGTGTATGGAAGGATGGTATATTCCGGACGGGAAACAAGTTTTCCAAGTCCTATAGGTTCACAGATATCAACTATCAGGTTGCATCTCTGGAGGATAAAAAGGAGATGTTCTTTGACTACTCGGTGATTTTGAACGGACTGGATCCTGAGGCAACTACCAAAATCACCATCAATAATCATCGCATGAACAGAGGAGACTTTGAGGAGTCTGTTCTAATGCCTCTGCGAGGTGACGGAAAGGATGAGTACCGCCAGGAGTATAATGAGATGCTTCTTGAGAAAACCTTGGGCAGCAATGGTGTGGTGCAGGAGAAAATTATTACTGTTTCCGTACCGAAAAAGAGCATAAAGGAGGCACGTTTATATTTTTCCCGAATCGGTCCTGAGCTGACAGCCCGCTTTGCGGCCTTGGGCTCTCGCTGTGTCGAACTGGGACTAGAAGACAGGCTGCGGGCCCTTCATAATTTTTATCGCCAGGGCGAGAGCGATATCTTTAACTTTGACCTCTCCAAGACCATGGGCAAGGGCCATGACTTCCGTGACTATATTTGCCCTGACAGCATGGAGAAGCACGCAGGATATCTAAAGGTGGGCGAAAGATATGCCAGAACTCTGTTCCTCAAGGAACTGGCATCCTATGTTAAAGACGATATAATAGATGAGCTTACAAGTCTAAATAGAGACATGATGCTATCCATAGATATTGCACCCGTGCCCATTGATGAGGCCGTGAGGGAAGTCGGTAAGATAGTCTTGGGCGTGGAGACCAATATAACCAATTGGCAGCGACGTCAGAATAAGAATAATAATTTCTCTGCCACGATTCCTTATGATATGGAGCTGCAGCGCAAGGAAACAAAAGAGTTCCTTAATGATATAACGACTCGCGACCAAAAGATGATGGTCACAGTCATAACCATGGTCATTACTGCCGCCACCAAGGAGGAGCTTGACAGCGAGACAGAGGCTCTTAAAAGCATTGCCCAGAACCGCATGTGTCAGCTTGCTACCTTGAACTTCCGCCAGATGGATGGTTTGAACACCGTGCTTCCTATTGGTCCCGTACGAATAAACTCCTACCGCACTCTTACCACAGAGTCTCTTGCTGTGCTCATGCCCTTTAAGGTGCAGGAAATTCAGGAGAAGGGCGGTATGTATTACGGGGAAAACGCTATATCTAACAACCTGATCCTGTGCAATAAGGATAACCTGCTGAACCAGTCCACTATCATTCTGGGGGTTCCCGGTGCAGGAAAGTCCTTCCTCACAAAGCAGCAAATATTTATGCTGATGGTCAATACAGATGATGATATTCTCATCTGCGATCCGGAAGGCGAATATGCGCCTCTGGTGGAGGCAATGGGGGACTCTGCGGTTATCAGGATTGCAGCAGGTGGTAAGGATAAGCTGAACGCCATGTACATGGTTGATGGCTACGGCGAGAATGATCCCGTTGTTGTCAAATCTCAGTTCATAATGTCTCTGATTGAGCAGATAGACAAAAATGGCGTTGGACCTCAGCACAAATCCATCATTGACCGCTGTGTAACCTCAGTCTATCGCGATGCACGTGAGAGCGGGTTTACACCCACATTGTCAACTCTTCGCCTAAAGCTTCTTGAGCAGCCTGAAGCTCAGGCGAAGGAAATCGCGCTAGCTTTAGAGCTCTTCACCACAGGCTCCCTTGATATATTCGGCCATGGCAGCAATGCGGATTTGGATAAGCGCGTGACTGTGTTTGATATACATGGTCTTGGTGCTCAGCTGAAGCCTACCGGGCTGCTCGTCATCACCGATACTATGCTCAACCGAGTTACACTTAACTGGAAGCGAGGGAAGAGAACTCATGTATTTATCGATGAGTTCCATGTCGTGTTTGAAAATGAATTCTCAGCAGCCTTTTTCAATTCCGCGTGGCGTCAGTTTCGTAAGCGTAATGCTTGCCCCACCGCTATCACGCAGAATGTGGAGTATCTGCTGGATTCTGTGCAGGCAAGCACAATGCTTAGTAACTCCGAATTCGTAGTCATGCTCAATCAGGCAGCTTCGGATAGGGAGGAGCTTGGAAAACTGCTTAACATTTCCAATGAGCAGATGAGCTATATTACCAACGCCGATGCAGGCTGTGGTTTGATAAAATACGGCTCCGCATTGGTGCCATTTACGAATCGCTTCCCTCGAGGCACAAAGCTATATGAGCTGATGACAACTAAACCCGGTGAGGGCGTATTCGCAAAGGGACAGGCAGAGTAGCCTGTCCCATGTTTTATGAAAGGTGGGCTCTGCTACGAAAGATATTAAACTAAAAGACGCAAAAACAATAAAGACTCTCGACCGTGATGCAGACCTTGCCGATAAGATGAAAAAAGCCCTTATCCGCACAGCAGACAGGGCTCAGAATGTTGTGAACGATGGGCAGGTCAGCCCAGACGAATATGCAGCTGAGCAGCTGCAGAATGCAACAGAAAACGCAATCTCTGATGCGTGGTGCATTGTTGAGGATGGTGGAAGAATCGTTTATCAGGAGGCGAAACTGGGCATCCAAAACATGACCAATCCAGATGCCGAAAGGGCGGTTCAGAGATTCAAAGCGAAACGTTATGAGGTGGCAAGGGCGACAGCTCGCAAGAGAGTCAATGCTTCACAAAGTAGCTCAAAGTTATCTAAATCGATGCCTCTTCAAAATATGGATTCTTCCGAGAATCGGACGACACAAGCTCCGCAAAGCACTTCGCATAGCGATAAGGCAATATCTATGCGGCTTCAGCAAGTCTCCAGACTGTCTGAAAGCGAGACAAAGCGACAGGCCATCAAATCCGTAGACAGGTCCATAAAGAGCGGTCAACGGGCGATAAAAACCGCAGAAGAGTCTTCCAAGGTTGCAATCAAAACTGCGCAGGAAAGCGCAAAGGCGGCGCAGAAAAGTGCTCAGGCGACGGCAAAAGCCGCCCAAAAGTCTGTGCAAATTTCAAAGGCGAGTGCGAAGGCTGCAGCGGAGGCGGCAAGGAGGGCGGCCTTTGTTGTTGCAAAAATCATCAAGGCGATTATCGCGGCTATAAAAGGGTTGGTGGTTGCAATCGCTGCAGGCGGATGGGTGTTGGTTATAATCATTGTTGTCATTATGCTTGTGGCCCTTGTGGCTGGCTCTTCATACGGAATATTTTTCTCAAGCGAAGATACGAATTCATCCATGACGATGAAAAGCGTGGTACATGAATTGAACATGGATTACCAATCGCAAATAGACAGACTCAGAAACACACTTGAGTATGACAAGGTGGAGACCACAGGAGCAAGAGCTGTCTGGCCGGAGGTGCTTTCGGTGTATGCTGTCAAGCTGAACACAGACCCAGATGAGCCGCAAGAGGTTGCAACAGTCAATGAGGAGAAGAAGTCTATGCTTGAAGAAATCTTCTGGGAAATGAACCGAATTGAGCACAGGTTGGTAACAACGCAGGAGACAGTGGTTGAAGAGAGTGCTGATGAGGAAGGAAACATTATTGAGACCCCCACGATTCAGAATGTGACGACGCTGTATATTACCATAAGCCATAAAACCGCTGAGGACATGGCCTCGGGACATGGCTTTAATGATGAACAGAAGCAGATGCTTGAGGAACTGCTACGCGATGAAAACCTGATGCTTTGGGCATCGGTTCTGTATGGAATCCATTCATCGGATGAGCAAATAGTTGCCGTCGCTGAAAGCCAGATAGGCAATGTAGGAGGTGAACCATATTGGAGCTGGTATGGGTTCACATCCCGTGTGGAATGGTGTGCCTGCTTTGTGTCGTGGTGCGCCAATGAGTGTGGCTATATTGATTTGGGTATCATACCTAAATTCGCTGGCTGTGTCTGGGGTGCGCTGTGGTTTCAGGACAGAGGTCAGTGGGCTGATGGCAACGCAACACCGGTACCTGGCATGATAATATTCTTTGACTGGGATTCGCCCAACGGTTCTGCAGGTCCGCAGGACGGAGTGACCGATCATGTGGGTATCGTGGAATATGTCGAGGACGGATATGTCCACACCATTGAGGGCAATTCTGGCGACTCCTGCCGCAAAAGAAGCTACCGCATTGGTCACTATGAAATCTATGGCTACGGCATTCCCGCGTTGTAAGCCGTATGTTTGCAGAAAGAGAACCTCCTATGTATACTCAAGGTAGAGTGTACATAGGAGGTTTTTACATATGAGAGCACCTAAACGAATTTTGACTCTAACGGGAGAGGAATATCGCCTGATGCTGCGTGGCCTAATCCAATTCCGCAATGCGCTTATCGAACAGGGACGGTATGCCGACGCGGTGGACGAGCTGCTCATTAAGATTCATAAGAAGACTAAACTGCGAAGAGAACATACTGAATGCTGACTGTCGTTATTGCGATAGCAACGAGTTGAGTGCCGCAGCAAGAACTTTCTTTGGCTTCTTGGTAGACTGAACACCCAATTCGGAAATCACCTGATGGCAGCCCTCTTCTGACATGTTGCATATCACAGTTAGATTAAACCGCGCTCTTGAAGCGCCAACATAGAACATAAGCCTATTATAATTATCAAAAGTATCTGCAGTAATGTCTACAAGGACAACTGCATCTGCCTCCAGTCCCTTAAACTTTCTACATGTTGTAAAGTCTATATTTGCACCCAATCTCCTATATTTTCCACCTTGCAGGTATGGGTGAAGAAAACTTTTCTCTGCCGTAGTACAGGTAAGAATAACGATATCTTTGATCTTGTCATCTAGAAGTTTGCGCAATGTTTTGTCGAGGAAACCAAGCTGGTCTTCTACCTTGTCGGAAATATAAATACGAGTGGGATCACCGGCAACAGCACCCTTAAACATTTTAGGTATTTTCTCTTTTCCAAGAGGGCGCATGGAAGTGATGGCGATATTCTCTGTATTTCTACAATTTCGATAAAGTGTTAGTTTGCAATCAGCTTCATTGATGTATTTGGGTATTTGTCGCCCTTGAACTAGTTGATTCTTGTCGTAAAACAGATAAAATGTTCCTTCAATTTCACTGCTGAGAACAATAGTCTCTAACGTATCGATTATTCTAGTTTCCTCGATTCGGTCCTGACCAAAATCTTGCCCTTCATCAATTATGATATGCTTATATGGGAAGTGGCCGTCATAGTAAAGTAATTCCAGCTTTTCCTCAAGAAGCTCATAATCTGCAGAACTTGTTTGGCAAAGACTACACGCTAACGCATCAATCGTATAATACGATATTTGCTCATGAGCATAGTTTTCTCGCAAGAAATCACAAAGAAGACGGTTATAACATAAAAACAACACACGTTCACTATTCTCGGCATGTCTGCGAGCCTTTTCGAGAGCAATCATTGTTTTGCCAGTTCCTGCAACGCCATTGATTATTGCATATGGCTGCTCTTCTAAGAAATTCAAAATGTTGGCTTGCTCTTTTAGTAAGCGATTGAATGCGCTCCTTTTTAAACTAAGTTCAGATGCAACCGAAGGAACCAAATCAAACGAAGGGCATAGAACGTTTGATAGTATTTTTTGTGCTTCATGCTTTGACAGGTTTGTTTCCACCCCGGCAGGTAGCTGAATAGAATAAAGCCGGTTAATATCAGCTTCGACAGATGTAAGACTTTCTTTAGTCAAAGTGATTGTCTTATCAGCGTCTGAAGTAAAATGAATAGAATTTAAGTACGCACGATCAATCGATGGGAACCATACTGCATGTAGTACTTTGCATTTATGCCAAAGGGCACTTAAACCATTTTGAGAGAAGTACTTTTCGAGCTTCCATTTATTCAGATCAGCTTGTCTATAGGGGCCACCGTGCGACATAGCCTTTCCGGAACCGTAGAACCAGTTGCCATTTACGCACTTAACTCGTCCGGCTTTGGCTTCAATGCAAATTATTCCCTTTTCGGGATGAAAAACAACAAAGTCTGTTTCGCTTTCGCGTAAAATACCATCGACATTAGTGATAAGCATAAAGGAATGAAAAACGTAGTATTCATCAGGCAAAGTGCTTAACGAATAAAACATCTCATCCTCGCGGCTACCTGGTTGCACATCAATCGGTATGTTGGGAATCATTATTGCCATAGTTATCCTCCGCATAGTACGTGCAACAAGTCTTCTGCGGAAAAGGTGTTCTGCATACAGAAGACATGCCAATTTGTTTTTTGAGCCTCGAAATAATGCTCTGCGTTTTCTTTGAGGAAAAAAGCAAGTTTCTTTTCGGGCCATACAAGATCCGCAGGAATAATCTTTCCAGATTCTATAACACGAATAGATCCATTATAGAATGGCTTTTCTGCTGCATCAGCTTCGCTACTGATAGCCAGTTCAGCAAAAAGTTCAATTTCGTCATGGTCATCCGTGTCTTGAGCAATGTAGTCCCATATTTCACGATATGGCATGGCGGATTGATTTTGGCCATCGTTGTTGAACGCGGCTACGACGCCTTCTCTTGGGGGAGAAATTAGCAATTCATCATCCGGGAGCTGGATGCCGGTCCATTGTTCGCTAGTTCCTTTGAGAGAATGGTAAAAATCGATAGCATAGATTCGCTTCAAGATATCGTGTTGTTTTTGGTTGTAGTAATTGCACAGGCAACCATAACACGCAGTATCTGCAGCTTCGCCACCACAGGTACAACTTGATACAATTCTGAGTCCCTCGCTCAGCATCCCGGTAAATGTTGTGATGTTTCTAAGCTGACGAACATAACCGGCACCGCCTGGAGTGTTGTCAAACAAAACGAAGCCGTAATTTCCCGTTCCGCCAACATCCTCGTTTCTAAACCAATGTAAACAACCCGAAAGTTCCGTTCGATCAATAGAAAGATACTTGCTAAGACCTTCTAACAATGAATACAAAATGGTCCATGCAGCATCGATATTGGTAATGTTTTCTGAGGTGAACTTTAGGAGGACAACATCAGTTTGGAATTCGTGACCAAGTGCATATGGATAAAGTGTTTTACAAGTGCATCGGTAACCGTCAGCTTTGCGGTGCTCTTTTTCACGACAAAAGTCCAACGAGTTTTCGAAAATTTCACCATAACCACATTCTTTGCAGATATAAAAATCGGAGGAATTTAGAACAGCGAGCTCGTCCATTTTGCTAGTTCCAAACACTACCTTTTTTCCGCAAATAGAGAAGTTGTGAGTTTCAATTCGCTTTCCATCTCCAATATAGGAGATTGCGCCTTTATAAGTGCGTTCGGGTTTTGCAGTACCAACATCTTTGGCACCATCACTATCCATCAAGAAACCAAACTTCGGGATGATGTACGAAAGCCTTCTACGCGGAAGGTCGTGTCCGCACTGAGGGCAATGCTCTGGCAGGGATTCGGTGAACAACACACGGGTCATGGTTTTGCAATGCTCGCAAATAGCATAGTTGTATTCTGGCCAAGCATAACCCTTTAGAACCCTGACATAGCGGCTGGTGATTAGTTTTCCGTCTGCAACAATCTCGGATTCGGGAGCATACTCGGAAATTGCAGAGGAAAGATCTCGGTCAAGACGCAAAGAGTCTAATTGACCTCCGACACCAGCACTCTTTAGTTCTACCGTGTCGACGGGGAAACCATATTTGGGAATTAAATTATTTCTAGAAAGGAACTCAATAAGTTGCTGATGCTTTAGGGTTTTTATCGAGGCATTAATTGAGGAAATTTTAAATGCCAACTGTCGAACCTCGGTTGAACCAGCTTCTGCTCTGCCTTGTGCAGTAACGGCGGAAGCAAGTGCATCCTCAAGTTCTTTGAGATCGGATTGATACTTTTGCTGGGCTATGACAAACACACCGGGGGCATCTGAATCTTCAGAAAATAATTTTTCTGCCCAAGAAAATGTATCAATACCATAGGCCTGTTGAATTTCGGTGCTAGTGATTTTACAGAGATAGTCCCTGAGATTATCGGGTTTTGAATCCAGATATTGCTTGAATTCTGCAATGCCGTTTGCCTCGAAAAACTCTCCTGCAGTATGCTTGTAGAGCTCGTGATATTTTTTCCAGAAAAATGAAAATGCAGAAGCAAAGATGTGGCGCAATACAATTTTTTCGTTGTTTACGTTAAATGCAGGGGGGGAAATGGAACCCTTGATCATATCTACAGGATTCTTAAAGAAGTTCAGATCGTGGGAGCTATTTGGACAATAGGTAATTGCGTAAGCCGCAGACTTGGTGCTTCGACCTGCGCGGCCAGCTCTCTGTGCGTAATTTGCTGGGGAAGGAGGCATATTTCTCATGAAAACTGTTTCCAATGTACCTACATCAACGCCCATTTCAAAGGTTGTTGAACAGCTGAGAACATTAACTTTTTTGCTCTTGAAAGCATTTTGATATTCGTAGGCTTTTTGGCTGCCAAGCTGAGCAGTGTGCTCGTGGGCGATGAGGTCATTAATCTTCAAGTCATGATACAAGTGGAAATAGTGATTTGTTGCTCGGGCGCATTTGTAGTCATAGGGGTCGGTATGTCCTGAACAGCGTTTATTTGTGCATATGCCCCGCAAATAGTAGGGGGTGATAGTTTTGCATTCATCGCAAATGAACAGTTCATCTACTGTTTTGACAATAACGTTTCCAAGATCAAGCAGATATTTTTGAGTTTGGCTGTCGTAAGTCACAATCCTGTCATGGCAAAGTTTGTCCCAAATGGATCCCAGAAGTTTATGGATTGTTTCTAGATCCATATCAGGAAACAGCTTGCTAATAATCCTGGTGCGGATATTCTCCTTCTCACTCTTAGGAAGCCAAGATATTACATATTTTTTCTGTGTAAAATTTTTGGAATAGCCCTTGATTGGGCTACCAAATGTCAAAGAATGAATTTCTGTATCGCTCAACGGTATCGGCAGAACAATTGCAGCGTCGCGCATAAAGATTTTCATCAAGGATTTGAATAGCTCTGTAGTCTCTTCGGCAGAAAGGCCCAGTCGGTCGTTTTTGGGCATGGCGAAATCAAAGTCAAAGTACAGAATACCTTCATTTTGCAGAGAGTTCTGCGCCTTGTAATTCATCATTTCCTTCAACGTGGCCATCCATGCTTGCTTTTCGCGATCTTCAGCCGCATAAATCCCGTACTTTTTCATTAGCTGTGCGACTTCAAAAACAAATTTGCCGAGACTCATTCCGCTTTGCATGATTGCCTGATTGTCGTAAGCGACCTGTGCCATTATGCGCTTAATCAGATTATCCCTATATGTAGTTTCTAAGTACGAAGCAAAAAATGCTGCAGCCTGACGATTGTCGGAGAAGGTTAGAAATTGCTTGACAAGTTTTTCGTGTTCTTCAATTTCTTCAGATGAATTGCCACCTCCAAAAAACTCATCTTCATATACGACTGTCTTAGTTGTTATTTTTGTGTCGGGAAGTTCATTATAAAGTGCTGTTGCAATGACTGCAGTGGCAGCTTCGTTGCCCAAAAAATACGGGCGAATGATACTTCGCTGAGTGTTTGTGACATGACAACATGGACAACTGTGTAAAACATCACCTTTGTCCTTCACTTTGATAAGCGTATTATAATTGCTTTTATCGTGTCCGCAAGAAAGACCAGGAATTGCGGAAGCTCTGGCTATTGCGCCACATTTTGCACAAACCGTATACTTGTTATCTTCAGGTTCTTCGTCTTCGCCTTCGTCATCATCGTAGTAACCATCTAACAAATATACTTCGGGGTCGTATTCGTCATTAAATTTAGACTTTTGGACAAGATATCCATCTTGTGTTTGACCAACAACGAAAACGGCGCCACAATTATGGCAAAAGGAAATTTCAAAAACCTTATAACCACAATCATCGTCAAAAGGATCTGCTTTGAATGTCTCCATTCTTTTTACGAACAACTGATTGCTGGGATGGAGGGTTACAAAAACACCTTCCATTCCACGCAAGAACATGTGATATCGTGCTTCGAATATTTTGTCGTTGTTAATTTGTGCGTTGGAGGCTACAGCAATAAAGTCAGTTACATCATCTGCGGAAGTATTTAATTCTTTAGATAGTTGCAACAATGGTTTTGTGTGGTTTAGTAGACTGCGGCGCACATCGTAGTAAAAAGAGTCGTGGAGGATCATGTTATATAGTGTCTGTTCGAGCGTGGATGCGGGTGTGTCACACTGAACGACATCTATACCGTTTTCTCTGAGCCAGTCCAATATTTTTTCGGGAGAACAATTGTTTCTGATCTCCTCGGCTAAGTGGCGATAGATGGAAAAGTCTAGAGCTTTAGTTGTGGCAGGCTTTGTCGGCGGTGTTGTAACAGATCGTACAATAGAGTTTTCATCAAACTGTGCGTTGCACAATGATGAAGCAAAATTAACAATTTTGGGGTTGTCGCTTTCGTCGCCCAGAGTTGCGGATGTCAACATAAATTGAATGTCATCCTTGCCAAGCATCGCTTTGACTCGCTTAAGAAGCGTGCCTACTTCAATACCTTTTGCGCCTCCGTAAGTGTGAGCCTCATCTAATACGATAAAACGCCATTTGTTAGCATTTTGTTCGTTGAAGAAGATGCTGTCACCAGGACGCAAGAGAAGATACTCTAGCATCGCATAGTTTGTAATAAGAATATTGGGCGGTGTTGCACGCATTTGTTCGCGTGAAATCAGCTCATTTCGTTTGGGTTCTACGCCCTCTCGGCTGATAAACTCATTTCTCGCATTGATATATTTTTCTTCCGTCTCACCAGTGAACTTGCCATACGTAATGCTTTCGTCGCCGTAAGCATCAAAAATTTCGCGAAGGCGGCGAATTTGGTCGTTGACTAGCGCGTTCATGGGGTAGATTAGCAGAGTTCGAACACCGGCATCTAATGTGCCAGCTTCTTTTTCTTGCATCAATTGATTAAGAACGGGAATCAAAAAGCATTCTGTTTTTCCTGAACCGGTGCCGGTTGTAATAATCAGGTTTTTACCTTCGTTTGCTTTGCAGATGGCTTCAACTTGGTGTTTGTACAATGAACGTTCGGGATGCAGAGCAGATAATTCTCCCAAACTAGGAGTGACAATTCTCTCGGCAACAAGATCTCGGATAGACCGATCCTTTGCGTAACAGTCACTCATGCTGATGTAAGGACCGCTAGAAATAACACCATCTTCTGCCAGCTCTTGTGCCAGCTGAGTGTTATAGTAGTCCTTGTTGGTGCGAAAGGTAGTAAGTAAATAGTTTCTATAGAAATCAACTATTCGTTTTGAACTTTCTGCTGGCCGGAATAGCATTATTTTATCCTCCGTATATGGATTTGGTATTCACTCGAATCATCGTAAAGAGGGATGAATCTGGAATAATCTTTACCAGAAACGAGGTCGCTTCTGGTAAGTTTTTTCATTTTTCTGTCATAGTACAGCGGATCATAAACATCGTCTTCGTACACAGATTGAACAGAAACAATAAAGAAATCGCCGTTATCCACAACACCTTCGATTAGCAACGGTTTCACAAGCGCGGTAGATTTTGCTTTTGGCAAGGATGGCGCTAGCTTTTTTTGCTCATAAAGAATGCCGGTATAAGTAAACTGATCTTGCTTTTCTAAAGAAAAAACGGCATAGGAATAGTCGAGAGAAAGCTCTTGGCCGTGATATAGAATTTTCTGGATATTAATTTTGCAGTTAGAGATATCGATATAATCAATTGCGCCGACCCTAGTTCGTGGTTTGCCTATGCTATGGGTCTCAGTGGAAAATCCAAAGGGATCCGGTACCATTTCAAGCATGTGCATGGTGTACAATCCCTGCGCAGAGAGTTCCGGGAATTCATTTCTGCCATTATGAACAGTTTTTTCTACTATGCTGTGTCCTGTACCTTCCTCGACAAAACGTAAAACTAGGTCGTTTTTTCCTTCATAAAATATATCTACAAACACTTGATCATGGTCAAACAATACGTCTGCCTTATGCACATAAAGTCTATTTAGCACTCTGTAGAGGGAAAGGTTTCGCTCCTTGTTGTCTCTATATTTTAGGGAAATGTAATTAAAAGGGGTGGGGCTGTTACGGATGTATTCTGCTATTTCTGAAATGTCAAATCTAAAGATTCCATTGCCATGGTGGACTCCGTAGGCGCTCTTTCTGGAGTCTTTGGAGGCAACATATACTCTAGCCTCGGTTGCTCCGGGCATAGAGATATACAGATCGTTTTTTAGATCTGAAGCCCAAATATAGTCAGGTCTTTCGTATTGCCACCGTTTTTCAAATCCATGTTTGAAAACTTGCAATGGAATGATGAGAGTGTATGGTTTACCTGCGATTTCTACATAAAACTCACCTTGTTCAACGCCTTGGCTCAAGTCAACTAGATATTCGTTCGTGGCAACTTCGATTATGCTGGAGTTAATGGGGGTAATTGTATATTCACCGATGATCGTAATGGAGGCTTCGGTGGAAAAAATATATCTAGCTTTTTCTGTATAGCAGCGCAGGTTAGGAAGATAGACATATTTGCAGACTTCGCGTTTGGGCTTAGTGGGTTCATCGACGAAAATGCGATACAGACCTGCAGCATCATCTAATATGTCTTGCAACAAAACGGTAATGCCGTAAAAATCAGGACTATACGGAAGATCCACGACGGAAACTGCAATATCATCTACCAGATATTTTTCATCATTGCACCACAAAAAAGCTCTACTATATGTTTCCTTGGACAAGCGGAACGAGAGAGTGGGATGTCGGAATGCAGTCTGGATTTCGTGGCCGTCATAAGATAATTTGTACTCGTTAGAAACATGAGTAAAATTAGGGCCATCAGCAAACGTTCCGATCATTGAGATCGGGTAGTTGTTGATGTAAATTACAGACTTTTCATCAATGTTCGAAAAAGAATATTCATCCCACGTGGATAATGTGCTGTTCTTATATACAGCTTTTTGCCCACGGACCTCGGCGTCTTTTTGTGTAACAAGATAGTTTTGTCCAGATCGAAGCTTTAAAATCTCGATAGAATCTTCGTCAAAAATGCGGTAAGGACGATCTGGAATATCAAACCGTTTTTCTGTGCGAGATTTAATAGTGATTTCAATGTGACAGAAGACATTGCTGATCGGGATCTTGATTTGCTCAGATACAATGACACCGAATGCGCGATATAAGTTTAGGCGGTATTCATTTGTGCTATTGCCGCAAATGATTTTAGCGACAACTTCGCCGTTAAAGTCATCGTTGCGTATTTTCTGCTCTGGGATAATTAATTCGGCTGTGCCATCTTTTCGATTAATACAAAAATAAGGTTTGTGATAAAATGCTCCACTTTTTCGTTTTGTGGTGCCCTTGTTTCGATCATTAATCTCGGCATTCTTTTTTTGCCAGAGTGCAAACGCCTCGCCAAATCTGTCGTCAATGTTAGGTAGAATATCATCGTAATAATAATCGTCAATTATTTTGAGATGTCGATAGATTTCTTGACTGACAACATCTGGTGCGCATTGAGCAAATAATGTGCGTGTCGCTTTTAATAGCTTGTAGGACTTGGCAGGCTTGTTGTTTAGTGTAGTTAGACTGAAGCTATCTCCGCTTTCGTGCAATGTGTTTGCGAAAAATTCGGACATTTCCAGATAGTCTTCATCAATATTGTCTGGTAATTGGCGCAGAATATTTCTATCATAAAACGCAAATAAGAAATCAAAATAACCGGACAAATAATTGTTAGGCACAAAAGCATGTGCCTTTATATTTTCGACATATGCATACTTGGTACCAGTTTCGTGTGCGATTTCAAATAAATTGTATTTTTTAAGAGTTGCAGCAAATATCCGACCAATATAATTTCGTTTTGAGGCAGAAACATCGAGGCCTACCTCGTCGAGAAAATATTCCCAATAGTTTCCGTCAGCATATGTGCGGATGGCTATTTGAACTAAGCAAACCGATACAATTGCATCAGCAGGAACCACGGTTTGCATATACATCCGAAGGACATATGATTTCACGTACTTTAACAACTCGCCATACTCGTTGTCAGATACCGGGATTTGAGAAAGTAATTTCGTTTCCGAACGGGTAATATAGTGTTGGATCTTGTCAAAAATATTCATTTGCAACCTCCGTTCGAATAATTGCTGATTAGTGCAGTCGGTCAAATTGGATTCAAACCCGCTTTCTAAAATGCAAAATATAGCTTGTTGTTGAACTTGACTAAATTATACTCTAAAACGCGGCTATTTTCAACGAGTTTCGACATTGTGACTAACTTGGTTGCCGTGTTTTGAACAGAGAGAATTAGGAAAGAAAAAGAAAATAGGGCCTGGACATTTGAGTTATATTCTGCTATAATGTCAATTAACATCAAAAAGGAGGTTTCTGCTATGCCTACATTTATCGATATGTTTGCAGGAGCAGGTGGATTTAGTGAAGGCTTTTTGCAAGCGGAGTATAATGGCGCATACTATGATTTCCTCCTAGCAAGTGACATTAATCCCACTTGTGAAGTGACTCATGTGATGCGTTACAATCGTCAACTTGGGCTCAACACACAATTTTTGACAAAGGATATTACAGCTGCCGATTTTATTGAAACACTTCAGGCGAGGATTAATGATACATTTGGCGATGTGAGTGTTGATGTCCTTGTCGGAGGGCCTCCGTGCCAGTCTTTCAGTTTGGCCGGAGAACGTAAGAAAAACGATAAAAAAGACGATCTGTTTGCTTACTATCTAAAGGTAATCGAAGCGATTAGACCTAAATATTTTGTCATGGAAAATGTTGCCGGAATTTTGACGAAAGATAACGGCAAAGTCAAAGAGCGAATCTTGAGAGAAATCATGAACATTGTTGACTATGAAGCCTTGGCAGAGTTGGTTCTGAATTGCGAGAGATCTACGCAATCTGGTGAGTGTTTCAAAGAGGCGAAGATCGAGTATGAATTATGCCTCAGATTGTTAAAAGTCTGGATCGAGCAGAATAGACGCACAGCAGAAAGACGAGCTGACTATATCAAAGCAGTCTCTGTCTTGGAGACGACCGGACTGTCTGCTCAGCAAAAAGCATTTGCGCTTGATGCGTTGCTAAAAAGCAAAAATGATATTTCTAATCCAGATCTTGAAAAGTTCTGTGCCACCCTATCTTCGGAGTTTGTTGACGCGTATAGAAACAACAAAGAGATTCCAGAAGATGATAGAAATGTAATTCGTCAGGCGCTGCTTCTTATCTCCCACCAGACCGATCTGACAAATATCAGAGACCGTGTTATTCGTGAAATTAATGCGTCCCATCTGAATCGAAGCAATTATAAGCAGCAGTTTGATAATGTGACCGATACTTTGAGCATCTATTCCATTATTGATGCTGCAGTGACGCAGTGCGATAGACTGATTGATGATGCCAGAGATACAAAATCTTTGGTGGCAACCAAAAAGGTTCGCCTTGCGCTCGAAATTGTAAATGAGGGCGTCTTTGCGACGATGCAGCGACTGCTGAAGCTTGTTTCTATTCATCGGTCTGATCTTCACGGTGAGCTTACCGCGATTGCCGATAAAGTGGCGTTGTATAGAATCGAGAAGCCTATTACATTGCTTTCTTCCGACTATGGTGTGCCGCAGAATCGTACTCGAGTAGTCTTCATCGGTTGTAGAAATGATCAAGAATTAATCACAAGTATTCCTGCCACTGTAACCGACGAAGAAAAAGTCGGTGTAGCCGAAGCAATCGGTGATCTCGACTATATTGGTATCGGAGAATGCGTGTCCGATTACGATGAGGCTTTTTATCAGAAACATAAATGTAGTAAATATGGTGCTGTTGCAAGGACTAAGTTTGGTGTGCCGGCAGATAAAGCTGGTTCTGGGGAAGAGTGTCGTACATATGCAGAGTGGAGCCGAAAAGGACGATTGAACCCCGAAAGATTTCCTGCGCTGAAAAAAGCGTTGCCGGTTTATACCCCCGCTAACGCAATCGAAGAACTTTCGAGTTCTGCCGAAAAATCTGCGGTGCTTCAAAACCACGAAACATCAAAGCATAATGCCGAAGTGCAAGCACGATATGCATTGATTAGAAAATATGGAGATTACCATAAAGCTAAAGAGTGCGAGCCGGACAACCCGTTGCTGAAGACAAACAAACGCAACTATTCGTGTTTGCGCGCGGACAAGCCTAGCACAACGGTTGTGACACTTGCGGATGATTTCACACATTATGCATCTAACCGTTCGTTGACTGTTCGTGAGATGGCAAGACTACAATCCTTTGATGATAGCTTTGTCTTCCAAGGAAAGCGCACGACCGGCGGTGACCGGCGCAAGCTTGAGACTCCTCAGTATACGCAGGTTGGAAATGCAGTACCCCCGCTGATGGCCCATGCAATAGCTTTGGAGATCCTTAAGAAAATAAAATAGTCCAAAATTTTTGAGAAGGCTGGTTAGCAATTTGCTAACCAGCCTTTTTGCGCCCTCAAAAATGATATAGATACATCAAGTCACAACTGGCAATAAAAGCTATAATGGTCTCAAGATGAAAAAGGGGTGATATTCAGTGGTCACAGAAGAGGCAAAAGTATATAGTGCAAGTGTTTTGCAAATTTTTGGCCGTAACATTCAGCGCGTCCGTGAGAGAAGGCAATATTCTTTCTCGGATGTAGAGATGCTTTCTGGTTACAGTCGCCAGTATATCTCGGCATTGGAACTAGGCGAGAAGGACATACAGCTCAGCACGGCGATCCGAATTGCCCGTGCGCTTAATGTTCCGCTGACAAAACTGTTTTCGAGATCCTTCGATAGTGATGCAGGCGTATGGGATGAGAATTTTACAGAGGATGATTTCCTTTTAGTGTTCAGCTCGAATGTACGAAGATGTCTGGTGGCTGCGGGAAAAAAGGAGATACACATCTATATGGAAACGGGTTTGGATACAGCTACCATTAACCGAACCCTGAACAAGAGAACTGTCAATCCTCGAATCTCCTCTCTGGCAAAGATTGCAGCCGGAGTGGATGCTGATTTTAGTGACCTATTAAGCAGAAGCGAAGGAGGTAATAGTGAGATATGATTTTTGTTCCTTATCCTGATGAAGCAAAAGTAATCAACGGAATCCAGAAAATCCGGAATGATGAGTATGCACTGCTACGCCTGACCTACACTATGATCGATAAAAATAATCTGGATGCAAACGGTATTTTCAGGTCCCTTTTGTTTAATGCTGGAATTGTCAATTATGAGACGTTGGAGCACGGTGGAGATTATGGAGTTACTTCGACTGCATTATTTGTTCAGCAGTCAAAAACGGAACAGATCAAGCTGAAGTTTTACCGCGTAAAGAATGACCGTGGTGATCCCCGCTTTTCGATTGAGACAGTTAAAAGACGGGCGGCAGCTAAAGAAATGAATGAGGGCGATCTCATTTATATCTCATTCTTGAAGAAAGAAGACGGTAGCCCATTAATCTATCTGATCAACCTTACACACAACACACCGAGTTCTCAAGCTATCCTGGATGCGCTTGGGAGTGATTTAATTAGCCAAACATTGGAGCGTGTTAAGCCGAAGCTTAAAGAGATCCTTGAAGGAGGCTTCTACAATAATTCTAAGGGCGTTGGTAATATAGCACCTAAGGATGTGGGAGATACCCTCGAGGCACTTCTGGGTATTGTAACCAACAACAGAGACGATGCTGACTATGAAGGAGTTATTGAAGTGAAGGCCAAGGGTGGCTCCAAAACACTGGACACACTTTTTACGCTGCGCCCCCATTTTGAGGGAACGGCCATTGAGGCCTACGAAGCCAATGATCGGCAGAGAGTTTCTGCGTTTGCCAGATACTATGGCTATGACTCGGATAAACATCGTGGATACAGTAGTCTGTATATAACTATTGGGTCCTCTGATGCACCGCAAAACAATCAAGGTTTTTTCCTTGATGTAGACGAAGAGGATGCGCGAGTGAACCTAAAACGCACTGACCCTAAAACAAAAAAAATAGAGACTACGGCATTTTGGCTGTTTGACGAGCTTAAAGAACAGCTTTATCAGAAGCATCCGTCTACACTGTGGGTGAAAGCAGAACACAGGATCGTGAATGGTATGGTTCAATTTAAGTACAATGAGATTGAGTTTTCTAGAGCGCCCCAATTTGCGACATTCCTCTCGCTCATTAAGTCTGGAAAAATAACTTATGACTGGAGAGGTTATACATCCAAGACGGGCAAGTACTCAGGAAAGAATCACGGCAACGCATGGAGAATAAGACCAAGTTCAAAGGCAGAATTATTTGGCGAGATTGAAAAAATAAAATTTGACGGAAACCAAGCTGATACCAAGCGCAGATGATATAAACGATATTTGGACGAAAGTGTCGCCGACGTGCGGGCACAAATCAGGCGCATGCCAAAAGGAACTAGCCACAATTGGACCGAATTGGATAAGCGATTCCTGTCCGTATTGGAGATGTAGCATATGATAAAACTTCCGCTACAAGTGAATACTGCGTTTGCTTTACTGGAGGCAGCGGGCTTTGAAGCCTACCTTGTTGGCGGTGCGGTTCGTGACTATGTGCGCAACCAAAGTCCTGCAAAGGATTGGGACATCACTACAAATGCCCTGCCAGAACAGGTGGAGGCGGTCTTTTCCGCCTATCATATATTTGAAACCGGACTGAAGCATGGCACGGTCACGGCGATGATAGACCATGAGCCCATCGAGATAACGACCTATCGCATTGGTGGCGATGGTCATGACTTCGCAAGCAGCCTGCGAGAGGACTTGGAGCACAGAGATTTTACAATGAATGCTCTGGCCTATAATCCTCGGAGCGGCATTGTAGATATCATGGGAGGTTGCGATGATATCGCAGCGGGGCTTGTCCGCTGCGTTGGTGACCCGGGCAGCAGATTTCAAGAAGACGGTCTGAGGATCCTGCGGGCTTTGCGTTTTGCCTCTGTGTTTGAAATGCAAATGGAGTCCAATACCGCTGCAGCCATTCACAGAAATAAGCAGCTTCTTTTGGATGTCGCGCCTGAAAGGATTCAGGTTGAGCTGACGAAAATGCTTTGCGGAGTCGGTGTAGGAGATGTTTTGACAGACTATGCCGACGTCCTTGCAGTATGTGTCCCTGAAATCACTCCTATGTTTGGTTTTGTGCAGCATAATCCCCACCACAACAAGGATGTGTGGCTCCACACAGTTGCTGTGGTGTCGGCCATACCGCCGGAGCCTATTTTGCGTTGGGCGGCTCTGCTACACGACGTGGGTAAACCTCACTGCTTCACCATAGGTGAGGACGGCATAGGACATTTCTATGGACATGCAGAACGAAGCACCGAACTGGCCGAAAGTATTTTCGTACGTTTGCGCTTTGATAATGCACGCAGAGAGCGCGTTCTGCGGCTTGTGAGATACCACGACCTTCCAATCAGCGCAGATAAAAAGCCCGTCAAGCGCCTTATGAACAAGCATGGCGTTGAGGCTGTTCTCCAGCTTATAGAACTGCACAAAGCGGATACGTTTGGGCAATCCGCTTTGTGTATGGAGCGAATCACCGAGTATGAGGCCGTACGTGCGATGGTTAGTGAGATTATTACGGAAGAATCTTGTTTTTCTTTGAAAGACCTTGCCATTAACGGAAACGATTTGCTAGCTCTTGGCTATAAAGGCAAGAGCGTTGGTAAAATGCTACAAGTCTGCCTGAACGCGGTGATAGACGAACAAGTCCCAAATGAGAGCGAGACTCTATTGGAGTTCGTATCGGAGCAGCACAGAGTCGTTGGATAGTTCTGTTATTAACAAAAATGCTTTACAACACTTGATGTGGTGAAGATTTGCCTTTTTGTAAGAGACGTTCATTTTATGTATTAGTGGTAAAATCATCGAAACAGAGGTTTAAGTATGGAGAAGTTTTTACGAGTGCGATTGATGCGTATAGTGATATGGATTGCCGTGCTTACAGCATTCGCATTTTGTGTCTGGATTTTGGACATTTTGTGGTTTAAAAATAATCCTATTATTTGGATAGGCAATTATTCAGCTGTTGTACTTGCAATTTGGGAGATACAGACAACAATTGCTTCCCTTACGCTTGCATCTGTTGCGTTTATTCTTGCAAAAATCGATGCTAGTCACTATGGGATAAGTATTAAAAGCCTGTTGCATTTATCGAAGCGTTTTCCGAGGATTGAATTATCTTTTTGGGAGAAGATTCTGTGCTCAATCGTACTGCCTGCAATTACATGGATTTTTGTGATTTTAGATAATATAACAGCAGCCACTTTTTTGTTTCTTTTTACAGTGTATCTTGCAACATCAATCCTTCTTGAGTGCATAAATGTAATTACTAAGTCTGAAAAATATTCAGATTGGGCCAAAAAAGTGGTTAATTTATTGGTCGATACAATCACGACACATGATAAAAAGAACGTAGAAAAGCATAAGAATGCATCAAGAAAGCAGTTTCGCGAAGTCATTGATGGAATTGAGGCAGAATTATCTGCTGAGATAAGGAGAGAGGTGAATCTTTATGAAAGTGACACGTACTGGTACTTTGTTAGGTTGATGGATAGTTATTCGGATGAGGGGATGGTCCAGTTTAATGAACAGATGCATTCTGCGCAGATTCAATTGCTGAGATTAGCAATTAGCGTAAAATCGGAACCAAATATTCGTACAATCTTGCGGACATCATATCCAAAGTCCATTGACTCGCGCTGGAGTGCTGCGGGAATTGATGCTTTCATGTATTCATATTATCGAGGGGACATTTCTTCGTCGTGCTTTCAAAGTGAAATTGACCAAATAAAGAATGACATATTACAAGCAAGTAATGATTATTCAGCAAAAGCATTATTTGTGCTTCGCAACTCTATAAACTTTGCAGATGTGGATACATTTGTAAAGATTATGCAGGCAGTTTGGAGATCCAAGCCATACAAAAATCCAGAAATAAAATCTAATGTTTTGCTTACTGCAATAACCTATCTGTACTATGTAGCGCTTAAAGAACAGTATATGCCTATAGAAAAGGGGAATGATTATCTGGAGCGACTCCGCGCGTTTTCAGAAGCAACCATCATGGAGTCATACAGCAGCTCCGAACCTACAAAGATAAAGGATATTCTTTCTAATACGGAGTTGATGTTTGGTGGGGCAAATTTTCTGTTGAGCTTTTTCAATGACCGAGCTTTTAACTGGGAATACATCTCTTTAGGTGAAGCGAAGACGGCGAGGCTGGGAAACGATACAATTGAATTTTTGACTTTTTATTGCTACCTGTTTTTTAGAAATATCAGCCAAAATGACATGGAGTCGCTTAGCTTGGATGTGCTACTAAAAATGAAGGAATATATGAACTCGGATGGAATTATTGCTGAAAGGTACTTTGAAAAATACTCTTTGTTTTGCAGTTGGCTAGGCAAATCAGAAGCACCTAAACAAGTTAATGATTGGTTTTACATTTCCCTAATTGAAGCAATAAAAAAGAAAATGCTCGATGAAGCATATACTATTCGAAATGAGCGAGAAATGTGGACGAATAAAATTAGCAATGTACGTAAGGAAATAATTGATCGCTTAATGCAATCCTCTCTATATGTGGATAGTGTACCAACCGATGGAGCATGTATTGATATACGTTTTTGCGATTTTCACTTGTTGAAAGACTTTTCTGAGCATTATGCATTCTACGGAACAGATCAAGTTGTTCAAGACATTCTCGAAATGAAGTTATTTTATAAACTGATGCGCCACAGCATACTTAATGTTTGTGGTGTCAAGAATACATTTGGAGACTTCGAGAATAGCATTATGGCATTTGAAGAAATGATGCGGCAAATGTCTGAAAAAGGTGTTAATGTAGACAAGTTTTATAACTTTGCTGTCTTCAACAGATTCGCCCACAGAAGAATCCAGCCGCATATTTCCGAAAAAATTCAAACGTTTAATTCTATACTTAAAAATGCAGGAGATTGGCATACGGGTTTTTATAGTGTCGCGGTATATGTCGATTCTTCCAAGGAAACAGTGGGGTTTAGTCTCCCGTGTGAGGGATTTATGATGGTGACAGAAGAACTGACCGAATCAGAACTGAGGTACATTTGTAAAAAATATAAAACAGCGGATGGTTTTTGGTTTAAGGAATCCTCCAATAGTGTTGAAATCCCATTCTTAGAGGAAGAATTGATCGAGTATCTGCGGGTTGCTATGATAAAAGTCAGATATTGCATTCCGGCAATAATACCCCGTCACAAAATAGGTTTTATTACTTGTTATACCGAGTAGCACGTACTGCCAAGTATATTATGCGGATTTAGTGTTTTTTGGTAGTGCCTAAATAACATGTTTGCTGTCCTATCATCAATATCACCATATGAAAAATATCCCACAGCTATTAATCACTGTGGGATATTGCAATATTTAGATCAATTGTTCAGGCAATTTCCCCATTTCCTTGGGTAGAAATGTGGAATAAAGTTCTTCAGACTTTTCTGGTCTATGCAATGGCCAACGGTATGGATGTGCCAGGGGTTCTGTTTAGGAAGCCCATCCCAGATTGCCATTGAGGAAATACTTTGCACCGGGCATAGAGCTGCCTTTAAAAGAAGAATTTTCATTTTAGAACACCAGAAATCGCAAGTCGCTGAAACTGCTATATTATGATGTTTTCTACAGAATATTCATTAATCGTTTTTCAACTGTAAATGGTTTCAATAACCGCTCACGAGAGCACCTGCCATGCGATTATACTTCTCAATCATGCCCTCTGGCGAAGTAATCCTCATCAGCCCACCGAACTGGAAGATCCAACCCCAGAAGGTGGGGCTGATCTGCACCTTGACTGTAGCAACACAACAATCTGAGTTCAGACAAATCATTTTGGTGTCCTCACCGAATTTGTCGTAAACGGCACCTATAAGCCTACGATCGAATTGAATGGTGATGTCCACAGGTTGTCCGCCGTACATTTTGAACACCTGCTCTGTATAGCAGTCTATATCGTTACGTAATTCAAGTGCCTTTTTCGTGACAGGCTCGTCAATGATTTCCACTGCATCCATACGGTCAACGCGATAGTTCGCGGTGCTGTCGTGCTTCGCACTATATACCATAAGGTAGTAGTTGTCCTCGATGAACACCAAAGCAATGGGTTCGACAACGTAATGGTGGCCTTCACGGCGGTAGGCCTTTTCACCTTGCTCATTCAGGTCGTAGTAACGGAAGATGACCTTCTTTTTCTCCAGAATAGCCTCCTCGAGATAACCTACATTATAGAGGATAGACTCATTACTATGCTTTCTGGTGTTAAAACACACCATGTTGCCCTTAAGAATTTCAGCCTTGTGGCCGCCGCCAAGATCTGCTATCTTGCCGATCAATTCGGCGGTCTTTTTTTCTGTAATGAAGTTGGCGGCCTGAACAGCGTCTATAAGTATCTTCAACTCGGGGATCGAGAAGGCACGGTCTTCTACATAATAGCCCTTTTCCTTGCCCACCCAGCGAAACATTATTTCATAACCGTGCTCGTTGAGCGTGGCAATGTCCTTGTACAGGGTCCTGCGCTCACAGGAAATACCGATTTTTCCAAGGCGCTCAATTATCATCGCTGTGGTCATGGGATTCTGCTCGTCGGTTTCCTGTTTGAGGAGCTCGTACATCTTAAGCAGTTTGATTTTCTGGCAGTTATCTGACATGTGGTGGGTGCACCTCCGTTGTATTCCGACAAATCGACACAATAAATTACTAAATAGCATATCATTTATTTTGTTAATGTACAAGGCGCAGGAGTCGCTAATTAGTGACAGATGGTATTTTGACTTTAAGACAATGACAAATACTATAATCATTCCAGCAATATTCAGATGCAGTCATCTAAAAAACATCGAATGTTACCTCCAGAGCGTCAAATAAAAAGCATTACTGTTAAGAGCCGATCTTCAAGCCGGAAACGGCATATATAAATGACATCATGGTCGGCATTCGAATGAAAGACGATCTAATTAAATTACGGAAATCAGCCGGGCAGTAGTTAACTGCTCGGCTGACATTTTTGCAGACACTTCTTGAATAGTACTTACTAAAAGAATTGCTATAATCATTATTTGGGTCAAAATTCGTACTCTTTTATTTACCCAAGCAAATCAGGAATCTCAACGCTCTCTGCCACAAAACGAGCTTCCTCTTCGCTGAAGAAATCCTTGCTCAGACGCAAACCATAGGCCAAATCGTTGCTTGCCGTTGCATAGATAACATACCAATTGTCTATGTAGGACATGCTGTCTGTATAAGCGATGCCATACATAAGGCCGGGAACTCGAGGGTCAATAGGAACATCTCCAATGAAGCCAAGCCCGTCGAATTTGGCAACGCCGCTGAGACTGCCATCGCTGAAGGCAAGCTCACGTTCGGCTCTTCCGCATGTTATCACGAGGCCACACTCGGCTCCTTCGATGTCGTAGATCGCCGCGCTGCGCCCATCAAAGATGCCGAGGCTGTAGCCCTGCGGCAGGTACATACTCAGCACACCCGGCAGCTCCGTATATACGGGAGCCGGAATGGCGCCTTCGATAACGTCCTGTCTATTATTGCCTGAATCGCTTGAAATGCTTACGATAAGCTTTGACCCATTTTCAGAAAAGGACAGGCCGGAGATAAATTCGTTCTCTTTCAGCTCGCATGACTTAATTAGCCGCCCGTCATAGCTGTAAATATCAGACTGGACGGAGTAAACCGCTGTGTTCAGCATGTCCCCAAGCCATGTGAGATTGCTGCCGATAATGTCCTTTTCAAAGCTTTGGCTCTCCACATCATATATACAGTAAACATTGTTCCCGGCCCCTGTGTAACACTCCACCACAATTTTGCTCCCTGCGGAAACAGCGGAGCTGATAGCGTTTATGGATTGGTTACGCTCTGTCAACTCATATTCAAGAGGTCCAAGACCTCGGTCATGGTAGTAAAATGTGGTACCATCGAAGCTTATTGCCCCTGCCCCGTCTGCAGCGCTGACGATAGGTGCTCCCACTGTGGGCTGGAAACCTACTGCCACGGCGTAGCGCAGGTAGATGCATTCCAGAACGCCATCCTTGAAAAGTAAAGCTGCGCAGGGAGGGGGGCCGTCCTCCCACAAGCTCTCATCTCGTGGGACAAGATCAAAGGCGCTGTCAAAATAGCCGTCTGTGGGAACACTGAGGTTTCTGAGTACGGGCAGATACTCGTCCTCCGAGGCTATGCCTGTATGTTCGATGCCGTAAAGACTATTGATGTGTTCCTCGCTGCGCTCGGAGGAGAGGATGCGTCCAAAATTTATACTGTCAGAGTATATCTGGGCGAACCATAGAGTGCCATCCTCCACAGGGCTATTCAGCTCTGCCATGAGGCAGAGAGTGGCCTCTCCGTAGTAATTGAGGTAATACATACTGGCGTTTACGCTCTTATCATGTACGGCATTAATGCTTTCCGGCTGTCCCATGATGGCTGTTATATCGGCGAAGCTCATGCCCAGCTCCAGCCCATTGGAGAGCGCATATTCGGCGGGGTCGTTCCAGTCGAGGTATACCTTCTGTACACCGCTATTTAGACCGTAGTCGGTAAGAGAGGAGAAGGTCTTGAGCGATACGCCGTGCACCTCGGTGTCGGGCGCTTCTGCAAGCGCTGTGAGCTTGCCATTGGAGTACTCATAGTAGCTTTCGCTGCTGTTGCCCACACCGGCGGAGCTGCGGTGATGGAAGTAATTGTTCTTGATGAAGTAGTACATACTGCGGGTAAAGCCACTAAAGGCTTCAGTGGGATCGTAGCCATCATCCAGAGTGTAGAGGGTGAAAATTGGAGTGCCCACTTCTGTCACGAGGTTTTGGTTTCCAATAAGCAACTCGGGTTTTCCGTTGCCGTCAATATCCTCGATTGCCCAGCCTGCCTCATAAAGAGGATCTTCACAGTAGTCTACAACTGCCCAGTTGAGGCCTGCCTCTGTCATCTCGGGGGGCAGCAAACGGGCGGAGAGAGCCATCGCATAGCTGTCGATGATGGACCAATAGACCCTTTCAAGTTCATTGAAGCTATTGAATGCCTCGGGACTGAAGCGCACAGCACGGGCCATTTTTATGGCCTCATCCCGACTGAAGTAGTCGGTGTCCAGTTTCAGGGCGTAGCAGAAATCGGAATCTTTAGCGGTGAAGACCACATACCAGTAGTGTCCGCCGTTGTCATCGGAAAACTCCGCAACAGTGCAGGGGACACTGTGGTCGATGCTTTCAAAGCCGGAGATGAAGGAGGCGTGGTTCATGCCGTCATCCACGAATACTATTTCTCCGTTTTCTATAATGGCCGCCATACCGTAGTTTAGCTCCATCTGGCCACATAGTGTGCCGTCGGCATAGTAGATGGGTACGCCACCGCCTGCGCCAAGCACGAGGTCATAGACCCCGGTGCTGCAGCCCGCAGGAAGATAAAAGCGGAGTTTATCCATTATGTGAGCCTCCACGGGCAGTTCCGGGGTGGAGGTGGTGGCAAAGGGAAAGTCACTGAAAAGGGGAATGCGCTCTCCTGTGCCGCTGTGAGTACAGTAGTACTGGTCGGCAAAGCAACCCACGGTGATACCGTAGGATCCGATAAAGCTTGTGCGCTCGATGACGCTCTCGTCATCGTCCTCATCGGTCATCTCCTCAAAGGGGGCCACATAGTAATCTCCGGTGTGGGTGTCGATATAGAAGCACTGTTCCTTATGGCTTGTATGGTAAAGTTGTATTGTGTTTCCGTCAGGACTTACTCTTACTCCGGCTACGGGGATACTGCCCTGATAGCCTGCGATACCCACAGCCTTGATAGTGTCTATAGCGAGGACCATGCGCCTTTCCGCAAGGTTGTAGACGAAAAGCCCATGCTTTGCCTGAAAAACAACTGTGTCCTCATCGTCATAGATGAGATTTACGCCTATTCCAACAGGAGTGTCCGGGTAAATATCCGTCAGGGGAAACTCGCTTACATTTCCACTCTGTCCGCTGTGAGATGCGAGGGGAGGCAGGATGAGGGTTTTGCCTTTTTCGTCCCATGTGTAGTGCTCGAAGTATTCAAGGCCTTCGTGCAGGCTTTCGGGGACGGTGTCATAGAGCATGACGTACCATTTGTCGCCGATATATCCCACAAAGTACTGGCCGGAGTATTCTTCCTCCCAGCCTACAAGGGTATAGAGGGTCTTTATTTCGTATAGGGAGTCATTCACTTTTGTTATCGACTGGATTTCGCTTTTATCTGTGGAGGCCATAAATGCATCCTGGCTGATGGGAGTTCCCGTCTCGCCGAAATAGCTGAGCTCCAGATAATACTCATAACTACCGCCGCTGTGGCTCATGGCCATAATCCAACGCTCAAAGGTATCCATCACCGCATCGGGGCAGTCGAACTTTGAGCCGCGGAGAATGTGCCCGGGGATATATCCAGATGAGGAGGCTATCTTCCACTGTCCGTCAATGTTGAAAACATAATATATGCCGCTTGAAGTGTTGCGGTGCACTCCGGTTTTGCGGTAATAGAGGGCATCGCTGTCATTATACTCATGCTCACCGGTCCATTTGAAGGAGTAAAGGAGCTCGTTGCGCTTACTGACATACTCCACCTCGTAGTTCAGCAAAAGAGTTTCATCGCCGTACCGGCTGTCTTCTTGGGTGTAAAAGTAGCTTCCAGCCGCTTCTGCGGAGACACAGCGGGCATCCAGATAGCCTGAAATAGTCTCCCAGACTTCATCGGGACAGTCCGGAGGAAGAGAAGGGGAATCATCCTTGGGATCTGTGAGGAAGAATACGCCTACTGCTATGCCACAGACAAGAGCGGCAAGGATTATCCAGACTGTGGGCTTTTTGTAGCTCAGCACGTTTTTTATCCTTTGCTTCACGCCTACCTCTCCAAAGGCCAGGGGACAGGCAGCGAGGGGGCTTGCCTTTACTGCACATTGCAAAAGTGCCAGAGAGTAGGCCTTGCGCTCTGCGGCGTCCATGCTTCGGATGACCCGCTCGTCGCAGGCAAGCTCAATATCACGGCAAAGGAGGATGTAAGCAAGCCATACAAAGGGATTGAACCAATGTACGGACAAAATCAGGAAAGCCAACAGCTTTGTCCAGTGGTCCCGGCGGACAATGTGACTCCGCTCATGGGCCAGAACATACTCTGTTTGCTCGGGACTCATGCCATAGGATATGTATACCCTTGGCCGAAAAAGACCCAGCACAAAGGGAGAGCAGACTGCGGCACACTTCCAGACGCCTTCACCAACAGGCACAGCCTCACGAAGGGAGCGGTGAAGGAGGATATAACTGAGCAGCAGGTAGCAAAGCATCAGCCCGAGGCCCACAAGCCAGCCTATGGAGGCAGTGGCCCCCCAAGTGGCTTGGCTTTCTTCAATTGCGGGCACAGTGGTTGCAGCATCCACGGTGGGAAGCAGGGGGTGGTTAGGTGTGTCTATCTCTATATTAGGGGTGGTCAGAGAGAGATTTGGGGTAGCCTGCACGGAGGGCGTAATCACCGGAGCGGGAGCTGTTTCCGTGACAGCGGTATCCCGTTCAAAATTAAGCTCCTTGGGAACGAGGCTCAGGCTGCTTTCAAGGGAAAATGGCACAATAAGCCGCAGACCCACCAGAAGCCAGAGGACGCAGATTATCCGCCGGGGAGCATTTTTCAGCGCAAGACGCAAAACCACCACTGCCACAATGAGAAAGCTGGCTTTGAAGCTTAGCCCCACAAGACCGAGAAATACTTCAGACATTCTCACACCTCCTCATAGTGCTCTATCATCCGCATGAGGGTTGTTGCGTCCTCCTTGCTCAGCTTTGCATGGCCGGTGAAAGCGGCAATAAATGCGGGGAGGCTACCTCCGAAGCTGCGCTCTACAAGGGCGTCTATCTCCGATAGCTGAGCCTCCTGACGACTGACGAGACTTGTAACGGTGGCGTTCTCATTTTTAACCACACCTCGTTCGCTTAGGCGACGGATAACGGTATAGGTTGTAGCCTTGCTCCATCCCAGCTCCTCCTTGCAAAGCTTAACGAGGGCAGTGCTGCCGATGGGCTCGTGTTCCCAGAGAATCTGGCAGAAGCGAAACTCGCTTTCGAATATTTTAGGTGTGCTCATATATTAGGCCTCCTTGAGGTTTAATGGCTTAAACCGAGTTTAACGCGTTAAACCTAATTTGTCAACCTAAAGTTGAAATTGGATGTGATACGAAGAGCAGGACTGATTTCATATCACAATATAATTGTGGTAATGGGAAGAGCCAACTGATTTTTATTAAATCGGCTAGCTCTTCCCATTATCACTTTGGCTTCGTGTATCTACTGCGGTATAGTGCAGCATAGGCTAACGGCTTAGCTCGGTTAACGTTTTTGTCACTGTTCCATACCATCTCACGAATAATTCCAGCTAAACCTATGGCAGCCCCACCAAAATTCCCTAACGCGGCATCAAAAACACATGGCAATGCAGCAACCAAGGTTCCCATGTCAATTTTAGGTGCGCGTAGACTACCCATGTGGTCTTTGATCATTTCAATTTCGTCCTGAGAGTTTTGAACGAAGAATTGGCATCGTTCTTCTTGCAACTCTGACGGAAGGCCGTCCAAGGACGCAATAAAGTCTTCTACATGTCGACGAAATCGAACCAACTCATCACGATACTTATCCCTGAATCTGATAATATCAGTATAGCTTTCCAAGCCACATGGAACAGGGAGCACATTTTCAAGAATTGTATTTCGCAATGAGTTTCTAATTACTCTGGAATTCTTAAATGCGGATTGCTTCTCTACATTAAACAGAGTGGACATACCTTGATATGTATCCGTTGTGGGAATGCGATCAGTCTCCTGTCCAATAAGTATGGCCAAAAAGGTCATGAACGAATGGGAGAATTGCTGGTTATCACAAGCTGTTTACAATGTCAACGGGAGGTGGTATATAAATTGCATACCCGTAGGTCGAGAGCCCATGGCCGTCGCTGCGCCGTGTTGGCCAATTGCCGTAGAATAATCAAACCGCGAAACAAAAATCTACTTCGTAAAGGCGTATGCACCTCACTTCATGCCGTTAGTTTACCGTAGCATCAAGCGAAAACAAACACCTACTTGTATGAATGGTATATCCTTTTTTCTACCATTGGTAATGGAGTGTAAATTAAGTTTGTCATGAAGCATCAATTATTATTTCTCTTGACAAAATCGGTCTATTGCTATAGACTACACTCGGAAAGTCTACAACAATAGACCATAGGAGGCTTTATCATGTCAAAGGAACTGACCCTCTGCGAAAGCGATTACCGTTTTATGAGTGTTATCTGGGATAATGAGCCCCTCACTTCTGGCGCGCTGGTGGAAAAATGCGCCGAAACTCTGGGTTGGAAGAAGTCCACCACCTATACCATGCTGAGAAAGCTCTGCGAAAAAGGCTTTGCTGAGAACGAAAAAAGCACGGTGCGCAGCCTTATAGCCCGGGAGAGTGTGCAGAAGGCAGAGAGTGAGAGAATAGTGGAGCAGACCTTCTCCGGCTCTCTCCCCGGCTTTCTTGTGGCCTTTCTGGGGGACAAGACCATTTCTGAAGGGGAGGCCGAGGAGCTCAAGCGGCTCATAGATTCCCACAGGGAGGTGTGAAGCAATGGAAGATATCCTCATAAGCATCTTTCTGCAAATCCTCAATATGAGCATGACGGCCTCATATATCATACTGGCTGTTATCATTGTACGGCTGCTGCTGCGCAGAGCCCCGAAAAAGTATTCCTACGCCCTTTGGGCTGTGGCTCTGTTTCGCCTTGTGTGCCCTGTGAGCTTCAAGTCCGTTATATCCATTTTTGCCCTGAAACCCTTTGCCATTAAGATGGAGGACTCGATTCTGAGCTCTCAAGGCTCAGAGATAGTGCATATTCCCGAAAATATTAGCACCATGCCCCAGCCGGAGATACAGACTGGTCTGCCTGCCGTGGACGCGGTGGTAAACCAGTCTCTCCCGGCGGCAACGCCTATGGTGAGCGCAAATCCAATGCAATATTGGGAGTTTTTCGGTATGCTGCTGTGGATTGTGGGCATAGCTGTGCTCCTTATTGTAAGCGCTGTGTGCCTTATTAAGCTTCGCCGCCGTCTTTCTGCTGCCACAAGGCTGGAGGGCAATGTGTGGCAGTCAGAAAAGGTGGGTTCTCCCTTTGTAGTTGGCCTTATCAGACCGAAAATCTATATCCCCTATGGTCTTGCAGAGCCCGCTTTGGGCTATGTGCTGGCCCATGAGAGGGCCCATATAAAGCGGGGCGACCATATTCTGCGGACTCTGGCCTACGCTGTGCTGTGCCTCCACTGGTTCAACCCCCTTGTGTGGCTGGCCTTTTACTTCATGGGCCGTGACATGGAGCTCAGCTGCGACGAAAAGGTGCTTGAGCGGATGGGAGATAAGGCGGAGTATTCCGAGACCCTTCTCTCCTTCGCTTCACCCCGCCGCTTCCCCACACCTACGCCCCTTGCTTTTGGCGAGAGCAGCGTTGCTACCAGAATAAAAAACGCCCTCAAGTGGCGCAGACCCCGACTCTGGGTGAGCATAATCGCCCTTGTCCTTTGTATTGCCGTGATTGCCGCCTGCGCTGCGAATCCCAAGGCCGAGGACGACGGCTGGGAGCTCGCCGGCCGCTGGGTACCGGTGGAGTGCGTGTACCAGAGCCCCGTGTACTCCTATTTCCCCTTCGGCGGAGATAACGGATATGTTTATGATATACATGAGCACGGCGACGGACTGAATATTCTCGACCGCCAAAGCGGCGAGTGGCGAGGAGGATACTCTGTGTTCAACGGCTGGAAGTGGCAGGACTTCCCTTACTCGGACTCGGAGTGGTCGGAAATGTGCAGCCGCTACCAGTACAGTCTGGGCGGCAGCTTAAGCGAGCTTTATGACGAAATACTTTATATGCCCCTTATCGGCAACACCACCGGCGAGCCAATTGTTGAAAGCCATGCTGAAGTTAACTGTTTCCTTCTGAGTGTGGACGGAGAACTCTGGTTTGTGTCCACCACGAAGGACACAAACGGCAAGCGCTGGATCAGCAGCATCTACACTCTCCAAAAGGAGGCGGAACTGGGTGAGGCAAGCTTTATTTACCCAGATGGCACAAGCAATGAGCCGGGGATAGAGATTTCCTTTGCCGACAGCTTTGAAGCCATAAATGTGTTCACCTCCGGGGGACTTCTCAGCGCATACAAGGACGGAGTACGCTGCACCGGCGTAGACGCCAGCATAGTAGTCCCCGAGGGGGGCAGCCTTTTCTGGAGTCCCGTGCAGAATGATGCAGAACGCCCGGAGGCCTATAATCTCTCCCAAAGCGCTGTGATACGCCTGACGGTGGACTATGGTGGAAGTACCCGGATGTGCAGTATATATGTGAGCTTCGATGATGGCACCTACACCCTCCGCCCGGTAGGCAAGGGTGTCCACCTGGGCCAAACTGGGGATGGCAAGGCCCTTTTGAGCTTCTCCGGTGCCGAGGCTTACCCCAAGGCCTCTGCGTCGGATATTCCTGCAGGCTCTCCATGGGCACTTCTGGCTGGACTGAGCTTTGACGATATCAGCGGCATTATTGTAGATGGCAGTGCCTCTGCCGTGTATAATGCCCAACCCCTTGATATCCTTAAACCCCAGGTGGTGGAGGCGTTGAAGCATGTGTCAGCGCATGAGGTCTATGTAGGTCGGGGAGCGCCTTATCGATATTGTGTGGGTCTTGGTATCAACGGCGGCGAGAGCCAGATAAGCCTTGGCTACTGCGGCGATTTCGTTGAGCTGCATCTCATGGGCCCAGTGGCAGATGTTTACCCCGCCGAGGGCGGCGTCTGGGAGATACATAATACTGCGCTGACGGAGCTTTTAGGCTCTATTGAGAGTATGGAAGTGCTGAATTTTGAGGCCAGGCTTTCCCCGGACCGCAGTTTTGACGGGCATATAGAGCTGAGCTTTGATATTCCCGGGGTGGACAAAGTGGAGATTTATAACCATCTTCGAAGTTTTCCCGATGAAAAAGGCGGCACCCACGCACATTCCACCTTTGGCGAAATTCCGGTAGGCACTAGCGCCCTTTGGCTGCCGTGGACGGATACAAACGGAAACGGGCATGGAGACCTTCTTGCAGAGAGCGGAGGATTAATGTTCACCGTATGGATGAACGGCAAATATGCTCAAGGCCAAATAAGCATTGAAGGGGACAAGCTTCGTACCACTGCAGACGGACAGCAGGCCGAGTACAGAGCTGTTCTGGAAGGTCCCTTTGAGGCTTCCGTGGGCGAAAAGGAGAAAGAAATAACACTGAGCATCGATGACTCCTACATGAAGCCCACGCCCTATCAGTACATCAAACGCCTGATGCCCTCGGATGTGAGGGGCTTTGAACTCAACGGCCAACTGGACGACAGAATACTGGATGCCGGACTGCGTGACATTGAGCTTGTGGAGCTTCTGGGCGGCATAGAGGCCGATGAGCTGCAGCTGAGCATGAGCAGCATCACCGGCGTGCGCTGCGAGGCGGTGCTGAGAACGGACTATACCACCATGACCCTCCGCTACGGCGAAGGGGCGGTGGAGCTGAGCTTCCCTCCGGGAGTATATGACAGCATTATGGGAGTGTGGCGCATAGAGAACGATGAGCTGAACGCCTTCTTTGAGGAGATACTGATAGGCTATGAGGAGGAATACGGCATCCTCAGCGGCAAAGCGGAGGATGTAAAAAGCATATATATCCAAAAGCCTGAGTGGCAGACGGATGGAGTTAGACTTTTTCTGGATGAGGAAAGTATGGAGCAATTTCTAAAGCTTCTGTTCAGCGGCGAGAAAAGGGTAGAGCCCTATCCCAGCCACCTGATGTCGATGCAGGCTAGCACTGCCTATACCATAACAATCACCTATGAAAACGGCGGGGGAGACCTAATATACGCCGCGGACCAGAGCACCGGACTTCACCGCTATACCGGCACCTACGGCAGCAGTAATGACCCCGGCTATGTGCTGGTTATAAGCCAGGAAGCAAGGGCGCTGCTGGAGGATATTATGGGTGGCGAGGTGCTGCACGTTGCCTATGATGGTGAGCTTCCTCCGGAAATAGGGCTGGACTTCGGGGGATATGACAGTCTGGATATAAGCTGTAAAGGCGGCCATATGCTCTACTCCGCCGACGGTGAGGGTTGGGGTGATTTCATCGGCAGCATAAGCCTGAAGGAAAAAATGGAGCTGCTCTGGTCGCCAATGGAACCTGTCAATGGAGAAAACGTCCTTGCAAGACGGGTTGAAAGCACCCTGATAAGCTTTACCATGAATTTTGACGGCGAGACATATAGGGGAGCTATAGCCATCGCTGATGATAAGGGGCAGTATAAGCTGAGCCTGTATGGCGATGGTCTGAGCCTTGAGCAGGGACAAAACAGCACGGCGCGTATTGTTCCTGAGAAGTGATGTGTTTTTGCGGCACGGCCGATGGGGTGAAAAACTTAAATTTACCTTTGTTTGTAGGGGCGGACTCTTGTGTCCGCCCCGGCTTTGTGCAGGTGATAAACGGGGAAGCAAGAGGACTGTTGGAAGACATGCTTCTATCCCGGTGAGGCCATAAAAAACTTCAATTCACTTAGTGGAGTATATAGTTAATATACCCAGTGAAGCCCTCCCAACCTATTGGGGTGGGGGAACTTTAATATGTAATGTCAATTTGTTGCAAAAATTACTCCTTAAATGTCGTATAGAATAGAGAGCATGAAAGGATACAAAAAATGATACTACTTGCATTTGCTGACAACACTCCAGTAACTGACCAACAATTTTTCACAGAACTATATATCCGGTATGAGCCACTGCTGTTCAGCACTGCATGGAAATATACCAAAGATGCACAAGCCGTTGAAGATATTGTTCAGGACAGCGTTGAAAAGCTTATTAAGAAAATCAGTATATTAAAAACACTGAACCGTTATACTTTGGTCTCATATATTGTCAATACTGTCAGGAACACCGCCATAAATTACATTCATCGGGAAGGCTTGAAAAATACATATTTTGTTGCAGAACCAGACGATACCTCCGATTTTTATGATTTGATTGTTGAGACAAATCCGGAAATCATTTATCTCAACACCGAATTTTCTGAAGCTACCTGGGAAGCTCTGAGCAATTTGCCCGATAAGTATATGGTCCTGCTTAAAGGCAAATACATATTGGGACTTGATGACGAAGAATTAGCCGAACTAATTTGCTGCAAACCAAGCAGCGTAAGGATGTATCTGACTAGAGCACGGCGAAAAGCTATGGAATTATTGGTTAAGGGGGAATTTACGTATGATTAAGCGCAAAACACTGATTGAAGCATACGAAAACGCATATTTTGCAGTACTTATGCACGATCTGGCTGAACACGAGGGACGGGGGTTGATTGAAGAGAATGACATCCTAAAAAATGATCCTAAATTTGAGATCCCCGAAGATGCTCGGATGCACATATTAAACACGGTAAAACGGGCTTTCAGGAAAGAAAAAACCAAGGCTGCAGCTAAATATGTAAAAAGGCTTATCAACAAGGCTGCCGTGGTGTTTTTGATAGCATCAATTTTGTTCACTGCGGCATATGCAGCGGTTCCCGAGGTCAGAACGGCGACAAAAAACCTGATAATTCAAGTTTCTGAGGTATACACTTCTTTCATAATGCATCCATCTACCGACAGACGGGATGAGGGAGATTTTTCCGGGGCAAAAGCAATGTTTGGGTATACTCTTCCAGAGATTCCTAGTGGATATGAGCTTTACCACGAGGACTACGCCGACGGCTTTTCCGCAAGTCTTTATTATTTGGACGAGGACAATAATTATCTCCATATTTCCATTACATCTGGTAACGGCACCACGTTCAATATAGATACGGAAAATGCTGATTCTGCGGAGCAGATAAAGATTAATGGGTTTGATGGCATATTGGTCAATAAAAATGGTGAGGTCTGGGCAACCCTTGCGGATACCGAGGAAGCTTACCTCATCAGCATAGGAGCATCAAATGTAGATGCAAAAGAACTTCTGCGTATGTTGGAAGACATAAAAAAACTATCTGATTGAATCAACACTTGCGGGAGGTGAAGCATGAAAAGGATTGTATCTATAGTCACTTTAGTCTTAGCTATTACCCTTTGTCTGATCTTGCTGCTTGTGCCACATTTCAGCCCTTTAATCACTCCTACGTTCGTAAGTTCCGCAGGGAGCTTATGAATAGCTACAGCTGTATCGATGAGTTTGAAATAAAAATAGGATATGGTGGTTCTCTTGTGGTGGACTGCAAGCTTCAGGAAGACACCGAATATGAGCTTGCAAGTGAGATATATCAGCTTGTTACAGAATTCGTCTGCACTCAAGAAGTGGTCGATGACTATCTGGACGTTATCGGTGCAAACTTCGATTATGAACATAATGGCGAGCCAATTGTTATGGCGGTAGGAATGAGAGGACAAATAAAGCTTGGGTTCTGCATAGGTACAGACCCCAGAGAGAAACATTTTTTCTATGACCTTGAATTTTATGAATCAATAGAAGGCGAAGAGTATCCTGTTGATATTTATAGTGGCTTTCCCGGATGGCCCGAGGAATACAGCGCGTTGCCAGAGTTTTAATTACCCCAATTCATTAGTTTAGGTAGTCAATTTAGAAGCTCTTTCGCAACAGACGGCATAAATGCTTTAAGGAGCGGGAGAAATACCGCTCCTTTTTTGAAATAGGACGCAAAGGGTGAAATAAAATGAGTCTCAAGAAAATTATTATACTGTTAATTGCTGCTGTGCTTCTTTTGGGCGTTATCGATTTTTTTGCTGAAAAAAGTGTTGTCCCTATTGAGGGCGATGCGGTTTCGTATATTGAGTTTCGTATTTATCCACAGAACACAGTGAATTTTACTATTGCAGATGATGACCGTATAAACGAAATTGTGTCTATTATTAACAGCCTCGCCATTGAAAAAACTGATGCCAGACCGGAGCGAATGGGTGAGTATTTCTATCACATCAACCTGCAATGTTCTGATGGCGATAATATTTGGGTTGAGTTTGATGAGAGTACACTTTCGCTTAATAATGAGAACTACACAGCAGATACAAAAAAATTGTACGAGCTTCTGGAAAAGACTTACCATGAAATTCAAAACGGGAACATGGAATGATAAATTGGAATTTATGTACGTTAACCACAATGAAACGAAGCATAGTATGGTCCTGAGACATGAGACAATGTTGAACGGCCGGATTTGCTTTTGGTTTATAACGCGCTTGGATATGTAGGGTATAAGGCAGCCTGAGATTGGCCACGGTATTTCGTCACCAGAGGGTAATATAAATTAGCTAAGCGCAGGTTGGCTTGACCTCAGTCTGCCGCAAAAGAAGCATTTGTTAGTAAATGACCACAGGAGGGATGATGCAGATGAAAAAGATTATAGCTATAAAGTGGAGAAAGCCCGCCTTTGCCATGATAATCGCCGCCGTGCTGGTCTGTATCGTGGCCGCTGCCTGCCTTCTTACAGTCCCTGTTGAGCATGAGGCGCAGATAAGGGTGGATGGCAGAGTGTATACCTACACCGGCAGCGAGGAATTCCCCGTCGGCCCCATCTGGGAGATTGGTATGCTGGAGGGCATAGTCCACCGCAGCGGTGAAGAGCCGGAGAAGGACTTTTACGGCACAAATCTTGACGAAAAGTACGCCGGACAGCCCATTTACGCCTGCCTCGACGGCAGATTATATCTTTTTATTTTTGATGAATGGGGCCATTTTTTGCCCTTTGAGCTGCCAAAAGGCGATATTGTCAGCGGCCCCACCGAGGTAGCACGGGGCGACTTTAACCGTGATGGGCAGAGCGACTTTATCACTGTCACAGAGTATTCCAATAGTGTAGAAATAATCCTTGCGGACAGCATAAGCGCTAAGACTATCTGGGCAGACACAGCCTCCATTGTTGAGGGGCAGCAGAAATGCTTCATAGTCCGAAAAGATGAGGACGGAGACTCCATCATCCGTTATACCTTCCATGAAGAGGGCTATTGCAACTATATCCGCTTCTTCATAGGCGAAAATGGTGAGCTGGACGTGGAAAAGGGCAGAAGCCCCATAGGACCGCTCCTTGAAGCCAGTTTTACAGACCCCGAAGCCATAAGCGCCTCTCTCCCGGAAAACAGCACATTTCTCTTCAGCACGTACGGCGGGGAAGTTGTGATAGGACCAATAAAGGGAGCGGGCAGCGAGCAGGAACAGAGGTGCCTCGCGGCTATTAAAAAAGTGCTTAGCACTGAGTCTGCGAGTGTCAGCAAGATGTATGGTTTGGGTGTCATCACAAATCGCGCCACGCTTTTTTACAACGACACGGACTGGCTTCTCACCGATGCCGGACAGGGCTATTCCCAGCGCTATCTGGTGGTTGACGGCAAGGGCTACTCTTATGAGCAGAGCGGCAGCAATGGAGTTTGGTACCCCTTGGAGGAGCTGCCAGCTATGCCCAATTTCTTCGGCAGCATGAATTGTGGACGGCAGTACACGGGTTGGGAGGAGCTTGAGAACGGCTTCGCCATCTGTTTCGCAATAGACCCGGTAGCGGCCGGTTTGCCTGATGGAAATAAGGCTGCAGGCGAGACCACTGAGCGTTTTCTTTTCAATAGCGATGGTGAGTTTTACTGTCTCAGCCGCCGTATGCCTCTTGGCATAGACACGGCAGGCGAAGAGTATTTCTACATAGAGGAATTAAGCGTTGATTACTTCTCCGCCAAAGACCTCAACAAGGCCATAAAGGAAGAGCATGAGGAATGCATTAACGAGATAGCCCGCCGCGAGGCTGCAATCACCGAAAACTCGGTATATGATGATGGCGGCGATGTTATTGCTGTACCTTACGGCGAGAGCGTTGTGATAGATCTTGACGGAGACGGCGCCAATGAAGTGCTGTGTATGAAAGCAAGCGACATATACGGCATTTGGTCTCTCACTGTGAACGGCGTTGAATATCTGGATCAGCTTGAATTCTACCTGGGAGCGGACCTGAATCCCGAGCCGGATCAGTTCCCCAATTATTACATAGTCAGAACATATAAAGGTGACTACAGCCCTAAGATTTGTGTCTTTGACAATGGTCCCAGCGGAGACCCCAAAACCCACTTTTTCACCTTTAATCACAGCAGCTTGCTGCAGTACCATGGCTATGTCCCCTGCCATGTGAGCAATCTCAGCTTCGATGGCAATCACCACATGACGGGTCCGGCCCGGCTTGACGTGTTCCAGACATGGTATGCCGAGCATACATGGCTTTTGCAAAATAACGGCAGCAAAGTCCGTGAGGTGGAGCGGGATTTCTACTATGTGGATGATTTTGAGTTCACATTCTATCCCGTTGACGGAGTATGGCCTCCTCCCAGCAAATACACCCCTCTGCTCTGTCAGGTTTACGCCTACAGAGAAAGAGACATTTCCGCCCAACCGCTTGTGCTGGAAAAGGGTACGCCCTTCAGCATTCTGGGCACCGATAACAAGGAGTGGCTGCTTGTGGCCGACAAGGCAGGCAGAGAGTATTACCTGCATCTATGCGGCATAAACTCTTATTCCGTTGATACCCCTGCCGGTGAAACTATGGGCAATAAGGTGTTTGACGGACTGAATTACGCCGACTGACACGCCGGCGGTATGCCGATATGAATGCGTGAGTATTGATGAAAGGATTGGTATGCTTATGGACAAAAAGACAAGGAAAATAGCCCTCATTCTTGTGCTCGCAGCTATTATCATTGCAGCAGTTTTCGTTATTATTGAAAAGACCGCTTCCTTCGAGCAAAGACTCAAAAAGGAAATGGAATACGAGGAAATATTGCTGAAGTTGGATGAGTACGCCCTTGTGCGCATTGACGAAAACTCTGCTGCCTTTATCTGCAGCCCCGGTGCAAACAAAAATGTGCTTGGGTGGGATAAAGCATTTTCCGTGTATGCGGAATTCGAACTTGGCTCCCACAGCCTTGTGGAGGAATATTACATGTCCAAGAGTCTGGGTCCCTACTTCAATGAGTTCGCGGAATACGCCCGTCGGGAGCACTATGCCTACAGTATATTCAAAGACGTGAAGCGTGGTGTGCCCAAATATAACTTCTATATGGGTATCAGTTCCACGGAGCCGGATTACGGCAGTACCGGCACCGGCACAGAGCAGCTGCAGTATGTGGAGCTGAACGGCCTATACTATTTTATGTTCCAGGAAGACAGTAGCATTTATTACTAAGCAGAAAAAGGGCAAATTCAGCAAGAGCCCGTTCTTTGAAAAGCTCAACTGCCCCGTGGGTTCGCCACGAGGCAGTCGAGCTTCATATACACTGCTGCAATATACACAGGTACCGCAATCCTTCCCTACAAGGCAGAACAACGCAGGGATTAATAAAGGGCGGACACATCGGTCCGCCCCACGGTGATGCCTGCTATCCACGCTTTCCGTAGGGCGGGCTGCCCTCAACCCGCCGTAAAAATAATACCGCCAATACCCTCATCAGTCGGCTTCGGGCCGGGCGCAAAACTTACAATCCCTCAGCCGCTTCGCGACAGCTCCCTTTACACAAGGGAGCCCAAAAGGTATTTTATTGAAACTTTTTACATTTTTTCTCGTCTTATTCTATAAGTACGCACGGGAGGATGACGAAGATGAAAAAGGCTGTAGCTATATTGCTTCTGCTTGTGCTTCTGCTTGCAGGCTGCGGAAAGAGCTCCGAGCCTCAGATATTCTGGGGCAGACATGTTTACACCCATAACGGAAGCACCGTCACAGAGCTTCCAGAAAACGCCCGGACGCCGGGTAAGCTTGAGTACATACTGGATGACCCCTCCGAGATGCCTGAAATGATATACAAGGGCGTGAACGTGGAGGAACAGTATCTGAACCAACCTCTTTGGATTTTCGGCTGCGACCTCTATCTCATGGATGCGGAGGGCTTCTATCTCGTATTCGAGGGGGATGGCAGCGATGAGCCCGCATGACCAAAGCGGAAAAAGGGGCATGCGAAAAGCAAAGGAGGATAAGCATGAATAGCAACAAAGAGGCTGAACAGGCAACCAGAGAGCCGATTACCCGCTCGAAACTCCGCGCTTTCGCCGGCATGAAGTATTATTCTTTTAGACGAAAACTGCTCTGGATTGAAATGAACAGATATTTCGCCAATGAAAAGGCTGCAAACGACCTTGAGTTTAAGTGTTTTTCTCATAGAACACCACTTTTAAGGCATTTGAAAGACGTAGACATGCAGCTGCAGTACAACAAAATAAATAACCTTAAAATTGCTGCAGAATGTATGGACGGCATTTTGATTAAGCCGGGGGAAGTGTTTTCCTACTGGAAGCTTATCGGAAACCCCAGCCGTAAAAAAAGCTATATGGAGGGTATGATCCTCAATGGCGGAAAGGTTTGCAGCGGTGTGGGCGGAGGGCTCTGCCAGCTATCCAATCTTATATTCTGGATGGCGCTGCATACACCCCTTACAGTTGTGGAGAGGCACAGACACGGATATGATGTTTTCCCGGATGCCCACAGGACACAGCCTTTTGGCACAGGGGCTACCTGCTATTATCCCCATGGCGATTTAATGATTCAAAACAACACTCAGGATACATATCAGCTGAGAGTCCGGGTTGGGGATGAGTTTCTCCAGGGGGAGTTCAGATGCAGCGGAGAAAGCGAATTTGAATACGAGATAATTGAACGGAATCACTTCATGCGCGGTGAGTACTGGGGCGGATACAGCAGGCATAATGAAATATTCAGAAAGGTATTCGACAAATCCGGTCAGTTGCTTGCCGAGGAATTTCTTTTTAAGAACGCCGCACTTATGATGTATTCGCCGTTTATTGATTCAAAGCACCAACTGTAAGGTGTCGAGCGGCCATGTCGCGAGGTGGGAAGCATGTTGAAACTCGCACGCCCCTACGATTGCACAAGTTAAAGGTTCTCCCTCAAAGGGAAGGACCTAAATGGAATATATCTATTTGGAACTTTTTTCTGCTTTTTCGTACTACATATAAAGGGCCACAGGAGGGATCATGGAGATGAAAAGGATTGTGTCAATAGCCACTTTAGTCTTAGCTATTACCCTTTGTCTGAATCTTGCTGCTTGCGCCACCTTCCAGCCTTTTAATCACTCCTACGTTCGCAAGTTCCGCAGGGAGCTTATGAATAGCTACAGCTGTATCGATGAGTTTGGAATGAAGATTGGCTATGGAGATTCCCTTGTGGTGGAGTGCAGGCTTCAGGAAGACACCGAATATGAGCTTGCAAATGAGATATATCAGTGTGTGACAGCCTTCATCTGCACCGATGAGATAGTGGATGATTATTTCGACGCCATAGATGAAATTTGGGGACAAATAAAGCTTTCGTTCGGCGTAGGAACTGATCCACAACAAAAGCATTTCAACTACACGCACTCTATATATAAGGGGATTGAAAACGAGGAGTATAATGCTGATTTTTATAGTGACTTTGGGGGATGGCCGGAGGAATACAGCGAGCTGCCGGAGTTCTGATTACCCCAATTCGTTAGTTCAGTAGTCAAGGAACAATAGATTGGGTGCAGGTCTTGTATTTATCCTCAGAATAGGCATCTGAATTTTAGGAGGGCGGTAGTGACTGTTCCGATCAGCTTCATATTTATTGCGTGTTCGGTATTTGGTGGTCTCGCACCAGTTCGATGTGTCGGGATTATAATTGAAGACTGCACTTAAAAAGGAGGAAATGATATGCCTAAAAAAGCTGATAATGGGAAGCATTTTTCTCTGATGATAATTTTGGGGATTTGCTGCTGCGCAATCTTCGCATTTATCGTTGTAAGCATAATAGCCGCATCATCTAAAAGTGAAACTGAGCGCAATATTCAAAGCTATCTTGAGATAAAAGAAATAGATTATTCATCTGTTAATATAGAAGACAAACTCCTTACGGTAAAACTAAATTCATCCGGAACAGGGTATTGTACATTAAATGATGTTAAAGCCATACAGGCAATATATGAAGCAATTCATGGAGATAACATCATCGAAAATGTTGAAGATATTTCAATATACATCTATGACACGGAGGGGAGCTTGATTTATGACCTATACAGACCGGGAGTATCCAAGCCAGTTGAGAGCATAAAAAATGTGTCTATAGCAGAAGCGTATGATACATTAATGCCAGAGGATGCTGTTAATTTGATTGTGGAGGAGAGCCCATTTAAAGTTAAAACTATGAATTTTTCAAGTGCCCGACAAATTGACGGACGCAAACTTGAGTTGAGTGTAGAATCGGAGGCCTCTTCATTTAATGATTTGCAGACACTATATCGTAAATTGGAAACATACTCGTTGAGCAGTAATGAGATAAGTCAGTGTGCCATAAGTGTAGAAAAGGACGGAGAGTGTGTTTTGTATATGGCGGGAGATTTTAAGTATGGCAACTGTATTTCGTGGGTAAGCCCAGAGATGCGTGAGCCCATGGTTTCCCAAGTCACCATGGAACGTGTAGGGTGACAACGAAAAACGATGTTTTTACTGAAATTGGGAGTACCCATGGATACTCCCAATTCCATGCAGAAATCAGCACAAGCTAAAACTAATTGATCTAGATAACAGTTGAAAAACAGTTCTTCTTATTAGGCAAGAGATGTTTGCCGTAGCGGCCGATGTGCTAGCTACAGATTATTTATAGTACAGGCACTGTTACAACTAACGGCTACTTTGATACCTTTACGCTTGTGAAGGAAGGTAATTCCGCTATATATATACCTTGTATCAATACTTGTATATGTGAACGTGATTCACCCACGAGAGGATAACATTATGAGAAAAGCAACTAAAACAACACTATTGATTCTGACATTGATAGTAGTTTGTATTTCCGCAATTCTGTACTACCTTAACAACTTGCCTAATGATAACTACCTGTTGAATAAGAACGCTGGCACTATCGAAGGGACATTCTATAAAACAGAAAATTGGGGTTTTCTCGTCGTGGATTCCAATGAGCATATATATCGATTTGGTTACGCTCCAGGAGCAAGTACTGATGGGATATGTTATGGAGATAAAATAAGCGTTTCATACACTTATGAAAAAACAGCAGCTTCTAATCCCCAAATAGATACATCGTATATTGCAATTTCAGTGAAGTTGATGGAGTAAAACTATTCTGCCAGGCCTTAAACAACGCAGGTCGTGTCTATTCCTTTGCATGATTTAGAATTAAGGATCAGAGGAGGCTCTATATGAAAAGAAAAATAAGCATTATGTTGCTTTCCATCGCCTTGGCTATGCTTATCTTTTTGCTGTGCGGTTGCTCTGCCGATGAGTTGACCATCACTCCGACACCTCAGGTATCCCAAGCCGATATTGAGCCACCGAGCACTCTGATCTTCGAAAGTGTTGATGAGTATGATTCATTTGCTGCTTCAATAGAGCTTACGGGTGAAGATTTCGAGTCATTTATAAGCGATAATGATTACTCCATAAATGGCATCAGCAGCAAAAATGATGTAATACAAGTTTCTAATCAAATAAAGAGTATCCTCTGGCCTGTTTCCGATTCCCTTGACTTTTCCCAAATGATTTTCTATCCGGACGAAGAAGAATGCTTCATCCTGTTCTCAAACGAAGATGCTCAAAGCTGTTCCTTCCTCTATTATCTGGATACTGCTAAAACAGCGGATATTAACCCGCTCACATCAGGCGAGGCTAGCTACCTGCTTCCTGTTGAAATGGAGGATAACGAGAAATTGGCGGATGTTTTCTATTTTGAGAATGAAACGAGTGGACAGCACTCATTTTATGCAAGGATAGGAGGCAATACTGCCTTGATTCGCGTATATGGAACAGAGGATGTTTTTGAGAGCGTGGGTATTTTGAACAGCTTTTCCTTCGATATGCCTTGAGTTATGCAACCTCCAACGAGGACGGGGCAAGATTAAGGAAAAGTACCGCATTTATTTTGGTGTTGATGAAGGATGACGACACAAGTATAGACCCATATTTCCTATTCGAATAGTACCGCGCTATGAAAGAAGGGGCATTTGGAGAGGATATATATCGCAGAGGCGACCTGTGGATCACAATATTACACAAGTTAAGAGCCCCTATGATAGCAAAAATGCCGTCATAGGGGCTCTGTTAAATTGTTATCCGGAAACCACGCGCTTTTCACGAGATCCTGACTCAAACGCCGTTTAATTCCCGGACCATGCGGGACGATTATCCTGCGGAAGGTTCGATGCCGCCGGTGCTGTTCCAGAGACATCCCGATAGAAGGCTGCATATGCGGCTTCCTGATATGGCATCAAAAACAGAGAGCCGAAGAAATACAGTGAGGTTGCCGGTAAAAAACAAACGAAAAAAGGAATAAGGCTTCCTCAACCGAGGAAGCCTTATTCCTTATAAGAGATTCAAGGGTGGGAACTCTTCCGGTTTAGGTGGCTCGGAGCGGGGAGGAGGTTTCCAACCAAGGCTCCTCCTCAGGGAAAAAAGCACCACACATACCCACACCGCCACTGCCATATTGACAGCGATGGTGCCGTAGGTTGTGACCACCTCGGGCAGATAAATGAAGAAATTGATAGGATTCCAGTTCAGACTGAGAGTGTGGCTCCAGATGCCTGTCTTGAACTCCGGCAAAAGCATGGCAGCAGTCAGAAGCAGAGTTTGCACTGTCCTCAGCACCAGTAGACTGCGCTGCTGAGGGCAACGGTGAGCCCCCGCGATGTCGGCAAGATTGGTAAGCAGCTGGAATCTCAGATAGAGCATAAGAACGACTTCCACAATAATTAAGGCGAAGATATTCACTGTAAGACCAAGGAACAGCCAGAGAGCGTTACATATTCCGTCCCATACCGCAAGTCCCACGGCGAGGGGACGCAGCAGTCCGGACTCGGGCCTTTCCTTTGCAAGCTTTGCCACGGCATCTGCTATCATCCAGTAGCCTATCCAGTTGCCTAGCAGATTCAGACGCCCAATATTAAAGTCCAGATGTAATATCACAAAGGCCCAGGCGATGGTGGACACAGCGTCGGCAATGGGATTTCTGTCTTTCATTGGCCAAGCACCTCCTCAAGAGGGAACACAATTTCCTCCACAATCTCGTCATCCCAACAGATGCGCACGGCGTAGCCCCAGGGTACTTCGTCAAGTTCCATTTTGGATAGGTATGGGCAGGCCTCAAACTTGTTGAAGAAGTTGGTCGACCAGCTGGTGTAGGAACGAGTATCATCCAAGACCAAGGCGGTGTTGCCAGTGCCGCGGGTGGGCAGTGCATAGTCGTAGACGAAACTCCACTCGTCGCCCTCATTCTGGATGGTAACTATCTCCATGCTAACATCACTAGCGGGCCAGTCAATCGTGGTGAGACTCTCCGTGATGCCTTCTGCAGGGAAATCCAATAGATCATACTCAAGCTTCGTAATCATGGTTTCCGTGTATTCGCTGTCCAAATGCAGCTTCTCATCATAGAAAAATGTGCCGTATGAAAACGGTGTCATGCTGTGGTTAACTATTCCTAGCAATGTAATGTTGCCATGGGGCGTATGAATGGTTTTTTCAAAGCCCGGCTCGGCTGTCATACCCATAAGATCCAAGCGATTAAGCTTATTTTTTAGCACAAGGCGGCGCTCTGCGGTTTCATAGGCTATCCAGCCGTTTTCTGTCTCCTCTGCGCGGACGCTGAGCATAACTGCACCGCCGTGTTCGAAGAGTTCTTCGCCATCTCGTACATATTCATAGATTATCTGCTCGCCCGCATTGTTCTGGAGACGACTCACGCCGAACTGCAGCACAGCGTCTACGGTGCCGTCAGGATTTTCGGTATAGTTCCCTAGCAGATATCCGCTTGTGCCAAGAAACTGCAGATACTCAAACTCCGCACCGCTGTCAATATGCACATCGGCGTGGTTGGGCTTTCTATTGGTCTCCAACTCCACTTTTATGAATTCCTGCTCGTCTATTGGACTTGCTGTGGCCAGATAATAACCGTTGCTGTAGAACATGGCTTTGGCGTAAGTATCAATAGCTGCGGCGGCCGTACGGCAGCGTGCAAGTCTAGTAACGGCCATACTGCGGTTGATGTTGTCGGCGTTATTCACGGTGTAGGCGCTGCGGGTGAAATTTGTACCCTGATAATCCTGCACCGAGCCACTAAGGAGCCCGATGCCTAACACAAAAGCAATGCACAAACTAACAAGAGCCATACCCTGGGGGTATTTTTTGAAGCGAGCGATTGCTTCAATGCGTTCAGAGATGAACTCACCGCCGTTAGATATGGAGCTTGTGCCGACTGCACGGGCATACTTTTTCGATGCCATGCCTAATAGAATACCGCCGTATTCGCGCCGCTCCTCTCCCTCCAGTCGCTCCAGTACACGCTGATCGCAGAGGGATTCAAGCTCGTTGCCAATGCGCTCGAAAACGGGGATGAGGAAAATGTTCCACCAGTGCAGAGCCCGCAGACAGCACCAAAGCACATTTTGCAAAACGTCTTGATGACGAAGGTGCAACAGCTCATGCAGCAGCACCTTGTCGTCCACCAGTTTTTCCGCAGGCACTGCTAATACAGGGCGAAATACTCCGCAGACGAAGGCAGTAGGCAGCTCCGCCACAGTGACTATTCGACAGGGCCGCAAACCATAGTGCGAGCAAACCCGTTCCATGATCTCTCGCAGCTCCACATCGGGTTCACCGCCGCACCTCAAGAGACTGCGTAGGCGGATGTAGCCCCAAAGATGGCGTAGAAGAAAGACGAATATTCCAATGATGTAAATGATGAAAAGCCAGTCCACAAAGCTCCTCGGTGCGGCGGTAATCCATGGCAGACCGCTTTTGGGGTCCAATGGAACATATTTGTCCGCATAGGCGCTGCTGCCGTTTTCAAATTGAGTCTTCAGTAGCTCAAACCACAGTGGGAAATTGAAAATCAGGGTTTTTGACATGGATGTAGGCCAGACTATGCGCAGCGCCAGCGCGCCCCACACGCCGTACTGCCAGCGTGGCGAGAGCTTATCCCGCAGGGCGCTCTTCACAATGAGCAGTATCGCAGCACAGATGGTAATAGTGCAGCTTTGTAGCAACACTTCCCAGATGTTGCTCATGGCCTCACACCTCCATCTCGTCCAGCAGACTACGCAGGCGTGCCACTTCCTCTCGGCTTATGTTGGATTCCTTCAAAAAAGCGGCGATAAGTTCACTGGCCTCGCCACCGTAAACGCGGTCCAGAAGCTCTGCTCTCTCCTTGCGTGCACACTGGGCGCGGCTGATTGCGGCAGCATATGGCTCAGCGAGGGCGTGGTCAATGCTCACAAGACCTTTTTTCTCCATTCTTGTCAGGTAGGTGTGAACTGTGTTTTTACTCCAACCCTTGCGGGTTTTTAACTCTGCACTGACAGCGGCAAGGCTGTGCCGCTCTCCACGCCATAGGCTTTCCATTACGCACCATTCTGCTTCACTAAGTTTCATATGCGCTCCTCCTTATCCTACAATTGTAGTATTTGTCTATATACTACAATTGTAGGATGGATTTGTCAAGGTTTTTCGGTATAACCTAGATTGAACTTGAACCGTTTTCCATACGCCACGGGACGTTCAGTATATTGAAAACATCAGTAGCAGAGATATTTGTTCTCAGTGTCAATATTAGCACGTTCCTCCACTATCAGGACGCCGATAGTGGAGGAACGTGTTTTTTTATTTATAATTTGCACTGTGGGAGAGTCACAAAAAAATGACATCTGCATCAGGACGCGCCGAAACTGCGCTGTGTATTATTGACACGAATAAAGTGGGTAAATATAATTGCATTAACTAAGTGAAACAAATGTTTCTGAAAGGCGGCGGGTTAGTGAGAAAGAAGAATCCTGAGAATTTCGAGATTATCGAGAAATACGTTGATGGCCATATAGACAAATACGGCATATGCCCCTCTAATAGGGAAATAGCCAATGGTACGGGCCTTTCGCTCTCCACAGTTTCCAGATATCTGTCCATTATGAGAGAAAACGGTGTGGTTGAGTATAGCGGCCACAGGGGGATTCAAACAAGAAAGCAGATGCAGGCTAAGACCAATACCCTCGCTGTTCCCGTTCTTGGACAGGTTTCCTGCGGGATACCAAAGTATGCAGAAAGCAGTATCGATGAGTATGTGTGCCTTCCGGAGGTGCTCTTTGGCAGGGGAGATTACTTTTTACTAAGGGCTTTTGGAGACTCAATGATTGAGGCGGGAATTAATGATGGAGACATGGTGTTGGTTCGCCATCAGAACTATGCCAATCCCGGACAGATCGTTGTTGCACTGTTAAACGATGAGGAAGCAACACTGAAAACCTACTATCCCGAGAAGGAACATATTCGTCTTCATCCTGAAAACTCAAGACTGTCTGATATTCTTGTGAAGGATTGCGTCATCCAAGGAGTCGCTGTTAATGTAATCAAGAACCTGTAAGTTTTATTGTTAGGATTAATTGCTGTGCGTGATGAACCAAGGATAAAGGAGTGTAAGCTATGGCAAGGCGACAATCAAGTGTGTGGAATTCCATTCGTGCCATGTGTGCAATGCAAGAAATTGATGAAGAGTATCTTTATAAAAAGGCTAAGCTTCTGCTGAGCTGCTACAGAAATGCGTGTTGGGTAACATACAGGCGAACAGGTGCTCCTGGGGATGCTTCGTATTACATAAATAATCCAAACCTGAAACTGATGATTGACTATCTCAAGGCCTATCTGCCTGAAGAAAAAAAGAGCGTTTTTGAGGCCAAGCTCAGTCAGTTGCAAGATAACAGGCTTTTGGTTGAGCTAGTTGAAGAGACACTAATGCGGGTCAGAGAATTCCCTGACTACGGAGAGCAGTACCATGAAATCCTCTCGAAGGGCTTTCTTGTCAGAGTAAAGTACACGGAGGCCGAGCTGCTTGATGCACTGAGTATGGAGAGAAGCAGATACTACGACCGCAAAAAGGAAGCTATCATGGTGTTCGGGGTCGTGCTGTGGGGTACTGAAATCCCAAGACTGGAGGAGCTTTTTTCGAACAAATACACATGAGGTGATACGACAAAAGTCCGACATTTTTCCGACTCAAATCAGACAAAAAACCGATTGCTTTGAAACTGAAAGTCCGACCAATTTCTGCTACAATTTAGATGCTGTAGCAGGTAACTGAATCAAAATAAAAATAACGCCGGCTGCTGTAGCAATGTACTGCAACGCCAGGCGTTATTTTTGCTTGAGGGGAGGTGGCGTATTGGCTTTGGACTATAGTCAGGACATTTACTACTTGGGAAGCCGTATTAGAGACGAGCGGGTGAGCCGAGGAATGTCACAGGAAGATTTAGCCGAGGCTATGGATATGGCCGTCAGTACGCTCTACCGAATTGAAAACGGAAAAACATCGGTTCCCATAGCTGCACTGTTGTGTGCTGCAGAGGTTTTGCAGGTGTCGGTATCTGATTTGTTGCCGCCGAGATTTGAAAGAAGGAGTAGCGGTTTAGAGCGGGATTATCAGAAATTGGACTCAAAAAGCAGACGTGTTGTTTATGACACGATAACTACTATGGTGAGAGGACTACTTGCAAACTAACAACAGTAATATTTCGGTAATCTTTTTGTTTTGAGACTATGGTATAATTAATCATGGCGAAAGGAAGGATGAAAACATGGCAGCAAATAGAATTTTAATCGTTGAGGACGACAGCGGCATAGCCGACACCCTTGCGCTCAATCTCAGATACGTTGGTTACGATTACCTTGTTTTTGACGATGGCAGAAAGGCCGCAGAATATCTGGAGAAGGACCATTCCTTTGATCTGGCCCTGCTTGACATCATGCTTCCCGGCATGGATGGCTTTGAGCTTTTCTCCTATATGGAAAGATACAATATCCCTGTGATCTACATGACTGCCAAGACAGATAGCGAGTCTGAGGTTCGCGGATTACGGGATGGCGCAGAGGACTATATAGTAAAGCCCTTTGAAGTTGTCACCCTGCTTGTACGCATTGAAAAGGTGCTTGCAAGAACGGGACGACTGAATCAGGTGTACCGTTTTCAGGATATGGTCATTGACGCGGAGAACAGGACGCTCACAAAGGCGGGGGAAGCGATTGAGCTCACGCCTCTGGAGTTTGATGTGCTGTGTGTGCTTGTGCGCAACAAAAACCGAACGGTTTCTCGTGACCGTATCCTCAATGAGATATGGGGCGAGGACTATTTCGGAGATTTAAGAACCGTAGATGTCCGAGTATCCAATATACGAAAAAAGCTTGGACTGATGGACGAGATACGCACCATATCCAAAACAGGATACCGTCTGGAGGAGAGAAAAAAATGAAGTTGTGGCATAAAGTATCTCTGATATGCAGCGCGGTGCTTATTGTGATAGTTGTGATATGCTCTGCGCTTTTGCTTAGCATGACTAAAGACACGCTGTTGACTTCGGCGTATGACCAAGCCTATGCACGGCAGGAGAATCTTGTATATTCATTTTCACAGGAAATGAATCGACATGCTGGGGATGGCGATGGTGAAGCCGTGGTGCATAGCTTACTGCACTATTGCTTTTCTCAGTTAGCAGATTCATCAGCTGTACTTATCGTAAATGGTGAAATAATTTATTCTCAGCTCTCATTTTCTCCTGAAGACTATTTTATTCCTGAGGCTGGCGGAAAAAGGATGCAATATACCGAGGAAATCAATGGGAAAGAGTATTTTATCGTTGGAAGTCAAACGATGGTTGCGAAACATCTGGGACAAGTATGCCATATATATTTGGCAGAAGATATAAGCCCAATACACGACAGCATTCATTTAATGATATGGAGGTTTGCGGTAGTTGGATTTATCTGCACAATCATTGGTTTGGGTTTTATTATTCTTCTTGTGCGCCGCTCAATGGCACCGCTTCGTGAGTTGCAATCCACTGCAGCCAGTATTGCGTCGGGCAATTATACGGAGCGAGCAGAAATCAGCACGCAGGATGAAATAGGTTCCCTAGCGATTAACTTCAACTATATGGCAGAGTCTGTCCAGAAGCATGTAGATGACCTCGTTGCTACTGCGCAGCGCCAGCAACTTTTTATCGGCGCTGTTACTCATGAGTTTAAAACACCGCTAACCGGTATTTTGCTTAATACCGACACCCTACAGAATACATATATGAGCGAAGACGAACAGGCTGACGCTTTACACAACATTGAAATGCAGGGCAAGTGGCTTGAACGGCTCGTTCAAAAAATGCTGAGACTTTTGACCGCAAGTCATGATATGCGTACTGCAGAGCTTTCTGTTGAAGAGTTATTGAAACGTGTACGTGAGAGCACTGAGTCCAACCTCTGTGAAAAAGGCATACATCTGTCTTTTTGTTGTGAAACTCAAACAATCAATGGAGACATAGACCTTTTGCAGTCAGCCCTTGTTAACCTTGTTGACAATGCTGCAAAGGCTTCCAAGTGGGGGCAGCAAGTGACGGTTAAAGCGCATGGAAATGTGATTGAAGTATCAGATAATGGAAAAGGAATTCCCCCCGATGCCTTGGAACACATCACGGAACCCTTTTTTATGGTGGATAAGTCGAGAAGCAAAAAGCTCGGCGGAGTTGGCCTAGGTCTTGCTCTTGTAAAAGAAATAGTTCAAGCACATAATGCAAAGCTTGAAGTGGAGAGCGCGGAAGGAATGGGAACAACAGTTAGGATACGCTTTCAAGAGTAATAAAACGGTAATGTTTTGGTAACGACTTTTCTGTGGTGCTAAGAGATAATTTAGACAATCCTGCAGAAACGAGGTAAAGATGTATGAAAAAGAAAACTGTTTTAATACTGATGGCTTCAGTAATGCTGATTATGGCTGGATGCCATAAGACACCGGATACTCCTGTGGTAACGGAAAAGAATCAGGAAATGATGATTGAGATAGCACAGAGCGGCAAGGAGAATTCTTCCCAGCTTTCGTCTCTGGAGGTACCAGAAATGTTTTCAGGAGACTGGAGCGGTGTTGATGATTGTGTTGTTGTACACGCCGATGCTGCAATTACACTTCCCGATTCGGATTTAATTCCAACAGCTAAAATTGAGAGGCAGCCTTTCTCCCAGGCTGATGCTGATAAAATACTGGATGTCTTTCTGGACGGAAGCACCCTTTGGCAGGAACAAGGTTTTACCAGACAGATGGCGCAGGAGCGTCTGGAACATTATCAGGCTATCCAACGCGGCGAGATTCCATGGGAGCATGACGGAACAATAGACGAACTGCCTGGGCTTATAGAATACTATGCAGAGCTTGTAAGGACAGCTCCCGATGAAGGGGAGCGCACTCCTGCTCCTACGACATATCAGACTGATTCCTTTTGGGGTGATGTAATCGAAGGATGCGCCGAGGTTAACAACAAGCTAATGCACGTCAGCATTCGCAGCGGTTCTGCGCAGGGTGATGAAGCTCTTGTCTATGTGGACGGTTATGGCGATCTGATGGGTTGCAAGGACGTGTATGTGGACCAGCTGCCGGAAAGTGTCGAGGTAAACATGACGGAGGATGCGGCCCTTGAAATGGGTAAGGCTTTGATGGAACGGCTCGGCATGGGAACTTTTGTCTGCGACCAGATCAAGGCGGTGGTTTACTTCAACTCCTACGAATCCGAGTTGGTTCAGGACCGCGTCGGTTTTGACACTGGTTATGAAATGGAATTTGTCCGTACGGTTAACGGATTCCCAATAGCTCATTGTCCCCGATATCAAATTGAACCCGATGGCCTCATCTGTATGCTCCCCGCCATCAACGGCACCGCAGTTCCCGAAAATGAGTCTTATATTGGTACCTGGGCTTATGAGCGTGTCACAATCAATGTAAACAAAGATGGAGTGGTATATTTCTCATGGACGAATCCCTATAGTGAACCAGAGATTCAAACCGCGGACACCCAGCTTATGAGCTTCTCGGATATATCTGACATCTTCGCAAAGATGATAATAGTTAAAAACAGTGACCAAAAAGTAGTTAATGAAAAAAGTGGCTTTGTGCTAATAAGGGAAATTGATATTGACAATGTTCGTCTGAGCCTAATGCGAATTCGCAGCAAGGATAACTTTGATGAAGGACTTCTTGTTCCTGTCTGGGATTTTTGGGGTACGCAATACATGGATGTGGAGGATGAGACGTATCGGGACATGGTATATGCCGGTAAGCAATATTCCGTTATGCTTACTGTGAATGCCATAGATGGAACGATCATTGACCGGAATGTTGGATATTAACTAATTAGAGCAGCAACAAAAGTTGCTGCTCTTTTGCAGTTTTTCAGTAATAAAACGGTAATGTTCTGGTAACGACAATTCTGCAGAGATCTTGTAAGATAATGCTTATGAGAGGGGGCACATCTATGGTAAAAACAATATCTGCCTCCGTGAGACAGGCCCTTACAGGACGGAGCTTTTTATTGGCTGTTGCCGCGGTAATTGTTCTTCTGTTGCTGTCCTCGGTTCAAGATTTGATGAAAGCCTTGCGGGAGACGGGTTTGCTGGAAGCAAACCTTCATCATAAAAGCATTATGGAATCGCTGAGATCAGAAACAATGATTATGGCTCTGCCAATCATGGCTGCACTCCCTTTTACAGCTTCCGTAGTAAATGATTTCAAATCCGGATTTATAAAAGAATATCTTCCACGAACTTCAGCAAACGCCTATATTGCGGGAAAAACTATTGCGTGTATATTCTCGGGAGGCGCTGTGTTGATTATAGGAGCCTGCCTTGCATACTTCCTGGCCGCACTTGTGCTTACTCCCATGGAAGCGGCTGCAGAAGGAATAAAACTTACAGACACTCTTTCAGAATTATTCAGTCAACTACTGCTTTGCGGTGTATCGGGTGGTTTTTGGTCCATCATTGGGATGCTGTTGGCAACAATTACAAGCAGTCGATACATGGCATATTCTTCCCCCTTTATTCTTTACTATGTACATATCATCCTTTATGAGCGGTACTTCGATAATTTGTATGTATTTTACCCAAAGGAGTGGATTAATCCCTCTGAGATGTGGGTATTCGGAAACATTAGCGTAATTGTATTTGTATTCGAACTAACGATTATCGCGGTGCTGTGCTTTTGGAACGTCGTCAAAAGGAGGCTGGCTCAGATATGAAACTTAAGCATGTTTTGGCAGTCACTGCTTATAACTATCGGCAGTGGCACAAAAACAGCCGAATTATCATAACCTTTTGTCTTTGCTTTATCCTGTGCTTCCTGCTCTCTGATAAGGCTGTTCGTTTTTCCAGAGAGTATCAGTCCATCATGCAGTTTTTGGAGCCGTTTGTCTGGACTTTCGGAGATGCAAATTCAATCCTGCTTTCCTCTATGCTTTTAATATTATTGTTCGCAGATATGCCTTTCATTAGCTCTGGCACGCCTTTTTATTTGATGCGAATTGATCGCAAGATATGGATAATGGGCCAGATTGTTTATGTCCTGTCGGCAACCTTTTTCTACCTTGTCTTTGTTCTACTGTCTACTGCGATGGTCTGCTCTGCGCAAAGCTTTGTAGGAAATATGTGGTCTGAAACGGCGGCAATTCTCGGCTATTCCGGAGCTGGTGAGACTGTTGCGCTTCCTGCCCTTATCAAAACTCTTGAAATGACTACACCTTATGAGTGTACATTGACCATTTTTTTGCTAATGCTTTTGTATTCGCTGCTAATGGTATCAATCATGCTTCTATTCAATTTAAAATGCGGTACGATGGGCGGAGTGATAAGCGTGTTTGTATTCTCGCTATATGGTATCATGTTGAACCCTCAGGTAATCAAAACCGTTTTCGATATGCCCTCAGAACTGATTTACAAAGCGAATGTTGTTATGGGATGGATATCCCCTTTGAATCACGCTACCTATCACATGCATAACTTCGGGTATGACAAGCTTCCGCGTATGTGGCAGACTTACCTCATCTTCATTACATTGATTGTCCTGTTCTGCTTCCTGTCGCTTCGGGCTATACGAAAATACAACTTTTACTTCACAGGAACGGAGGGCTGATAATGGAAAACACTGTTATTGTGGTGCAAAATGTTTCAAAGTCTTTTGGGGAGGATATGGTCCTTCAAAATGTCAACAGAAGCTTTGAAAAAGGAAAAATCCACGGGATTATTGGCAATAATGGTAGCGGAAAAACTGTTTTGATGAAATGTATGTGCGGCTTCTTGATCCCAACCGAGGGTAGTATAATCGTAAATGGATACCGGGTGGGGGTTGACGTGGACTTTCCTCCCGATTTGGGCATTATCATAGAGACTCCCGGTTTTCTTCCCACTCTTACTGGCGTGAAGAACCTTGAAATACTTGCTTCTCTCAATAAGAAAATTGGCTTGAAGGAAATAAGCCGGACTATAAGGCGTGTTGGCCTTGATCCTCGTATGAAGAAACCGGTCAGCAAGTATTCTTTGGGGATGCGTCAGCGTCTGGGTATTGCTCAGGCGATTATGGAAGATCCTTCGCTGCTTATATTGGACGAACCCTTCAACGGGCTGGACAAGTATGCTGTAGCGCAGATGCGTGAACTGATTAAAGGGCTTAAAGCGGAAGGGAAGACCATACTGCTTGCCAGCCATAATCAAGGAGATATTGATGAGCTTTGCGATACGGTATGCGAAATGGATGCCGGAATAATGCGCATGATACGAGAGGAAAAATAGCATGAAGAGAGTATTAGCCTTTATATTGGCAACGGTAGTTATTCTTGCATTGACCGTTTCAGTCTATGCCGCGGATGGGACAGAAGAGAATAAGGATGAGACTCCCATTTCAACTGAGGAGCAGCAAAGCGCCGAGAGTCTCGCACCTACAGATGCGCCAGAGCCGACTGAATCCCCTGCCCCTACAGATACGACGGAACCAACTGAACCTCCCCCACCTACGGATTCGCCAGAACCAACTGAGCCTCCTTCATCCACAAATACGCCGTCATCATCCGAACAGCAGGATACTGCCGCAGATCAGCTCAGAATCGACAGCACCACCTTGTATGAGGGTATGGGTAAAACATATGAGCAAGGCTACATTCCAAGCTTGCATGACGGAATAGTAACGATAATATTGCCCTTGCTGGGTGACACTTTTGACGACAAGGTAACAGTAACCGTTGATTTAGGCAGCGTAAACGATAGTCCTTTTCTGTTTGGCAATTACGTCCAAACAGAAAAGCTTGAAGACGGTGTATATCTATTTCGGATTGATATCCCCCTTGATATCGGCAGACTGAACGGTATATATGCAGTTAAGCTTACTGCTAGCTATCTAAATATTATTGGAAACCAGATAAAGCAGGACTTCACTGTATATGTGACGATAAACGATGGCACTGACCCAGTAATGGAAACACCGAATATGGGTGGCGGAGGCAAAACCGCAGTAGTAACGCCCAAGTTATTTATACGCTCATGTGATATCAGTGCAGACACTGTGGGCGGGGGAGAGACCTTTAAAGTGGATATAGAAATAGAGAATATTGGCTCTCTTCGGGCAAAATCCATCATTCTTTCCTATGGCAGTGATGTTACAGGTATCATTCCGGCTGAGACCAACAATGTGATACATATGGAAGATTTGGACAGCGGAAAGACTGCCAGCGTTTCATTCTGTCTAAGAGCAACAAATGAAGTGTTAGCTGGGAACCAGACTTTCTTTGTAAAACTTGAGTATGCTGACCTATACGGAGGTTCGTATGCCGAGAACAGATACTTTCTCGTGCATATTGTTCAGCCTGCGGAAATTGAGTACGACCCGGTAAAGCTACCTGAACAAATGGTTGCCGGAGAAAAGGTCCCTGTTTCAATAAATGTTTTTAACACAGGAAAAAGTGTTCTTCAGAATGTTAGTGTAGCCATAAACTGTGACGGCCTTATCCCTACCTCTACACTATTTCTTGGAGATATTGCCCCAGATGAAGCGGGCACTGGAAATATAGAGATATATGTCGGCAGCCTTTCTATGAACGGACATAAAAGCGATTACGGAGAAGTTCAAGGCAGCTGTGTAATTAGCTATACTGACAGTCAGGGTGAAAAGCATAAGGTGGAGATGGATGTGTCTACCAACATTGTGCAACCATTGGATGAAGAAAATGAAGAGGAGGAACACGAAACAGCTGGACAATGGTGGATCAGCGTTTTGGTGGCATTTGCTGTGATCTCCATTACCATAGCAGTAATCGTCACCAGTAAGTTTGCGCGCATGATGAAAATCAGGTGATGTCATTCTAACTTCGAGACAGAATGTTCCATTATAGAAAAAGATAAAAAAGGCGACACCTAGGTTCAAGCACGGGTGTCGCCTTTTCGTGATTTCCCAACAGGAAACAGGTGACGATCATCCAATTAAAGCGCCTATTGTGAAGAATGTGAATTGTGAAACGCACATTCGAGGGCGCGAAAACATCGCAAGCTGCATTTTCCTGCGTTTGGTAGAATCGGTCAAAATTGACCGATAAAAAGCGAAAATCGGTCACAGCTGCTCGGGACATTTAATGTAAGGGGAATTATAATTAAACCCGTGGTTGGGAGCTGAACACAAAATAACAGTCAGTTCACCCAACGGTGAAAAACTAAATGATCAGCCATATTGGATACATCCTCCGGGCAAAGTGACGCCATGAAATGAGCGCGCCAACGGAAGGTAACGCTGCTGAGATCCAGGGGTAGGAACGGGATATGGACAGACTGACGATGTGATAATTGCAAGGCCCGGTGGACCGGGCCTTGCGTTTGCAACCTGATCTAATGACCATGAGCTGCAGTAGTGATCATTAGCTGAAGTTACAAGCGCCTACATAGTTTCAAGGAGGAAACACAATGAAAAGAAAAAAGATAATATTGCTCGTACCCAGCGAACTGCTGTATGCTTTTAACCCTGATGGTGAGGATATATTTGTTGTATCCAGAGAGCGAGGTAGAATCATAGCAAGGCCCAAGGCGGAAGCTCATTTTGCTGAGAAATGTAACGGCTGCTGCAGATATGATGATCAGCTTGACAGCTGCAGTCTCTACTGTTGAGGCGGAGGTGTGACTATGGGAAACACAACAAGACGCACCAGCCGCTTTGAAATCTGCCTGTGCCCACTTTGTGCAACTCACTTCTTCAACTCTGCAACGAGAAGGATTTATAGAAGCGATCCCCTTCAGGACTCTATGGACAAGTGTGATCTATGCAGGACACGATGGGGATATGATTTCTCAATCTGCACCTACGAAGGCAGGGGCTGACATGGACGAGATTAAGTTTTCGCAAATAAGAAGGGGTGATATCTACTATGTGGATTTCGGCAACCAGCTAGGTTCTGTAATGCACGGATTTCGCCCCGCCATGGTGATCCAGAACGATACAGGCAACCGACATTCTCCAACCCTCATAGTGGCGGCTATAACTACCGAGATAAAGAAACTCCGTCAGCCCACGCATTTAATAATAGGATCAAGATTCGGTCTAACACAGGTTTCGATGCTGCTGTTGGAGCAGATTTTCACCATTGACAAAGAAAGCCTCTCTGCCTATGTAGGTACGGCTGACAACGAATTTCTGAATAGTGTGGACAGGGCCCTTGCTGTAAGCGTAGGAATTAGCCCTGCGGTATTTAATAATAAAATAAGAAAAGCCGCATCAAAACGGGCGGCAATAAAAGGAGGGGCGTAAAGAATGAAAAGTTGTCTTACATCCTATGATCAGCTTCCCCTGACTCTGTGCGCCGTACAGGTGGCACAGGTGTTAGGTATCTCTCGGGCCAACGCCTACACGCTCATGCACGCAAAAGGCTTTCCCACAATACACATCGGCAAGCGTATGGTAGTTCCCAAGGACAGATTTAAAGAGTGGATGGAAGCACAGATCTCCTCTTAATAATTGCTTCGTACATTTTACATTTCTTAGAGGCTGTGATAGCCTGAAAAGGCGAAAGCCTTTGTTGCCGGAGGAAAGGAAAGTAACATGGCAAAAAGAATGAACGGCGAAGGAAACCTTCGCCGCAGACCGGATGGACGCTGGGAGTGTCGCATGACGGATGGACGTCAGGATGACGGAAGGCCCAGAGTCATATCTTTTTATGGTAAAACTCAAAGTGAGGTGAAGAGCAGAGTCAAGGAGTATTTGAAAGGGAAGGAAGCTGGCCTTGACATGAGCAAGAACTATACCTTTGCTCAATGGGCGGACATATGGTTTGAAAACCACACAGATGTCAGCGCCACGACCAAGGAGGGCTACAGATACACTCTCCGAATACTGAAGAATGAGTTCGGTCGGTGGAAGCTTGGAGATGTAAAGGCTATGCACATTGAGCAGTTTCTCAAAAGGCTGCGTGCTGAAGGTCGCTCGGACTCTGGAGTTGCTCAGTGCCGCGGCATGCTGTTCCAAATTTTCAATAAGGCCGAGGCCAACGATCTCGTCCACAAAAACCCTGTGCGATACGCAGACAAAATGCGTTCATTAAACCCTCCCAAGGAAAAGGAGACATTTTCCGCGGAGGAAATAAGACTCCTTATGGCAAGATTGCCACAGGATCGCATTGGGATGAGCATTCGACTTATGCTTGGCACCGGCATGAGGTCTCAGGAAATACTGGCCCTTGAACCGAGGCACATTGCGGAGGATGGTTCGGTTATCGAGATTCGTCAAGCCCTTGTTCGCATAAAGGGGGGCGTGGCAATTGGCCCGCCTAAGTCCAAGGACAGCTACCGCAGAATTCCGGTACCGCCCAAGCTTCAGTATTGTGCTAAACGGCTGCGAGAGACAGATGACAAATTTATCTGGGAGGCAGGGGTGAAGGATCAACCCTGCAACCCGTCCTACTTCCAGAGGCAGTTCAAGGAGGCTATCCGCCAAGTTGAAGGAGTTAGGGTGCTGACGCCCCACAGCTGCAGACACACCTATGTTTCTCAGCTACAGGGACTTGGAGTAGATCTGGAGACTATAAAAAGTATCGTAGGTCACGCCGAAATCGACATGACGCAGCACTATCTCCATGTGCAGGATCCTATTAAAAAGGATGCTGTGGCCAGATTCAGCGACACATTTGTGGTTTTCGAGGAAGAAAAAAGCCCAGAGGAGGGCGAGTAATCACATTTTTTATGCCAAATTTTCCACTGTGTTTCATCCTAATCTGGGTCAAATCGGGGTAAATTCTGGGTCAAAAAGTTGCGGGGTGCGCAACCACCCCTGAAAAGCCGAACTTTTAAATGGAAAAACCGCGGAAAATAAAAGAAAACGCTTCAAAATCCGAAGATTTTGAGGCGTTTCTGGTGGAGATAAGCGGGATCGAACCGCTGACCTCTTGAATGCCATTCAAGCGCTCTCCCAGCTGAGCTATACCCCCATATTTTGTTGCGCAGGTCAGACTGCAAGAGGTATATTAGCAAACAAAGCCACAAATGTCAATACTAAATTTAATAATTTTCTTAAATTATAAGGGAGCGGCAGCGCTTATGCCGCTCCCTTAAATTTTGCCCGATTTTCAACAAGGCGCAGGGCAGGGGGAGGGCGGAATACAAAAAAATCTGTATTTGGACATGCAAAAATGCTCTAAAAATATTTGACACAAAACAGCGACATTGGTATACTGGTAATACCACTATACCAGCAACACTTCTGTGGAGGTGCTTATGCCGAACACGATACAAAAAACAAGCGTCAGCCGACAGGTGGCTGACCACATTCTTGAGCTTATCGAGAGGGGAGAGCTGAAGCAGGGAGACCGACTTCCCGGAGAACGGGAGTTCGCTGAACAGCTTGGCATTTCCCGTGTGCCCCTCAGGGAGGCGATCAGCGCCCTTTCCCTTATGGGGATCGTGGAGAAACGCCACGGCGAGGGCAACTACATTGCCGAGTCCAACCTTCAGGTTTTGGGACAGATACTGCGCACGAACACTGCCCTTGACCGAAGCCTTGCGGATGACCTTTTTGAGACCCGAGGAATGGTGGAGGGAACAAGCGCCAGACTTGCCGCCCGCAACGCGGTGTCTGAGGATATCTCGGCGATACTGGAAGCGATTGAACTGATGGAGGCGGCAGTGCCTGCCTATATTGCGGGAGATAAGCTGCTTGCTGAGATGCTGGAGCTTGACGATTTGTTCCACCTTCGCGTGGCAGCGGCATCCCATAACAGGTTTTATATTCAGTTTGTGAACATTATGCATGCAGCCGGTACGGACATGGGCCTCTACGAAAAGGCTTATGGACGACACCCGGAGAAATACTATGAGTCGCTGGAGTTCCACAAATCTCTGGCTTCAGCCATAGAGGCGAGAGATGAGGTTCTTGCCCAAGACATAATGATGCGCCATATCGAGTCCATACGGATTGGCACTGTGAGCGCAGAGAATGAGAACTAGGAGGAGAGTATGAAAGAAAATTTTGTGCTTAAGGATTATTTGAGTGCCATCGAAATAGGCGGAATTGACGCAGCGGGCGAAGAGAAGCTCCTTTGCGAAAGCCCCTGCGCAAAATGCGCCGAAGAGGGCGTGAAGGAAATAAAAACCGCCTGCCGTGCCTGCATAGCTAACTGCGGTGCAATCGCAACTGTGAAGAACGGAAGGGTTATCGGTCTTCGCGGAAACCCGCAGGATCCTATGAGCAAAGGCCGCCTTTGCGCCAAGGGGCTTTCCGGAATTCAGGCTCTTTACCACCCCAACCGCAACAAATACCCCATGAAGCGGGTAGGGGAGAGAGGCAGCGGACAGTGGAAGCGCATTTCCTGGGACGAGGCTCTGGACACCATTGCGGACAAGCTGATGGAGACCCGGGAGAAATACGGCGCTGAGGCCGTATTCTGCTCCACCGGTGGCGGCGGCAACCCTGAGATTTGGTCTATAGCAAGATTCTGCAACATATTCGGTACTCCCAACTGGTTTGAGCCCGGCTGCGCCCAGTGCTATCTGCCCCGTGTTTTGGCCTACACTATGATGTACGGCGGAATGGACCCCAGTATTGCGGACTCCAATGCCCTTGAACTCTATTTCCCTGAGGACACCCCGATAAAGGCTCTGGTGCTTTGGGGCACTGACCCCTCCTATTCCTGCCCTGCATCCGGCGGAGGAATGGTTGTTGACCTGCGCGCAAAAGGCGTGAAAACCGTCGTTGTGGACCCCAGATTTACTCCCGATGCGGCAAAAGCCGATGTTTGGCTGCCCGTGCGCCCCGGCACCGACGTTGCGCTGCAGCTAAGCTGGATTCGCTATATCCTTGAAAACAAGCTTTAAAGT
>JAZNZR010000086.1:0-5114 GCA_045595025.1 Oscillospiraceae bacterium | reverse complement strand
CCGAGGGCTATGAATGCATGATATATGTGGAAATCCACGCAGAGGACGAATCTTCCGCCAGAGGAGCCATCCGCTTCGTCGGCGAGAGCATGGATGCCCTTGGAGAAAGCTGTGTCAACACATGGGCCGCCCACAGCCTCCCCGACAGAGAAAGGCTCCTTGTGCTGCGCCACAAGGTACCCGAAAGCGTAAATGCCCTTATCGCCCTGCGAAAGCGCTCCGACAAGGCAATCGCCAAGGTTGGCAGCGATATGGCTGTACCTGACAGGCATCTTCGGGATGTTTTCGCAATGTATCGCCGTGACCTTGCCGCAAAGGGCTTCCAGTTTGCTATCTGGGGTCATATCGGCAACAACCATGTCCATGTAAATGTGCTGCCCCGTGAGGCCGCAGATATGGCAGCGGGTAAGGCAATGTTTATGGATTGGGCAAAAGAGGTCGTTGCAATGGGCGGAACGGTCAGCGCCGAGCACGGCACCGGAAAGAACAAGGCCGCATTCCTCCCAATTCTCTACGGAGAAAAGGGTGTTCGGGAAATGGCGGCGGTTAAGCGCTGCTTCGACCCCGGCTGCATCCTTGGTGCAGGCAACCTTTTCCCCGAGGAATATGTGAAGGGCTGAATTTCTTATTGCAACTCGCCCAATCGTGCGAGGTTTAATCCGTGTCGTCCCCTTGGCTCTCCTAAGAGGAGAGCTGTCTGCGAAGCAGACTGAGAGGTTTGTCTCCGACGGCCATATTCTTTTCGTATGTCCGAAAAGAATATGGAAAGAAAAGTCCACCAAAGAGGGGTACAAGCCCCCTCTTTGGAAACACCCTCAATGCTCAGCAGAAAACGGCATAGTGCCACATAATTAAAGTCCAAACCTTAGAGTGCGTTCCTCGCCTTCCGCTCAGGACGCTGCTGCATAGAGGCGTCTGTTCGACGCCACGTGGATTTCTCCCCGTAAAGTTGCAGAGGCTAACGCAACATACCAAAACCCACGGGTTCAGTTGAACTCGTGGGTTTTATTTTCTTATTTCCGCCGTGACAAAGGTTCTGCCCTTTCGGCTCTGTCCTCCGATCGAGGCAAGGCTTCCCTTGCCGTGGCCGCGAAGGGAAATTATGTCCCCCGGCTCTACCTGCGCATCGCACTTGAGGCACTCGCTGTAATTAAGGCTAACTTCGCCTGCGGCTATCATTGCCGCCGCGGATGTGCGGCTGAGATTAAACATTCCCGCCGCCACAGCGTCCAGCCTCAGGCTCATTACGGAGAAGGTGACTTCCTTTACCTCTCTTTTTGGTGCGGGAGCTTCGGAAAGAGCAATCTCCTTGGTCTTGACTCCGTAGCGCCCCACCTTGTCAAGGCTGGCAAGAAGATGCTCCGCCACGCTGTTCAGACAGAAAATATGAGCTGTGCCCTCGTTCACGAGGATATCCCCCAACCACTCACGCTTGATACCAAGACCCAACACCGCGCCCATATAGTCCCGGTGACCCGGCTGGCCGAAGCCGGCGGTTACCTTGATGCAGCGGATAAACTCGCTCTCATCAAAATCCGCCTCATCCATATAAAAAGGCAGAAAGAAGGCGGCATTTCTCTCGCTATCCCCGGTGCCGCCCCGGAAAATCATTTTGCAGTCGGCGGCGCGGGAAGCCCATTTGGAGATGGCATACTGCTCTGCGGGGGTGAGAAAAAGGCTGTTGGTGACGCTGCAGCTTCTCTCACAGCGGTAGCGCAGATCCTCCGCCCGCTTTATAAGCTCTTCAGACACCGTTGCCGCCCCCTTCAAAGTTTATGGAGCTGAGATGGCTTTTTCTTCCGCTTTTCTTCATAACTTCGCTTATCTGCATATACACCCAGTCCACCTCGTTTTCAAACTCGGATACGGATGTGCGCAGCACACCGCTTCGCATAGCGGAGACCCGGATAAGGTTATCGGAGGTGACAACTCTCACGGAGTAGTTTTTGCCTATGTCATGAGCCAGCTTTTCAATATATGCATCGGCTGTCTCGCCGTCGGCGGTATACACAACATGTATGCTGTGGTAATCGAACTTGCTCCCCGGGTTGCCCCGGATTTTATAGGCATCGAAGACCAGCACAAGCTCAGCACCGGTAAAGCCCCGATAGTTGGAAAGAATATCCATAAGGCGGTGGCGGGCGGTATCCAGATCCTCCTCCGCAAGAGCCTTCAGGTCATCCCAGCCGTGGATAACATTATATCCGTCAACAATGAGAAATTCTTTTTTCTTCACCGCGCTCTCGCCTTTGGGAGCAATGGTGCTTCCGCTGCTTTTGGCTGAGCTGTATTGGGGGCGGCGGATGGGACCGAATTCCCTATCCATGATTGCCTCCAGCTCCTTATCGTCTATGCTCAGATTGCGCATATTGACTCTGGGACGGACCTCCGCCTGAGCCTCCGCTTTTCCAAAGCCCGTATCAATATGCATATACTCTCTCACTTCGTTCCACTTCACATTGAAGCCCGCGCCATGGGCGCAGAAAACCGAGTCAGGAGTATTTTCCGTGTCGCTTTCCGGATCATAGCCGATTTGTTCTATCACCTCGCCGCTGTTATGGCAGATTTTATAACCCTCCAGCCTGCAGGAAAGCCTGCCCCGTCCGCCGGTGTAAGCGGCAAGGCTTTGGGCATAGCCTCTCATAGTGGCAACGGGAGCGCTGCCCTCCAGCGCCATCATATCTCCTGCGTCCGTGGGGGAATCAAAAATGCCGTACATAGAGCGCACATCGCTTATGGCTCTGCCTATATGGGCGGGGGGCAGTTCTATTCGAAATGCATACCAAGGCTCCAGAAGAACGCTTTCGGCACTCATAAGACCCTGACGCACAGCTCTGTAGGTGGCCTGACGGAAGTCCCCACCTTCAGTGTGCTTAAGGTGAGCACGTCCCGCTATAAGGGTGATTTTCATATCCGTTATGGGTGAGCCCGTCAGCACGCCCAGATGCTGTTTTTCCTCAAGATGAGTGAGGATAAGTCTTTGCCAGTTCACATCCAACACATCCTGATGGCAGGCGGAGGCAAACTGCAGCCCGCTGCCCTCCGGCAGAGGCTCCAGCGAGAGATGGCACTCGGCATAGTGGCGCAAGGGCTCAAAATGTCCCACGCCCTCCACCGGGGAGGCAATCGTTTCCTTATACATAATTCGGCCTTCGGAGAGCTCCACCGCCATATCGAAACGCTCAAGGATAAGACTTTTCAGTATCTCCGTCTGCATCTCGCCCATAAGCTCAACATAGATTTCTCTGTTTCTGCTGTCCCAGCGCAGACGCAGAAGAGGGTCTTCCTCCTCCAGCTGCTTCAGCTTGGGCAGCGCCAGCATTGGGTCAGTACCCGGGCTCAGACGGAGCTGATAGCTCAGCACGGGAGTAAGAAGAGGCTGAACCTCCCCCTTTTCCGCACCAAGCCCCATTCCCGGGAAGCTCTTGCTGAGCCCCAGCACTGCGCATACTCCGCCAGCGGACACACTGTCGCAGCTTTCATATTTTGCGCCGGAATAAAGGCGAATCTGGTTTATCTTCTCCTCAAGTTCCTCGCCCTTGACCCGATATTTGAGGGAAGTCCTTACCTTCAGTTCTCCGCCTGTGACCTTCAGAAAACTGATGCGGTTTCCCTGTCCGTCCCGGCTTATTTTAAAAACCCTTGCTCCGAAATCATCGGAATAGCTTTTGCGTGGCGCATACTTTTCAAGAGCGCTCAAAAACTCCTCTATACCGCTATGCCTCAGCCCCGAGCCGAAAAAGCAGGGCACAAGGGCGGCGGAGACCACCAGTTCTCTTATGTCCTCCTCCGTTACGCATCCGCTTTCCATATATTTTTCAAGGAGCGCCTCGCTGCACATTGCAAGCTCTTCCCCATCGGGCAGCACGGTGAAATCCATGCATTTATCCCCCAGATGGGTGCGCAGGTCATCCATTACGGCACTGCGCTTCGCTCCCGCAAGGTCCATTTTTGTGACAAAGATAAAGCAGGGCAGTTTATAGCTGCGGATAAGCCTCCAAAGGGTTTCCGTGTGGGCCTGCACTCCGTCCGTACCGCTTATAACAAGCACGGCGCAGTCCAGCACCTGCAAAGTTCTCTCCATCTCCGCAGAGAAGTCCACATGTCCCGGGGTGTCCAGCAGGAAAAACTCTCTGTCTCCCCGGCAGAAGGAGGACTGGCTGGAAAAGATGCTAATTCCTCGCTCTCTTTCAAGAGCGTGGGTATCCATAGCCGTGTTGCCGTGGTCAACCCTTCCGGGGGTTTTTATTTTTCCCGCGGAGTAAAGCACAGCCTCGCTGAGTGTGGTCTTTCCCGCGTCCACATGAGCCAATAGAGCAATACTGCATGGCGCTTTTTTCGGTTGATTGCTCATAAATTATGGCCCCCTGAACCTGCATTTTAAGGGTATTATAGCAGGTCAGGGGGCGTTCGTCGATAGATTTTATGGAATTTCGGTGAAAATGCAGGTCTTGTGCAGTCTTGCCTGCGTACAGAAGGGACTGTTATTTGGGCAGATTGGGATAAAGCTGAACCGACAGTTCATCAATGGTTCGTTTCATATCATTTCCTCCTGTTTGCTACGGAACGACCTCCTCCTTACTCCATACCCTCAAACATTTCCATCATTTCCGGGTCGGTCAGCTCCTGCTCCATTTCTGCCCATTGTGCCTGCATCTCCGGGGAAAGCTGCTCCATAAAATCCGGGTATTCCACACCCTCGGCGCTGCCGCCATCGGTGAAGGTTATAGAATTGGAGAAGCCGGAGTAAGGCTCATCGCCGCCGGTATCTACAGGTTCTTCCGGAAGTGCAGGGTCAACGGACATCCAGTAGGTCATGTCGCCGCTTTCCAGCATGGCCAGGATCTCCTCCTCGGAGAGGTATTCGCCGAAGGGAGTGTCCTGCACTTCCTGAGGCTGGGTCTCGGTGGTTTCGGTGGCTTGCTTGCCGGGATCGGCGGCAGATTGATTGGGAGCGGTGGATTCGCCGGGGGTATCACCACCGCCGCAGGCCGCCAGAGCCAGAAGCAGTGCAAGAGTCAAGAGCAATGCAAAAAACTTTCTCATGTTCTTTCCCTCCTTAGTCCACACCAGAGATGGTGATGGAGCAGCCGCAAGTCGGAGGCCAAGCGGTC